>JBDRKM010000344.1:0-29573 GCA_043814015.1 Pseudomonadota bacterium
CCGAGACCGGCACCCGCGGCGGCAACGCGACAGGCTCGCGGCCGCCGGCGGTGGCGACGGGCGCCTCGGCGGGCGCTGGGCGATCCACATGCGGGGCGGGCGGGCGCGGCTCCGCCAATGTCGGCACGGGCAGCCTGATCTCCGGCTCAGCCGGCACGGGAGGGTCGACCGGAGGGATCGATGCGCCGAGGGGCGGCGGCTCGGGCTGGGTCACCGCCGGCCCTGGCAGGCGGCCCGGACCCCGCCGCAGCCACAGCGCCAACCCCACCCCCGCGCCCATGGAGAAGAGCAGCGCGAGCCCCACCAGCGCCAGGATGGCCACGCCGATGCGCCGCAGGCTCCCGCCGGGTGGTTCGATGAGATCCTTGGGGAGCTCCTGGGTCTCGCCACCCAGGCTGGCCGTGGCGTCGGCCGTGCGGGGCAGGGAGAGATCGCTGCCGCTGCCTTCGGGGAGCTGAGAGAGGCCCTCGACCGCCACGGATCTGGAAACCGAGTGGCTGTGCTCGTGGTACAGCCGCAGGCGGCTGCCGATCCCGTCCACCTCGGTCGGGGCCAGGCTGTGGACCGGGGCGGCGCGCTCGTCCTGGGTGGCGGGGCCACCCAGCAGATCCGCGAGGGCGTCGATGTCCCGCTTGAAGGTGGTGGCGTCGGGGTAGCGGCGATCGCGATCCCGCGCCAGCGCGCGGGCGTGGACCCGTCGCAGCAGGTCCGGCCGCGGGAAGGAGCCGACCGCCTGCAGCTCCGGCACCTGCCCCATGACGATGCGGTGCATGATCTGCAGCTCGGTCAGCCCGTGGAAGGGGCCCTTGCCCTCGACCAGCTCGTGCAACATCAGGCCGACCGCGTACAGATCCGTGCGGCCGTCCAGCGCCACGTTCCCCTCGATCTGCTCGGGGGACATGTAGGCGAACTTGCCCTTGAGGCTGCGGCCCTGGGTCTTCTCGAGGCGATCCTCGGCGAGCGCCACCCCGAAGTCGATCACCTTGACCTCGCCCGTCACGGACACCATCACGTTGCGCGGGTTGATGTCGCGGTGGACCAGGTTCATGGCGCGGCCGATGGTGTCGGCCTTGGTGTGGGCGTACTGCAGGCCGCAGAGCACCTCCGAGAGCACGGCCAGGGAGAAGCGCAGGGGCAGCAGCTCGTTCCTGGCGTGGGCCGCGCGCTGCAGGGCTCGCAGATCGAGCCCCGGGACGTACTCCATGACCATGAAGTACTCCTCGCGACCCAGCGCGGGATCCACCTGCTTGCCGAAGTCGAAGACCTGGACGATGTTGCCGTGGTGCAGCTCGGAGTTGATGCGGGCCTCGTCCATGAACATGCGCACGTAGCCCTCATCCGCGAGGTTGCTCCGGGCCACACGCTTGATGGCCACGAAGCGCACGAAGCTGGCGTCGTCCATGCCGCGATGCGCCAGATCCACCTCGGACATCCCGCCCGCCCCGATGGGCTCGAGGAGGACGTAGTGGCCATAGGGACGAGGATACCCGGTCAACGCGCGCTTCCTTGGGTGGAGGGAGTATACCCGCTCCCGGGCGCGATGGGGGCGAGGCTGCCGGCACGCAGGAACACCGCGAGCTTGAGGTAGTGCCCCTCCGGATGCCCGGCCGCCACGGGGTGGTCCGCCGGCTCGCGGGCCTGGTGCACCAGGGACCAGGGGCCCTGGACCCGCCCGATCCCCTTCTTGACCTCCTCCAGCCAGCGCTCCTCCCGCAGCCGCGCCGTGCAGGAGGCGGTGGCCAGCAGGCCGCCGTGCGCCACCATGCCCGCCACGTGGCTGTTCAGCTCCCGGTAGGCCGTGCGGGCCGCGCCGTCGGAGCGCGCGCCGCGTGAGAGGGAGGGAGGATCGCAGATCACCAGGCCCACCTGCCGGGGGGGACGCCAGCGGAAGGCGTCCGCCTGCTCGAACCCCTGGAGATCCGGGTCGAGTCCGTTGAGCCGGAAATTCTCGCGCGCGTCATCGAGGGCGTCGGGGGCTTGATCCACGGTGACCGTGCGGGCCGCGCCGGCTGCGGCCGCGTGGACCGAGAAGCCGCCTGAGTAGCCGAAGAGGTTGATGACCTCGCGACCTCTGGCCCAGCCCGCGATGCGGTGGCGGTTCTCGCGCTGATCGAGGAACAGGCCGGTCTTCTGGCCCTGCGCCGGGCGCACCAGGAAGCGCAGGCCGTGCTCCCGCACCACCAGGCTGGCGGGGGGCTCACCCCCATGCAGCGCCGTGAGCCCCTGCTCGCCGTCCACCCGCTGCACACCGAGCCTGCGGGCCACCCACCGCACCCAGGGCAGGGCGCGCAGGGCGTCGAGGAGCGCGCCCAGGTGTGGCTCCCAGGCGGCGCTGTAGAGGCGCAGCACGGCCAGGCCGGCGTAGCGGTCCACCACGAGATCGGGCAGCCCGTCCCCGGCCCCGTTGATCAACCGGCAGGCGTCGGTGTCAGGGGGCACACAAGCCTCGCGCCAGGCCTGGGCGGAGGCCACCCGCTCGGCCACGAGGCGCTCGATGGGCTGGGGGTGCCGCCCCAGGACCCGCACGGCGATCTCGTCGGTGTCGGTCAGCCCGAAGGCCACGGCGCGCCCGTTCGCGTCCACCAACAGAACGGGCTCACCGCAGGAGCCTGTCGCCTCCATGCCGTCCCGGTACACCCAGGGGTGCCCCCGGGCCACGGGGCCGACGGTGTCGGGCGTGAGGCGCAGCGTGCGCAGGGGACCTCCGGGCGCGCCTCGCTCGTGGCAGGACGCGCCCGGAGGAGTAACAAGAAACCGCCCGCCGGGAGGTGCCTCGGCCGCGCCGGACTGTCGGCTGAGGTGCCAGCCGGGGCCACCCCACAGGTCTGTCTCCCCCTGCCTTCGTCAACCGCGCACGGAGGGTGCACACGCCGCGCCGAATAACCTCCGCGGGAGACCGTCAGGGGGCACGCACGCGGCCACACCGTCCCGCGCCGCTCGAAGGAGACCCCATGAACCGCGCCCTCATCGCCGCCGCCCTCCTCTCCCTCCCCGCCTGCATCGTCTACTCCAACGACCGCGCCCCCGCCCCGGCGAACTTCGCCCCCGTCATCGGCTGGGCCGAAGCCGGCTGCTTCTGGGACGAGCGCTCCTACGACTGGGTCTGGTACTTCGACGCCGAAGTGACCGACCCCGACGGCTTCGCCGACCTCACCGACGTCTACGCCGACGTGCTCGACGACTGGGACGGCCGCCTGGTGGACTCCTTCCTGCTCGAGGACTACGGCGGCGGCGCGTTCTCCACGGCCTGGTTCCAGTGGGACACCTACCTCGACTGCCGCTCCGGGCCCTACCGGGTCGAGTTCGTGGCCTACGACATCTTCGACGCGTGGGACGTCTACGCGACCTACCCCATCCAGGACTGGTAGCCTCCCCCCCGCGCCGCGCGCCGCCGCCCCACACGGGGCGGCGCACGTGCTCGGGACTTCACATTTTTTACCTCTTTACACCTTGTTTTTCGACTTTCTTGTATTTCTGCTTGAAATTTTGCCCTTGACCGGACAAGATCAACTCGCCCTGGTCTCCCGCGCTGTGGCAGGCACAGGGCACGGATCTCCCCGCACCTCCCTCCCCGCTCCCCCCTCCTCCTCCCTCCCCGCGCCCCCTCCCCCATGGTCGCCGATCCCACGCTCCCGCCGGATCCGACTCCGACGGTCCGTCTCGATTCCGCCTCCCGGCCGCCGCTCATCGTGCTCGACCGGGAGGCGAGCTTCGACCGCATCCGGGACGACCTCAAGGAGCAGCTCACCCCCCTCCGGGCGGTCTGGGATGGCGCCGAGATCCACCTCGATCTGGGGCTGCGCGAGCCCGATCTCTTCCACCTGCGCCGCCTGGTGCACCTGCTCGCGGACGACTTCGGCGTGCACGTGGTCGGGATGCGGTGCGATCCGGGGGCGCTCCGGCGCTTCGCCGAGCGAGAGCTGAAGGTCCGCATCCACCTCGGCGAGCCGGAGCCCGAGGCACAAGCACCCTCCGAGCCGCCGGTGATCACGGCCGCCGCCGAGGACGTCCCCGAGGTGGATCTCTCCCCCGAACCCCCTGAGCCCACGGAAGCCCCCTCCGAGATCGAGGAGCCTGAGCCCACCGGCTCCCGCGAGGGTCCCGAGGCCGTGCGCGTGGAGCGCCGCACGCTGCGCTCGGGCGCGGTGCTGCGCCACGGTGGCGACATCATCCTCTACGGCGACGTCAACCCCGGCGCCGAGATCGTGGCTGGCGGGACCGTGACGGTCCTCGGCACCCTTATGGGGGTGGCCCACGCCGGAACGCGCAGCGGTGATCGCGCCTGGGTGCTGGCCCTGGACCTCAAGGCCACCCAGCTGCGCATCGGGCACCACATCCACATCCCCGGCCAGCCGGGGCAGACCGCCGGCGGCACGGCGCGGGCTCCCGAGCTCGCCCAGGTCCGCGACGGCGCCATCGTCATCGAGCCATGGCGGGGCCGCCTGCCCCGCGAAGACACCCGAAGGAGCGACGCATGAGCGAATGCATCGTCATCACCTCTGGCAAGGGCGGCGTGGGCAAGACCACCACCACCGCCAACCTCGGGGTGGCCCTGGCCCAGATGGGCAACCGCGTCGCAGTGGTGGACGCCGACATCGGCCTCCGCAACCTCGACGTGGTCCTCGGCCTCGAGAACCGGATCGTCTACGATCTGGTCCACGTGATCGAGGGAGAGTGCCGCCTCAAGCAGGCCCTCATCAAGGACAAGCGGGTGGAGGGGCTGGATCTGCTGCCGGCCGCCCAGACCCGCGACAAGACCGCCGTCTCCCCCGACGCCATGCGGCGCTTGATCGCCCAGCTCAAAGAGAGCCACGACTACGTGCTCGTGGACTGCCCGGCGGGCATCGAGCAGGGCTTCCGCACCAGCATCGCGGGGGCAGACCGCGCCATCATCGTCACCACCCCGGAGGTCAGCGCCATCCGCGATGCCGACCGCATCATCGGCCTGGTGGAGGCGGCGGAGATGCCGGAGCCCGAGCTCATCATCAACCGCTACCGGCGCAACATGGTCCGGGCCGGCGACATGATGGACAAGGACGACATCCTCGAGATCCTGGCCATCCCGCTGATCGGGCTGGTTCCCGAGAGCGAAGAGGTCATCATCAGCACCAACCGGGGGCAGCCGGCCGTGATGGATCCGGAGTCCGTGGTGGGTGAGGCCCTGCGGCGCATCGCCCGCCGGGTCCACGGCGAAAAGAATGTCCCCTACGCGGCCCTCGAACAGGACGAGGGTTTCTGGCTGTCGTTCAAGCGCTGGATGGGCCTGGCCCCCGCGCGGGAGGTGGCGGGATGAAGGATCTGATCGCCCGGTTCTTCGGAGGCCGAGGTCACTCCAAGGACGACGCGAAGCAGCGCCTCAAGTTCCTCCTGATCCACGACCAGGTGGACATGACCCCCGCCCAGCTCGAGGCCATGAAGGCCGAGATCATGGAGGTCATCTGCCGCTACATGGACGTGGACAAGCAGGACACCGTCTTTCGGCTCGAGCGCCTGCAGGACAAGGTGGCCCTGGTCAGCTCGGTCCCGGTGAAGCGCGTCACCTCGCGCGCGTCGGCGCACGGGACGGCCTGATCACCCCTCCCGGGGCTCGTGGAGCTGCTCGGCCGGGTCCTCCTGGTCGGGCGGCTCGTCGTTCAGGAAGAGCACACGCTCGGCGAGCACGCCCCGGAGACGCTCGGCCACGGCGCGCATGACCACGTGGTACTCGGTCTCGCCGCTCACCTCGGCCCAGACCACCGCCAGCCGGCCGGCGCGCAGCTCGACCGCCAGCTTGCGCGACAAGTCGAGGCGATGCAGCAGGGGCCCCCCCGGGGTGCGGTGCCAGAAGGGCACGACCCCACGGGCGAAGCGAAGGGCGTGAGCGTGGACGATCTGGTTGGCCCGCGACCGGCGCGCGGCGGCCTCCTCCCCATCTCGACGCTCGGCGCGCTGCCGGCGGCGTTCCTCGAGCAGGGCCTCACGCTCGGCCACAACCTCCGCCTGGCGCCGCTCCTCCTCCTCGCGCCGCGAGAGGCGCTGTGCCTGCTGCTTGCGCCGCGCCTCCTTGAGTTCACGTTCCGCAGCCTGCACCTGCTTCCTGGAAGCGATCCCCGCCTTGAGAAGCTGGTCGCGCAGCGACACGCCTAGCCCTCCCTGCTCTCCCGCAGCGCGCGGGCAGCCTTCAGGAAACGGCTTCTACGGGAGGCGAGCTGCAGGTAGGCGTCGAGCGCAGCGCCCGCGGCCTCCCCCTGCCCGAGGCGTGCCCGGGCCCGATGGAGGTGCCAGCAGGCCTCGGGCCGCCCACGGCCCGCGAGGGGCTCCAGGGCCGCACAGGCCTCGGCGTCCCGGCCGGCCTCGGCCAACAGCACCGCCCGCGTGTAGGCCCCTGTACTCCGCTCCGACAAGCCAGGCGTGAGCACCTCGAGCAGCGCCGCCGCGAAGGCCCTGCGGCCAGCCTCATCGAAACCCGCTGCAGCCAGCGAGTCCACCAGCTCGGGCAGGTCCTTCTCGTGGGCCGCGGCCCAGGACCGCGCGCCGAGCTGGAGCACCTCCACCCCGTCGAGCCCGTTCATCCAGGCGCGCAGCCGCCGCAGGGGCAGCGAGCGTCCGGCTGAGAGGCCCGCGCAGGTGAAGCCGTCTCCGTCCAGGGACCAGGGGTGCAGCGCGAGATCGCCACCGGCGCCCAGCAGCAGCTGCCCTGGCACCACGGCCAGCCAGGATCCCGCCGGGTATCTGGCGCGCACCTCGCCGCAGTCCAGATCGCCACCGATCCAGCAGCCGACGGCGGCCTCCACCCCTTGCTCGCCCGGCATGGCGGCGAGGATCTCCTCCGCCGCACCCCGCCAGCGATCGCCGAGGCAGCCCGCCATGCGAGCGACATCGCCCCGCAACCGCAGGTAGCCCGCGCGATGCGCGATGCGGGCGATCTCGACCGACACGTCGGGCCGCAGCCGGGTCTCTCCCAGCAGGCCCGCCAGGGTGCGCTCCACCTGGGCATCACCATTCACGGCGCCCGAGCAGCACAGGCGCGCGAGCCCCACCAGCGCGCCGGTTCGGACATCGACCCGCGGATCCCGCACCCCACGCGCGATGGGCAGCAGCGCCTCGGGCAACCCCACGCTGGCCAGCACCTGGAACAGGCTGGTGTTCCGACCAGGATCCACGGCGCGCAGCCGCTGCAGGATGGCGCGCCGCGCGGCCTCCGAGAGATCCTCTCTGCGCGGCGCCAGCCGGCTGCGGGAGAGGATGTCCGCGGCGGCGCTGGCGGCCGCCAGGCGAACACCGGAGGAGCGATCCTCCAGGGCCATGTCCAGCAGGGTGTCCAGCACCTCAGGCCCCCCCGCGACGCCGAGCTGGCGCACCGCCTCGACGCGCTCGGACAGACGCGGGCTCTGGAGCGGATCCTGGTCGCCGACCTGTTTGCTCACCGGTGCACCTCTCCGCCTGGCCGAAGGGGATGGGAAACGCGGACGCAAGGCTATCGCCAGCTCAGAGGGGGGGCAAAGCGCCGAGCGGGCGCAGACCCACCGGGGAGGCCGCGCCGGTGGGTTTCTTGATAGTCACCCCAACCCCGGAGGTGCTCCATGCGGACCCCGCCCGTCCCGCTCATCGCGCTCGTCTCTCTCCTGTTGGGGCCCGTCTCCTGTGGCGCCCGCATCCGCGCGGCCTACGATCAGGCGCGCAGCGAGGCGCTCGCGGACCCGGGCGCCGTGCCGGACGGCTGGCCCGCCGATGCACGCCTCGGCATCTCCTGGGACCTGGTCACCACCCTCGCTGTGCGGGAGCTCAGCCAGCGCCTCGAGGACCCCTCCAATCGCCTCCGGATCGACCTCCCCCTTGGGGCGAAGGCCGTGATCGAGCCCGATGTCCAGCTCACGGGCGCCCGCGTCTCCCCCGCCCGGGCCTGCGACACCTGCGCGCGCATCGCCTCCACCTTCGACGGCTCCCTGGAATGGAGCGTAGGCTCGTTTGGAGGTGAGGTTCCCTTGAGCTTCGAGCTCGACGCCGTGCTCGCTCTGGAGAGCCACCCCACCGCGACGGGGCACGCGGTGGAGGCGAACCTGCGCACGGTGGCCATCAAGCTCGCGGACATCCCCCAGGTAGACCGCCTGCGCGTCGATCTCGACGATCCCCTGGTGGCGTGGCTCAAGGAGCAGGTGGAGCAGGATTTCCCGGCCATCCCCATCGCCGAGGTGGGCTCGCAGGAGATGCCCCTCAGGGCCCTGCGCCTCGGCACCACGCCAGCCTACCTCGTGGTCGATGTCCTCACCCCCTCTCCCGTGCGTTCGGGACAGGCCCTGCCCGCACCACAGAGAGCCGACTGGTACCTGGCCATGGACCAGCAGGTGCTGCTCGGCCTGGCCCGCAAGGCGGCCTTCGAGAAGGGCGAACTGGACTATGGGATCTACGCCGATCCCAGCAGCCTGGCCCTCCAGGAGCGCTCCTTCACCCTGGGGCTGCGCCTCTGGCGCCTGGCCGGATCCTGCTGGTGGCGTGACTACGAGGTGCTGGGCGACCTGGCCCTCGACCACGGCCACCTGCGGTTGACCCCTTCCTCCGTCCACGAGCGTGACCACAGCCGCGGCGCAGCCCTGCTCGATCCCCTCGCCTTGCTGGCGCGCGGGGCCATCCTCGACGCCATCGAGGAGGCCCTGGACGTGGCCCGCCCGGCTGAGGTGCGCGAGCCCATCGGGGGTGCCACGCTGGTGCTCTCGGTGCAGGAAGCCACCGGGCAGGGCCCCGCGCTGGTGCTCCACGGCACGGCCGACCTCACGGAGAAGGCAAAGAAGAAGGAAAAAGGCAAGAAGTCTGGCGGTTCTGGCCGTACGGGCGGAGAGGGCGGGGCGGGGAGGCGCTGACGCCCATGCGTGCCACAGGCCGCGCTCCGCGCTAGAGCGAGCCCTCCCGAGAGAGAGCCCGGCCCGTGGCCCGAACCAGCCTTCGACGCAGCGTCCTGTTCAGCCTGGTGATGGTCCTGGTGGTGCTGGGTACGGCTGAGGGGATGGCACGCTGGCTCGCCGGGGACGCCCTCGAGCTGGCCGCCAGCCCTCTGCCCCAGGCCCAGGAGGGCGCCCCCAACCTGGTGGGCAACCCCTACCTGCTGTTCGAGATGGCCCCCGGCGATCGCCTCGAGAACGACATCCACGTGGCCATCAACCGCCTGGGCCTGCGCGGCCCGGAGTGGAGCATCGAGAAGCCTCCTGGCGTGCGCCGCATCATGGCCGTGGGCGACTCCTCGGTCTACGGCTTCGGCGTCCACGACGGAGAGGTCTTCACATCCCGGCTCGACACGGCCCTGGGCGACCACGTCCAGGTCATCAACGCGGCCGTCCCGGGCTACTCCACCTACCAGACCATCAACCTGCTCCAGATCCGCGCCCTGGCCCTGCAGCCTGATCTGCTCGTGATCGGCTCGATCTGGTCCGACAACAACTTCGACTCCTTCGTGGACGCCGATCTGCTCGCCGCCTACAGCAGCTTCCGCAACCGGCGCGGGCGGGCGCTCAAGGAGCTGCTGCAGCGCTCGGCCATCTTCCACCTGCTCGACTACAAGCTGCGGGTCTTGCGCCAGTTCCCGGCCGAGCGCCGGGTGGGCTGGATGGTCGGGCGCGGCGAGAAGATTGGCAAGCGGCGCGTGCCCATCCAGGAGTACGCCCGCAACCTCGAGACCATGGTGGAGCTGGCCCACGAGGCCAGCGCCGAGGTGGCCTTCATGGTCCTCCCCAACCGCGAGGACATCCTCAGCGCCTACGCATCGGGTGCCGCCTGGGATCCGTACCGCGGGGTCATGCTGGACACCGCCGAGCGGCACGGCGCCCCCGTGCTCGATCTGCCGAGCCTGTTCAGAGGCACGGGTGAGAGCGCCGACGATCTCTTCCTCGACGAGATGCACCCCACGGCGGAAGGCCACGCCATCTGGGCCGCCGCGCTCCAGCAACTGCTGATGGATCATGGCTGGGCCGAAGGAGAGGCGCTGGAGGGAGCGCCCCACCCCGGGCCCATCCCGGCCTACGAAGACAGCTACGTAGAAGGCGCACACACCCCGCCTGTGCCACCCGTGGATCCGGCGGCACAGGCGGTGCCCGCGGTCTCCCCGGGCGGGCCCCGCATCCAGGGAGAGGTGGTGGCCCCCGCGGACATGGCGGGCACCCCACTGCAGATCGACGCGGTGACCACAGGCGCTGGGCCGGGCGGTGTCGTGGGCACCATGCGCGCGCCCCGGCCTGGGCCGTTCTCCATGGAGCTGAGCGCGCAGGTGGCCCGCGTCAGCTTCCAGGTCTACCTGGATGCCGCCGGTGACGGGCCGAGCGCGGGTGATCCGCGCATCGACCTCTACCCCGAGGGCCTGGAGATCCCCGCTGAGGGCTTGGCGGAGATCGTGCTCGACCTCGATCGGGGCCTGCGCCTCGACACCTTCTCGGGCTCGGCCACCCCCCAGCCCGACGGCCCCCCGCCTGGTCTGCCCCCCAAGGAGGTCCCTGCTGCCGGCGGGCCCATCGTCACCGATCAGGTCGGGACCGGTCCGCACGCTGTCAAGGTGCCGGCGGGGCCGAAGGGCGCCATCATCACCGATCAGGCCGACAACGGAAAGACCCCATGATCATCGCGATGGCGTTGCTCTTCGCCTGCGGGTCCGATCCGGAGGTCCTGCCCCCTGCCCCCGCGCCCCCACCATCGCCCCTGGTGGCGCTGCCGTCCCCTCCCGACCCGCAGCCGGCCCCGCACATCGAGATGCCGGAGCGCATCCAGGACCCCACCTCCATCGCCAGCCTCTTCACGGAGTCCAGCACACCGACCACGGAGGGCATCCGCACGCCGCCGCCAAGGGCCTACCAGCGACAGGGGCCCGCGATCGAGCCCATCGGGGAGGGCTGGGCCACCCACGACGGCGACCTCTGCGTCCTGGTGACCCAGGACCCGGAGGGTTGGTCGCTCACCCTGATCGACGCCGAGCGGCACGAGCTGGCCTCCCTGCCCTTCGAGGGCTACCCCGACGAGGCCTGGTGGTCGCCGCGCTGGTCCCGCTCTGGGCGCCACCTCGCCCTGGGCAGCATGTCGGGCGACCTCGTGGACATCACCGTCTTCGACATCGCGAGCGGCGCGGTGCGCCAGGTCGCCACCGCCGCCAGCGGCTTCAGCTGGTCCAGCGCCGGCGAGCTCGCCGTCATCTCCTACTGGCCGGCGGAGCACGCACCCTTTCCCCAGCCCCAGTTCCACTTCTACCGCGCGGACCTCGACCGCACCTGGGTCCCCATGGCCCCCACCGAGGAGGTCGGCTGGGTGTTCACCGGCTTCACCGCCCAGGGCGAGGTGCTCTACCGCGAGCACCGCCGCGCCACCGTCGAGGGCAAGATCACCTGGGATCCGGTCGGTGAGCGCGCCGACAGGCTGACCCCGAAGCCCCCACCGGGGCCATGAGTCAGAGCACCGGCCTCCCTGTCAGCACGGGCAGGTTCCGCTGCACGGCCAGGAAGGCCACCAGGATCAGGAACCACTGGTGCAGCAGGATCGCACCCAGGGCGATGGCCGCGGCCAGGCCGAGGGAGACGTAGGCCACCGCGCGCTGGGTTCGCTGGGGGCGCATCCCCGCCAGGATCAGGAGATGCCCGAGGATCTGGCCGCCGTCCAGGGGCGCCATGGGGAGCAGGTTGAACAGGCTCCAGAAGAGGTTCACGCGCAGGGAGGTGCCGAGAAGTACCAGCAGGAAGCCCGCACCTGGGAGGAGGGGCAGCAGGGCCAGACCCAACGACCCCACCGCCGAGAGCGCCGCCAGCGCCAGCCCTGCACCCGGGCCGGCGGCGGTGACCAGCAGGCTCTTCGTGGTGGACCCGGCCCTGCGGAACCGAGTGAGACCCCCGAAGCCGTGCAGCAGGATCTCGACGGGGCCGAGACCGAAGGCCTTGGCCGCGAGGGCGTGGCCGAGCTCGTGGACCAGCACCGAGGTGAAGGCCACCCCGGCCCACAGCAGGCCCATCGCCAACCCCATGGGCCCATCACTGGCGAAGCTCAGGACGACGAAGGCCAGCAACAGCCAGACCATCGGGTGCACCCCGACGGGGAAGCCGAGCAGGCGGAAGGTGAAAATCTTCACGGCTTTCCTCCCTGTACGCCCTGGCGCTCCGTGGACCGTGGTGGCTCCGGGAGGTCCGAGGCGCTCGGCCCTCCGGGCCCCAGCCACAGCGGCGCCAGGCCCCAGCCCAGGGCCAGCAGGATCAACAGCAGGGTGGCGCCACCCACCGCGGCGCTCAGGAGCACCCCCTGACGCCGCACCACCTGGACGAGCTCCTCGCGGGAGCGCTCCAGCCGCGCGATGCGCTCCCGCTGGGCCGCGAGGTACAGTTCGAGGGCCTCCAATGGATCCTCGCGCGCCGGGAAGTCCGGGATTCGCCCCAGGACATGGGCCAGATCCCGCGCGCGGACCGCGGAGGGCAGCCCGAAGGTCTCCCGGACCTCGGCCTCGCTGGGGTGGCCCCCCTCCAGGGCCGCGAGGACGCGGTCACGCGCCGCCGCCACGGCGGCCGTGTCCCCAGCGGGGGGCGGGTCGCGCAGCAGGCCGTAGAGGGCATCGTGCAGTGGCAAGGTGCGGGGGTGCTCCCGAGCGCCCTCGAGGCGGGCGAGCAGCACCTCCAGCGCCTCGGGGGGAGGCAGCGTGGAGGGGGCGGGGGCGGGGATCGGCGGTTCCAGGTGCGGCTCCGCGAGGGGACGTCCGCCGCAAACTTCACCACCGGCGGGTAGCAGGGCAAGGCGCGGTGCGAATTCGGGTTTGACAGCGGCTACCCCCGGAAGTAGTTTGCCGCCGCTCGACCCCGCACGCGGGGTCCACCCCTATGGAGATTTTCGCCATGGCTTCCAACACCAAGATCACCGAGTACCGCCGCAAGATCCGCAAGTCCAAGGCCAACCGCAAGGCCAAGAACTACCGGGCCACCCACGGCTCCACCCCGGTCTTCCCGATCCACACCGAGGAAGCCGACGCCAACGCCCCCGCGCAGGTCTCCCCGAAGGCCGAGAGCGCCGAGTAGACGCCAGGCTCGAGCGGGGGCAGCCGCCAGGGCTCAGCCCAGCTCCACCGCCAGGGTCGTGAGCAGCGCCTCCATCACGAGGCGCGGGGTGACATTGAGCAGCAGGCTGGCGCGGGCTTGCTCCATGGCGTCGTCCACCCGCCGCAGCCCTCCGGGCCACAGCCGCTCGCCCCATCGCTCGGCGAGCCCGCGTTGGGCTGGGTCGAGGACTTCTTCCCCGCGCCCGGTGGCGCAGCAGGTGGCATCGCGCAGCAGCAGCTCCAGCGCATCGAGGCAGAGCCCGATCTTCGGCTCCCAGGCCGAGCGGGGCGATGCCGAGAGCGCCTCGATGTAGGACAGCAGCGGCGTGGGGCCGGCCTCGATGGCCTCCAGCAGCGCCGCGCGGGCCTCCTCCAGCGCCGCGAGCCGCCCCTGTGCCAGCTCGAGCGCCCGCCCCGGCGAGCCCAAAGACAGCCGCGCCAGCCGCGCGGGCTCCACGATCCCCCGCGCCTCCAGCCAGGCCGCCAGCGTGCCATCCTCCACGGCGCTGAAGCGCACCCGCAGCGAGCGGGAGATGACCGTGGGCAGCAGGCTGGCGGTGCGGGCGGTGACCAGGATGAACCCGGTGGCCTCCGGCGGCTCCTCGAGGGTCTTGAGCAGGGCGTTGACCGCCTCGGTCCGCACGAGGTCCACCGGGTCAACGATCACGAAGCGCCGCCGCGCCGAGTGCCGGTGCAGCGAGAGGCGTCGCAGCAGCTCCCGCGCCTGCTCGATGGTGATGGTGCCGGAGGCCTGCCCCGGATCCGGGGCGAGCTCGATCACATCCGGATGCCTCCCCGCCGCGATGGCCTGGCAGGCTGGACAGCGCGCACAAGGCGCCCCCTCCCCCGGCCTCCCCTCGCAGTTCGCCGCCATGGCCAGGCGCAGCGCCACCGTGGCCTTCCCCACCCCGGGCGGCCCCTCGAACAGATAGCAGTGGTGCAGCCGATCAGCGGCCAGTGAGGTCCAGAGCTGCCGGCAGGCGCGCTCCTGCCCGAGGATGTCCCCGGTGCCGGGCTGCACGGTCGGGCGGGAGGGGGAAGCTGGATCCAAGGCGGCCTCCTGGGTGCAGTCCGCCTAATCTGGGAAGCGGCTGGAGGCTGGAGACCAGAGCGCCGACGATGGGGCGGGACGCCGGGCTGGGGAGACATCGCGCCTGGCCCAGTCACCGAAGACCCCCTTCAGAGCGCCGCGGGCGGCAGCACCCCGTCCTCGGCGAGGGCCTGTCGCACCGCGCGGGCCACCTCGGCCGACCCGGCCGCGGTCGGGTGGATGTGGTCCTGGAACCAGTCGGAGGAGAAGGTCGCCGGTGGCATCAGCCGGCGCTGCACGTCGATCAGACCTGCCCCATGGGCGGAGGCCAGCGCCCGCAGGTGGTCGTTGATGAGGGGCTGTGCCTCGTGGGTGGCCTCGATGATCCGGGCGGCGTAGTCGTCGAGCCCTTCGGGGGGGGTACCGACCACGAGGTAGGTCAGCAGGTAGACGCGCCCCCCGCTCCGCCCGGCTTCCTGCGCGACGCGCTCGAGCGTCCCGCCGAAACGCGCCGTGGTGGCCTCATCGAAGACGCCCGCGGGGATGTCGCGCTGCCAGGCACCCCAGGCCCATCGCAGGACGCGCGCGATGCGAAGATTGACCAGAAAACCCCCGCTCCGGTCGCGGCCGAGGTTGTCTCGCACCTGGCCACGGATGCCGTGACGGCGGCCGCCACCCCAGCGCATGAAGTCGTTGTGGCCGAGCATGACCAGCAGCACCGCCGGGTGCCCCTCCCCGCGCTGGAGGAACGTGGCACGATCGAGGAAGTCGATGGTGGCGCCCTCGGTGGCCTCGGTGCGCACGTCGATGGCCCCGATCCCCCGCTCGCGCAGCTGGGCTTGAAGCTGGTCGGGCCAGGACTCGCCCGCGTTCAGCCCATCGCCGTAGGTCACCGAGTCGCCCACGCACCACAGCGTGAGCTCCGCGTCCTCCGCGAGGCGTCGGTGGGGCAGGCGGACGAGCACCCAAGGCGCGACCGCCAGGGCGCCCTCCAGCAGCGCGAGGAACCCCACGAAGACCACCGCGGTGAACAGCAGGCGGCGCCCCATCCCGAGGGGCGCGCTGCCGGATTCCGGCCCGTGCACATGACCGACTGACATCCAGACCACCACCTTGGAAGCACATCGCGTGCAGCTAACCTCCCGTGTCCCCACATTCATGAATGAACCGTGCACCAAGAGGCCATGGTCGGCGTTTCGGCCGACTGTCGGCGGGACTGGGCGGTGCCCTGCCGGGAGGATCGAGAGTATGGAGAAGGGAGAAGGGAGCCCCCCCCCTACTTCCCCCCCAACAACCGCTCCACATGCTCCTTGAACGTGTTCCGGCTCACCCCCAGCAGCGTCGCCGCGGCCTTCCGGTTGCCCCCCGTGCGCGCCAGCACCGCCCTCAGCAGTGGCCGCTCCACCCCATCGAGCACCAGACGGTTCAGCGTGAGATCTCCCCCGGGCTCGAACAGCTCCACCACCCGCCGGATGGGGGACTCCACCAGATCCTCGAACACCGCGGCCGCACCGACGGCGGCGGCGTCCTGGGAGGGGGAGATCATGGCACGGGCCGCCGGGGAGAGGTGGCGCGGGTGGATCAGCGCTCGAGGCGCGGAGCTGAGCATGGAGACCACGAAGGACTCCAGCTCGCGCGCGTTGCCTGGCCAGGTGTAGGTCTCGACCAGCGCCCAGGTGGCCTTGGCGAGGCGGCGGCGCGGCAGCCCCATGGCCTTGCGCTGGCGGTCCAGGTACAGCAGCGCGAGGGCATGGAGGTCCCTGGGACGCTCCCGCAAGGGGTTCAGGGCCAGGGAGGCCCACTCTCCCACCCCGGAGGGTAGGGGCTCCCGGGTCCCGATCACCACCCGCCAGCCCGCCTCCCGGCCCTCGCGCGCGATATCCAGGGCCCGGTCCAGCGGCATCCCGGCCTGCAGGGGCAGGTAGAGGGTGCCGGACGGCGCACCGGCGCCGAGGCCGGGGCTGGCGGCCGGGCTCACGCCCTGGGGCCCCTTCACCACGACGAACGCACCTCCACCCCCGAGGGCGTGCACAGCGCTGGCCACCCGCTGCTTGCCGCTGCCGCGCTCGCCCATCAGCACCACCGGCAGGGTGGTCCGCGCGAGCTTGGCCAGGACCTGCAGCGGGTTGCGACCCACGCCGAGCAGGGTGAGCAGGCGCAGCTCTTCACGAGGGACGGCGGGACCGGCCAGGCGGGCCGCCATCCGCGGCGCCTGGAAGATGGGCAGCTCCTCCAGAGGCGGCAACCCGCCGCGCACGGAGCGCAGCGCCGGCGCCGAGGGCATGGACCGCGCCAGATCCGCCAGCATCGCGGCCCGCTCGAGCCCCTGGCAGACCGCGGGCGAGGCTGCGTCGATCAGCAGCAGGCGGGTGCCGGGCTGCGCCACACTCTCCACGACACGCGCCCAGCTGGAGGCGAACCCGACGGCATGCCCCCCCTCCAGCATGGCGGCCGAGAGTTCCTCCCGGAAGCCCTCGTCCTGGGTCGCGACGACGATCTGGGGCACCGGCCCTCCTCGAACAATCCAGCGCTCGGGCGGGTCGCCCGTTGACCGCGGCGATGCTATCTTCGCCGCTCCTCAGCGTCACACCCAGGCCCCATGTCCCCCATGCTCTCGGCCGCCGCGGTACTCGTCCTCGTCTCTTGCGCCACGCTGCCCGGGCCCGCAGCGGCGGTGCCCGCGCCAGCCGCGGCGGCCACCGCCGAGGAGGGCAGCGAGCCCGCCCGGGAGAGCGGCGAGGGCTCCCTCTGGGACTCCATCGAGCAGGCGCTGGATGGCCAACCTCCCCCGCAGGAGATCGTCGAGGCCAGCGGTGAGCTTGCGGCCGAGCGCAGCGCCGAGCAGGACTTCCTGGAGGTCGGCTCGGGCAGCCACCTGGAGCAGGCCCTGGCCTGGTACCTGGACCCCCTCGCCACCCTCACCCAGGATCCGCTCTTCCTGGATCGCCTCGACCCTGCCGAATTCGACCTCCCCGTCGTCATCACCGACGAGGTGAAGCTCTGGATGCGCTACTTCCTGGGGTCGGGGCGCAAGTACTACACCCACTACCTCGCGCGCAGCACCCGCTTCCGGCCCATGATCGAGGCCGGCCTCGACGCGCGCGGCATGCCCCGCGACCTCTTCTACCTCGCCATGATCGAGAGCGGCTTCTCGCCCCAGGCCATCAGCAAGGCCGGCGCGGTTGGCCTGTGGCAGTTCATGGCCCCCACCGCCCGCGCCTATCACCTGCGCGTCGAGTGGTGGGTCGACGAGCGCCGCGATCCTGCGCGCGCCACCGACGCCGCCCTGGACCACCTCCAGGATCTGCACGGTATGTTCGGCGACTGGTACATGGCGGCGGCCGCCTACAACGCGGGCGCCGGCCGGGTCCGCACCGCGGCTCGGCGTGCTGGCAGCGATGACTACTGGGTCGTGGCCCAGCCCGGCAACCTCGCCCGCGAGACCTGCAGCTACGTGCCCAAGATGCTCGCCGCCGCCATCATCGGGCACCACCCGGAGCGCTACGGCTTCACCGGCGTCGACTACCAGCCCGCCCTGGCGGCCGAGCGCGCCGCGGCCCCCGGCTCCACCTCCCTCAGCTCCCTGGCCTCCTGCGCCGGTGTCGCGGAGCCCGCCTTCCAGGAGCTGAACCCGGCGCTCAGGCGCTGGGCGTTGCCGCCCGAGCCCGCCTCCTACGAGGTCAACATCCCCGCGGGCAAGGCCGAGGCCTTCAGCGCCTGTGTGGAGCGCATCCCCCCCTCGGAGCGGGTCGCCTTCACCCGCCACGTGGTCAAGAAGGGCGAAAGCCTGGGCTCCATCGCCAAGCGATACGGAGTGAGCACCACCGCGATCGTGAAGATGAACAAGATCGCCAACCCCAACCGCATCTACGTGGGCACCGAGCTGGTCATCCCCACCCCCGGTGCTCCGATCCCCTCCTCCACGGAGGATCGCGACACCCCGGCCTCCCCGGCGCCGAGCGCCAGGGCGCCCGCTGGCCAGCCCGTCTGGCACAACGTCAAGCGGGGCGAGACCCTCGACGCCATCGCGGCGCACTACCACGTCTCCGTGGCCGATCTCATAGCCTGGAACGGCATCGCCCAGCCCGACCGCATCCAGGCCGGCCAGCGCCTGCGCGTGGGCAGCGCGGATCCGGCCCGCGACGAGCCGCGCCACTACAAGGTCGCCCCCGGCGACACCCTGTCGGGGATCGCCGCCAGGTTCAGCGTCTCCGTCGCCGATCTGCAGCGCTGGAACCACATCCGCGACAGCTCGCAGATCAAGGTCGGGCAAGACCTGGTGGTCTACGCCGCCACCTCGGACTGGGTCGACTACCGTGTCGAGAGCGGGGACACCCTGGACGGGATCGCGCGCGCGCATGGGTGCACGGTGGCGGATCTGAAGGCCTGGAACCACCTCACCAACAACACCATCTACGCGGGGCAGCACCTCACCATCCGGCGCTGAGGTCACGCCGGGCTTGCGCGGCGGCCGCGGACGGGCCACGATCCCGACAGGCCCCCGTCACGGGTGCCGACACCGACCGCAAGGAGCGAGGATGGGAGCCGAGGACCACCACACAGACGCGCCGAGTGGGCCCGTCTCCTTCCAGATCATCGCCGTCTCCGGCGGCACCCATGCCGAGGCCGAGCCGGCCGCGCCGCTGATCGCGCGCCTGCTGACCGGGGCCGGACACCGCGTGCTCGGCACCGAGGAGCTGCCCTCCGACCGCGCCGGGATCGCGACGCACCTCAGGGCGCTGGCCGCGGACGAAGGCGTCCAGGCCGTCATCCTGACCGGGGGAACGGGGCTGGCGCCCGCGTGCCAGGCCCCGGAGGCCGTCCGCGACGTGCTCGACAAGGAGCTGCCCGGTTTCGGCGAGATCTTCCGCCAGCTCGGCTTCCAGGAGGTGGGGCCGGCCGCCATGATGTCCCGCGCCACCTGCGGGGTGCTGGGCACCACCCTCATCTTCTCCCTGCCTGGCGCCCCGGGAGCCTGTCGCCTGGCGTTGGAGGCCCTGATCCTGCCCCAACTGGGGCACATGCTGCGCTCCCTGGGGGCGCTCTCCGCGCCGGCGGAGGCCCAGCCCACCCCGGGGCTCGGCGTCGAGGTGCGCGCGCACAGCCCCATGGCCGCCGCGCCCCCACCCGAGGCGGCAGGAGAGGCCGGTTGGCGCGGCGCGCTGGCGGCCTTCGGGGCCACCGTCGTCACAGGCACCTGCCCCGCCCTGCCCGCGGTCCTCGCCGACATCCCCGCCCTGAACAACGTCCTCGACACCGCCGTGCAGCGCGGCACCGCCACCTTCGCCGGCCGCACCTGGGGCCTGTACGGCTTCCCCGATCTCCTCCGGCCAGGCTCCAGGGTGCTGGCCATCGGCGAGGGGGGGCCCTGGGGCGTCGTGCTGGCCCTGCACCGCCACCCGAGCCGCACGGGGGTCCTGGCCGCGCCCGCCCACGCGCTCGTGGGCTGGCCCGACACCGGCGCCGACCTCGCCAGCCTCGGGCAGGAGTTCACCGGCAGGCCTTGCACCGCCCCCGGGCAGGCCCTCGCCGTCGAGGGCGGGCGCCTCTACCTCCTGGACGGGGGGCGCGTGCGCAGCTGGGATGGCCGCCGCCTGCGCGATGAGGGCCCGCCACGCACCATCCTGGCCAGCCTGGCGCTGCGCTGGTCCACCCGCTAGGAGGCTGCCGGCGCTTCGCGCCGTGACCACGCGCCATGGGCCTTGGTGGCCGACGCGGAGCGCTGGTAGGCGCTCGAGGCTGGAGGCCATAGGATCAAAGCGGTTTGCCTTCGTGTTCTGTCCTCCGCGCCATGGATCGCGATCCCAGCCACGCTCCGGAGCCCGGTTGACCTTGTCCCCAAGCGACTCCGCCGAGCCTGGCCAGCGCCCCCCGGACACCGCTGCGCGCGCCTCTCCCTGCGCTGGCCCCTGCCCTCACCTGCGCACGGCGCCCGAAGTCGCCCGCTGCGCCGCCTGCGGCTGTGCCCTGTGCGCCGCCTGCGCACAACGCCACGCCGGCCGCACCCTCTGCGCCGCCTGCCGCGCTGCGCCGGCCGCTGATGCCCACCAACGTCCCGGGGGCCAGCCGGCCATCACCCTGCTGCTGCTCGGCGTCCTCGCGCTGCTGTCGAGCGCGGGCGTGGCCTGGCTGCTGGCCTGGTCGGGCACCGTGCACCAGGCGCGGGCGGATCGCGAGACCCTCGATCGCCTGCGTTTCTCCCTCGATGACTTCTACCTGGACACCAGCCGCTACCCCACACCCACCGAGGGCTTCACGGCCCTGGTCACACCCGACCCCGAGCTCGACGGAGATCCCATCCTCGCCTGGCACGGCCCCTACCTCGACCTCGATCGCCTCGACCTGCGCTGGTCCTCACGCCGCGGCGGCCTCCAGGACCGGCGGGGCGATCCAGTCCTCTACTACGCCAGCCCCAGCGGCGACTGGGTCTACCTCGCGGAGACCGGCCCGAACCGGCAGCTCGACACCCCCGGCCTGGGCGGCCCCGACTTCGCCGGCCTGCCGCTGGGAGACGACGTGGTCGTGTGGGTGGAGGGCCCGTGAGGCGCGCCCTGCTCCCCGCGGATCGCGCCGCCCGCGCGCTGGCCCAGGCCCCCTGGCTGGTCCTGACCTGGCTGCTCGCGGCCGCCCCCCCCATCGCCGCGGGCGCCGGGCTCACGCGCCACGCCCTGCGCAGCGGCCTGCCGGCCCAGTCCGGCCAGATGCTCGCGCTCCTGGGCTGGGCTGCCCTGCTGGTGGTCGCTGCCGCCTGGTACCTGCTCGGCCAGGCCTTCCTGCTGCGCCAGGCCCAGGCGGCGCTGCGCGGTGAGCCCGTCCCGGCCCTGCCCTCGCTGCGCGCACTCTTCGAGCAGTTGCCCTGGTTGGCGCGGGCCCACGCCGCGCGCCTCGGTGTGAGCGCCCTCGGGCTGCTGCCGCTGGGGGCCGGCCTGCCGCTGGCGCGGCTGCTCTCCTCTCCCTGGCCGGTGCTGGCCGCCCTGCGCCCCGGCGTGCGCGCCTCCCCGACCCCGCCGCCCCTCTCCGTGGTGACCACCCAGGTGGGGGCCTGGCTGCTGTGGGCCCTGACCACCCTCAACCTGGCCCTGGGCCTCGCCTGGATCGGACACGGCCTGCCCTCCGCCGGCGCAGCTTCGCTGCCCCGGCTGCTCGATCCCCAGCTGTGGGTCCTGGCGGGGCTGCTGGCACTCACCCTCTCGGAGCCCTGGCGGCTGCTCGCCCTCGTGGCCGCCCTCGGGCTCGACGGCGCGCCCCGGGAGCCACCCGAGGAGGCCGCGTGAGGCTGGCGCTGCTGCTGCTGGTCCTCGGCACCACCCGGGCCGAGCCGATCAGCCCCGAGGGCTGGCGCAGCCTGGTGCGCGACGCCGAGCGCAGGGTCACCCAGGGGTCTCCTCTCGCCCTCACCTCCCTGCGACGCCTCCAGGGGCGCCAGATCCGCGACCCCGACGGCGGCGTCGCCCAGGTGGACGATGACGAACTGGAGCGCCTCACCACCCAGCTCGAGGCCGCCCTCGCCGGCGAGGGCGTGCTGGCCAACGCCCTGCGCGACACCTCCCTGCACCTCTCTCTGCTGGAGACCGAGGCGGACCAGCTCGTGCGGCGCCCGCCACCCTCCTACTCCCAGGCCATCCGCCCGGAAGGGGAGCTGTTCGCCACCGCCGTCCGCGCCGCCCCGGAGGCCGCCGAGCCCTCCCCGCTGGAGTCCGGGGCCCAGCGAGGCTGGGCCCGGGTGCGCGCGTGGACCGGCCTGGCCCTGACACGCCGCGGCACCTCCTCCGCGCACGCCACCCTCTTCGTGCTGGTGGGCACCAGCCTGGCGGCCCTGCTGCTGGCCCTGTGGCCCGCCCTGCGGGCGCTCGGCAGCGCGCGCCCCGCCCGCACGCGGTCCGCCCGCGAGGCCCCGGGTCGGCCGGCGAGCCCGCTGGGCACGGCGTTGCTGGCGGCGCTGGGCGCGCTCGTGCGGCGCGGGCGCCTGCGCCAGCCCGCGCACCTCACCAACGGCGAGGTCATGGCGGCCCTGCCAGGGGCGGACCAGGCGCTGGTGGCCCCCGCCATCGCGGTGCACGACCGCGCCTGCTACGGCGGCGCGGCGCCGTCCGAGGCCGAGCGCCAGCTCGTGCTCGAGCTGGCGGCTCGACTGGAGGAGCGCCCTTGACCCCGCGTCGCGGCGGTGTCCTCGGGGGGCTGCTCCTGCTGGCCCTGGGCCTGGCCGTCTGGTTCCTGCCGGGCGGCCTCTCGCTCACGCGCCCGCACACCGGCCGCCAGGGCGGCGCGGCCCTGGTGGGCTCGAGCTACGAGCGCGGTGCCCGCGGCTGCAGCGAGCTGTACGACCTGCTGGGCCGCGCAGGTGGGCGCACCGAGCGCTGGATCCGTCCCCTGACCCAGCTCGCGCCCGGCGGCTCCCTGGTGATCTTCTCCCCGGCCGCTACGCTGGACCCGGAGGAGCAGCGCCAGCTCGTCCTGCACGCCGAGGCCGGCGGCACCGTCCTGTTGGTGACCGATCACCTGCCACCGCTGCTCGCGGAGCGCGGCCTCATCCTCCGGAAGGTGCCCCTGCCCGCCGCGAGCCACCCCCTGGTCCCCTCCCCCCTCGTGGACCCCACCACGCCGCTGGAGAGCCGCGGCATGGCCCTGCTGGCGCCGCGCCCGGGGGCCCTCGCCCTGTACGGCTCCACCCATGGCGCGCGGGTAGCCAGCGTCGGCCTCGGCACCGGGCGGTTCCTGCTGATCACCGACCCCTTCATCCTGGACAACGAGGGCATCCGGCGCGACGGAAACCTGCGCTTCGCCTGGCGTTTGGCCCACGCCCTGCCCTCGCCCATCCGTTTCGACGAGCACCACCACGGCTTCGAGCCGCCTCACGGCGTCTTGTCCTGGGCGCGCTTCCGCGGCCTGACCCCCACCCTCGCGGTGGGCATGGCCGTGCTGCTGCTGGCGCTGTGGCGCGCCTGGCTGCGCCCTCGTGGTGGCCTCCCCACGGCACGGGCGGCCCCCGCCGGTCCCGCCGGGCTGGTGGAGCCCCTCGCCGCGCGCCTGCGGGAGGCCCACGCCTTCCTCCCGAGCCTGTCGCTGCTGGAGGCCGAGCTGCGCCGCCGCGGCCAGCCCGTACCCCAACGCCCCCCCGCTGACGCCGGCGCGACCGCGCTCGAGGCGCACCTGGTCGAGATCGCCCAGGCCCTCGCGCGGGTGGCCGGGCGCGAAGCCCCTGCCCTCCACCCCAGGAGCCACCATGGATCTCCCCCACCCCCAGCAGCTCGCTGAGCAGGTCGAAACCCGGATCGAACGCGTGGTGGCCGGCGGAGGCCCCCTCGGGCGGGCCCTGCTCACCGCCCTGCTCGCCCAGGGCCACTGCCTGATCCAGGGCGTCCCCGGCACGGGCAAGACCCTCCTCGGCCAGGCCTTCGCGCGCCTGGTCGGGCTGGATTTCCGCCGGGTCCAGCTCACCCCGGACCTCCTCCCCGCCGACCTGACCGGCACCCTCGTGCTCGACCTGGCCGAGGGGCAGCCACGCTTCCGGCCCGGCCCGATCTTCACCGGGCTCCTGATGGCCGACGAGGTCAACCGCGCCCCGCCCCGCACCCAGGCCGCGCTGCTGGAGGCCATGGAGGAGCGCCAGGTCACGGTCGATGGCGTCTCCCACCCCCTCGATCCCTCCTTCACCCTCCTGGCGACCCTCAACACCATCGAGACCGAAGGCACCTGGCCGCTGCCCGAGGCCCAGCGCGACCGCTTCACCCTCTGCCTGCAGGTGGACTACCCGAGCATGGAGGTGGAGGCGCGCCTGCTGGCCCGCGGCGGTGACGGCCCAGATCCCCGCACCAGCGCCCTGCCCGCCCTGACCCCCCTGCTGGACGCCGGCAGCCTCGCCGCGCTCGTGGCCGCCAGCCAACGGGTGCGGCTGGAGGAGCCCGTACGCGCCTTTCTGCTGGAGCTGGTGCACGCCGCGCGCCACGATCCCCGCGTGGCCCTGGGGCCCTCCCCGCGCGCCACCCTGCAGCTCGCCCGCCTGAGCCGCGCGCGCGCCCTGCTGAGCGGCCGCGATCACGCGCTGCCCGACGACGTCGCCGCCCTGCTGCAGCCCGCCCTCGCCCACCGCATCGCGCTGTTGCCCGAAGCCATGCTGGACGGCGAGCGGCCGGCGCAGGTCCTGGCGGACGCCCGTGCTCGGGTGGAGGTCCCGCGGTGATCCGCCCGGGGCCGCTGGCGCTGCTGGGCCTGGCGTTGGGTGTCCTGCCCGCGCTGGCGCTGCCCTGGTCCGCGGCCGCCGGTCCCCTGCTGGGGGTCCTCCTGGTGACCTGGCTGGGTCTGACCGCGCTCTCGGTCACCAACCTGCCCCGCCGCGAGCACCTCCTGGTGGAGCCCGCGGTGCGGGGTGTGGCCCTGCAAGGCCACAGCTCGAGCCTCACCTTGCGCCTCACCAACCTCCACTTCCAGCGCATGCGGGTCGAGGCGGCCCTGCTGGCCGGTGGTCCGCTGGAGGTGACGGCCCCCACCCGGACCCTCTGGCTGGAGCCCGGCGCCACCGAGGCGCTGTCCTTCACGCTGCGCCCCCTGCGGCGCGGTGACCTGCCCCTCGGACACCTGCAGATCAGCCTCTCGGGGCCGAACCGTTGGTTGGAGCGAAGCGCCGCCTTCGACCTGCCCGGATCCCTGACGGTGCACCCGCGGCCCGTATCCGCCGCCTTCTGGTCGCGGCTGCTGCCGGAGCCCTTCACGGCACGCCACCGCCCCTCCCGCGAACGGGGCCTGTTCCTGGCCCTGCGGCCCCACCAGCCCGGCGAGGACCCGCGCGACCTTTGCTGGTCCGCTTGCGCCCGCACCGGCCAGCGGGTGGTCCGCACCTGGGAGCGCCCTGACGCCGGGCCTGTCCTGCTGCTGCTCGACCGCGGCGCCGGCATGGCCGCGGCGGCGACCCCGGAGCAGGACCGCCTGGACCGCGCCGTGGCCCTGGCCTCCAGCCTCGCGCGGCAGCTGTCCACGGCCGGGCGGAGCGTGCTCCTCGGGGCCTGGAGCCAGGGCCTCGACCTCTGGATCGACGGCCGCCGCGGTGGGCTGGCCGCCATCCAGCGCGCGCTGGGGGCCCTGGAGCCCGACGCCTGGCCCTGGGACCCCTCCACCGTGGCCGAGGCCATCGCGCCGCGCCTTCCCGCGGACACGCTGGTGCTGATCCTGACCGAGCCCGACGGCGAGCCAGGCGCCCTCGCCCAGGGCCTGGCCCGCCTGGCCGCGCGCCACGACGTCCGCGTGCTGCTGGTGGGTGACACCGCGCTGGAGGCCGCCGCGCGCCGCCCCGTGCGCGCGCCCGAGGACGCCTGGCGCCTGGCCGCCGCCCTCGACCTGTTGGCTCAGCGCCGCCAGGCCATCGACCGCTGGCGGGCCGCCGGTGCGGCGGTGCTGGATGCGGGAGTGCGGGCCGGATCGGAGCGCCAGCCCGTGGCCAGGTAGGCGCCGAGCCCCAGCGCCAGCAGGCCGGCGATCCCGAAGGAGACGGCGTCGGGCTTCGGAATGGGCGAGACGAAGCCCTCGATCAGGGCGGCGGCCGACAGCAGCGGGATCAGGGCGACCCCGACGGGGCCGGCGTGCTGGGCCGCCGCACGCAGGGAGGCCGCCCGCCCCCGCGGCCCCGGCAGCAGCACGGCCTCACCCAGGGCCAACCCCGCCCCCCCCGCGAGCCACACCGCCGGCAGCTCGAGAACGCCATGTGGGGCGACGAATGCCCACAAGACACGATCGAGCCCCTGGGCATGCACCAGCCCTGCCACCGCCCCGAGGAACACCCCGTTGCGCACCATGGCCACCACCGCCCCCACCCCCGCCAGCACCCCGAAGGCCAGGGCCTCCATGGCCGCCTCGACGTTGCGGACCAGCAGCGAGCCAGAGAGCGCCGGCGCACCGGCGACGCCCACCTGCTCGAGCCAGGCGTTCCCGTCGGCCAACCTGGCGATCACGCTCTCCCGCACCGCGTCGGGCAGCAGCCAGGTGGCGGCCAGCGGATCGAGCGCGACCGCCGCGAAGCCGAGGACCACGGCGGCCCAGAAGCACAGCGCGGCCAGCCCCACGTGGCGCCGCAGGGCGTGGACGTGCCCCGGGAAGGCCAAGACCGCCCCCCAGGCCACCCGCCACGGGGCCCGCGGCCTGCCTGGCGCCAGCAGACGCGCGCGCAGCTCGGCGAGGCGGGCTTCCTGTCCCGGCCGCGCCTCACCCCGCCCCCGCGCACGCGCCACCTCCACGCCGAGACGGCGCACCTCGCGCACGAGGAAGAAGGGATCGGAGGGGTCGGGAGCGGCTGGGGGCATGGCGTCCGTGGACAGGTGCCGGGGTCCGTAGCCCGTAGCCCGTGGCCAAGCGCCCTCCAACGTTGGCCGGCAGCCTCCGAGGCCACTGGCGCGTCTCGTACCCCGAGCACCCCAGCGGATTACGACCCTCTGCATGGACTGGCCCGCTCCCGCCCCCACGGCCCCTCTGCTCCTCCCGCTCGAGGAGGGGGGGCAGCTGGAATTGCACCCAGCGGGGCTGGCCACGCGGCTCGCGGCGCGGGCTGTGGACGGACTCTGCCAGATCCTGCTGGCCGGAGCCTGCCTGCTGCTACCGGCCCTCATCCTGGAGCGCACCGCCGCCGACAGCCAGGTGGGCGCCACAGCCCGTGTTGGCCTGCTGGCGCTGGCGGTCCTCGGTATCCTGGCCAGCGCCTGGCTCTACCCGGTGGTCTTCGAGCTGGCCTGGCGGGGCCGCACGCCGGGCAAGCACCTGCTCGGCCTCCAGGTCACCGACGCCCAGGGCCGCCCGCCCACGGCCACGGCGGTCGCGGTGCGCAACCTGCTGCGGCGGGTAGACCTCCTGCCTGGCGCGGGGCTGGTGGGGCTCATCGTCGCCGCCCGCGACCCCGCGCATCGCCGGGTCGGCGACCTGGTGGCCGGGACCGTGGTGGTGGGGGCTTGGGAGTCCCGGGCGCCGGAGGTCAGAACACCGACTCCTCGATGACCAGCTGATCCCCCGGCTGCAACGGGATGTCCTCCAGGCGGCCCTGCAGGAGCTTCTTGAGGTTGAAGACGATCCGCTGGCCGTCGCGCATGAGGAAGGCCCGGCGCAGCCTGGCGTAGGTGTCGGGGCCGCCGGCCTCGGCCAGGGCACGGGTGACCGTGAGGCCATCCCAGTACGGCACCGACCCGGACTCCTTGACCTCACCGGAGACATAGACCACCAGGCCCTCGGCCACGTTGACCACATCACCACCGCGCAGCGTGAAGTCGCCTTCGCCCTCGGCCAGCAGCGGCTCCAGCCTGACCACCTGGACCTGGCGGCGACCGTCCACCACGCGCTCGAGGCGCACCTCCTTGACGGCCTTCTCGGAGATGAGGCCGCCCGCGATGGCGAGCATCTGGCGCAGGGTGGTGGGGCCCTCGAGGTAGAAGACCCCGGGCTTGGCGACGGCCCCCAGCACCTGCACGGCCTGGCTCGCGTAGGCCTGCATCTGGACGGTCACGTGGGGGTCCACCAGGAAGCGCTGCCCGAGGGCGGTGGCGAGGGCTTCAGCCACCTGGGGCAGGGACAGCCCCAGGACCGAGACCTTGCCCACCAGGGGGTAGTTGATGGCGCCGCCCTCATAGACCACGAAGTCGCCGCAGAGGTCTTCCTCACCGTAGACGACCACGTGCAGCGTGTCTCCCACGCCCACCTGGTAGGACGCCGGGGCGCCGACGCCCGCGGGCTCGCTGTTCCACGCGACGGACGGGCCGGGCTCCAGCGGATCGGCCCAGGCGACCGCGGGGCAGGCCATGACGGCCAGCAGCAGGGAGATGAACGGGGAGGTCAGGCGTAGCATGGGGTCTCGCTCCTGGCCCCAGGGTGGCGACAAGACGCCCCTTCGATCCATCCTGGATGGGACGGAGCTGCCCGCGGCGCCGGCCTTCGCCGGTGGGGGCCGGCAGGGCCGGCAGCGTATCCGCACCGAACCGGCCGAGCAAGTACCCGGGAACGCACCTTTCAAGGAAGTTTCTGACCCTGCACCCGCAGCCTTGGGGGGAGCGGGGGCGCAGGGCGTCGGCGGCCGATTCGCCACGCTGGGCCCTGTAAGATATCCAGCCTCCACCGCGTTCCCCTGCCGGGTGAACGAGGAGGCACCCTGCCAGCGACGGTCCCCGATACGGTCGATCCGGCCCTCGAACGGCCGGTCATCGAGCGCCTCAAGCGAGGTGATCGCGCCGCGCTCGCGACGCTCTACCGATGGTACGGAGACCGCCTCTACCGGCAGATCATCCTCCCTCGCCTCCCCGTCCCGGAGCTCGCCGAGGACGTCCTCAAAGACACGTATCGCCTCGCCATGGAACGCATCGACCAGTACCAGCCCCAGGGCGCCAGCGTCTTCTTCTGGCTGCGCCGCATCGCCATCAACCGGGCCATCGACGTGCACCGGGCCCGGCAGCGGCAGCGGAGGCTGGAGGAGGCGGTGGAGCAGGAGCCCGAGCGCATCGTGGGCCAGCCGCCCCCGGCGCCGGACCGCGCGCCCGAGGTCGAGCAGACCCGCCGGCAGGTCGAGGCCGCGCTCGCCCATCTCAACCCCCGCTACGCCCAGGCCCTGCGCCTGCGCCTCCTGGAGGACCGCGAGCGCGAGGACTGCGCCCAGGTCATGGACGTGACGGTGGGCAATTTCGACGTCATCCTCCACCGGGCCTGCAAGGCCTTCCGCAAGGTCTACGACACCCACGACGACTGCGACGACGACAAGGTCTACGCCACATGAAGCCGCCCCTCGATCACCAGGAACAGGCCGCGCTGCTCGCGCGCTGGCTCGAGGAGCACCCCGGCTCCCCGGCGCCCGAGGGCCTGGATCCCGAGGTGCTCGAGTCCGTCTACGCCCTGCGGCCGGATCTGGCCCCCGCGCCCTCCTTCTCCATCGACGACATCCTCGCGGGCGTGACCTGCGGGCCCTTCGCCGCCGCGGCCGGGGCGTCCGAGGATGAGCCCCCCACCGAGGAGATCGAGGCCGAAGAGGCGTCCCGGCCCCCCGCCCTGGCGCCCGTGGTGGAGCTGTCCCCCGCTCGTTCACCGCGGCGCGCCTGGCTGTGGCCCGCGACCGGCGCCCTGGCCGCCGCGGCCATGGCCCTCATCGTGGTCACCCCCTACCTGAAGCACGGCGTGCCCTCGCTCCAGAGCCCCGAGCCCGCCATGACCGCCGCGCCCAGCCTCGACGCCGATCTCATCGCAGAGGTCGCGCCCGCCCTCGAGGCGCCCAGAGCCCGGGACAGCGCCGCGCAGCCGCCCCCCGCAGCCGAGGCCACCCTGCCGCCCGCGGAGCGCGCACCCGCCGCGTCCGCGGACGGGGCCGAGGAGAGCTTCTACGGGGAAGGCCTCACGCGGGCCGGCGCCGGGGGTGGTGTCGCGTCCACCACCGTCTCCAGCTCCGGGACGCCCATGGGCCCCGAAGCCCGGCGCGAGGCGGAGATCCAGGGCGGCGAGGCCGAGCGGGGCAACCTCGGGATGGCCCGGCCCGACGCAGCGCCCACCACCCCCGCCCCGGCCGAGCCCATG
>JBDRKM010000345.1:0-11547 GCA_043814015.1 Pseudomonadota bacterium
ATCTAAAAGTTTCATTGGATATTACAGTGGAAGTTAAAGATTATAAAGAACAGATAAGTAAACAATTAATAAAAGAGAAAGAAATGGCAATAAAAAAACTCAAGAAGTCTCTACTGAGGGGCGACTTCCAGGGCCGGGCCCGCTTCGGCCTGGAGGTGGTGCGCGCCGTGCGCGCGGCCGTCCCGGCGGGCTTCCCGATCCTGGCGCGGGTCAACGGCAACGACCTGGTGCCCGGCGGCATCGGGCGCGAGGAGCTGGTGCGCTTCGCGCGCGCGCTCGTGCAGGAGGGCGTCTGTGCCCTCGACATGAACGTGGGCTGGCACGAGTCCCAGGTGCCGCAGATCGGCGCCGAGGTGCCGGCCGCCGCCTTCGCCTACCTGGCGCGTGGCTTCAAGGAAGCCGTGACCGTGCCGGTCATCGCCGGGCACCGCATCGACGACCCCGATCTGGCCCGCAGGCTGATCAGGGACGGCACCTGCGACGCGGTGGCCATGGGGCGCGCGCTCATCGCCGACCCGGATCTCCCCAGGAAGGCCCGCGAGGGGCGTGAGGGCCACATCCTGCACTGCGTGGCCTGCGGCCAGGGCTGCCTCGACGCCATCTTCCACCTGCGCTCCGTGCGCTGCCTGGCCAACCCCCAGGCCGGGCAGGAACGTCGCCGGGTGCTGGCCCCCGTGGCGGAGCCCGCCCGCGTGGTGGTGGTGGGCGGGGGCGCCGCCGGGCTCTCGGCCGCCGCGGCCGCGGCCGAGCGGGGCTTCGAGGTCACCCTGTTCGAGCGCACCGAGCGCCTCGGTGGGCAGCTGCACCTGGCCGGAGCGCCCCCGGGGCGCGCGCCGTTCCTGCGCCTCGCGGCCGAGCTGGCTGCGCGGGTCCGGCACCTGGGCGTCCAGGTTCGCCTCGGGCAGGAGGCCGACGTCGCCGCGGTGCTGGCCGAGGCGCCCCGGCACGTCATCCTGGCCACCGGCTCCCGGCCCGTGCTGCCTGCCATCCCCGGCGCCGAGCGGCCCTCCGTGCTGCAGGCCTGGGACGTGCTCGCCGGGCGGGCTCAACCCGGCCGGCAGGTGGTGGTGATCGGCGGCAACGCCGTGGGAGTGGAGGTGGCGCTTCAGCTCGCCGAGGAGGGCGCGCTGGACGCCGAGTCCGTGCGGTTCCTGCTGGTGCACGGCGCCGACGACCCGGAGTCCATCGCGCGCGAGGCCGCCCGCGGCGCCCGTGGGGTCACCGTGGTGGAGCTGGCCCCCAAGCTGGGGGTCGATCTCGGCAAGAGCACGCGCTGGGGCATGCTGCAGGACGTGGAGCGCGCCGGCATCGGCGTGCGCCTGGGCACCCGCGCCGTGGCCATCGAGGAGGGCGGGGTGCGCGCGGTGGTCGGCCTGGAAGGCGACGAGGTGCTGCTGCCGGCCGACACGGTGGTGCTGGCCCTGGGCGCCCGGCCGCACAATCCGCTGCAGGTGGCCCTGGAGGCCGCGGGCGTGACCGCGAGGGTGGTCGGGGACGCCGCACGGGTGGCCGACGCCCTGAAGGCGATCCACGCCGGCTACGAGGTGGCGCAGCGGCTCTGACGGGGGCCTACCCCGCGACCGCGCGCCGCTCCGGCTCCTGGACCAGGGCCAGCACGGCCCTCGACATCTCCTTGCTGCCCGCCACGACCGCCGCGCGCACGACACGACCCGTGGAACCCGTGAAGACCGCCTGGGCGCCGGACAGCTCGAGCTGCAGCCCCTGGATGCGCTGCTCCCCGAGGAGCACCACGGCCGAGTAGGTGCCACCGGCATCGAGCCCGCGGGGCACGGGCCATCCGAGCAGCAGGACCTCGTCGTCCGTGATGCTGAGGACCGGGAGGCGGACGGGGCGCCCGTCGGGGCGGCGCAGCATGGCCTCGGAGGGCTCCATGGAGAAGGCGACCCCGCCGACCCGGAAGCCGCGCACCGACCACTCGATGATGGCGGGATCGAGGTACAAGCCGCCGTTGCGCTCGTCCACGCGCTTGACGGCCGCATCGCAGCGGAAGCTGATGCCGCGGATCCGGAAGAGGAGGTCGGCGGCCTCCCCCGCGCCAGGGAGGGTGCCGATCTGCTCCGTGTCGGCAGGCTGAAAGTGGACTGGACGGCGTGGCCCGCCGATCTGCATGGTGCCCGCGATCCGCAGCCCGGCCCAGCTCAGCCGGGACGAGCGCGGGGCGGTGCTGAGGTAGGAGAGCAGCGCGTAGTGTTCAGCCCGACGAAGGGGTGTACAGGTCACGCACCGGTTCGTAGGTTCTGGGGACATCCGGACACCTGCCTACCATGTCTCTCGGCGCGACGCAGGCCGCGCTTGCATCCTCCCTCAGTACGCCTCTCGTTGCTACCCCGTGACGAAAATTGACCTGTCAGTCCAATCCGAACAGGCTCTTGGCGTCGGGTTGGGCGAGCTCGGGCTGCTCCTCCTTCGCGAGGAGGTAGGGCCCCATGGCCAGGTCGTCCATGTCGGTGCGCATGAAGCAGAGGTAGGCATCCTCGGGGGTGCACACGATGGGTTCGCCGCGCACGTTCATGCTCGTGTTGACCACCACAGGGCAGCCGGTGAGGCGGTGGAAGGCCGAGACGAGGTCGTAGTAGAGGGCGTCTTCGTCCTGGTTGATGGTCTGGATGCGCGCCGAGCCGTCCACGTGGGTGATGGCGGGGAGCTGCTGGCCCTCGCGCACCTGCGCCACGAGCAGCATGTAGGGTGAGGGGCGGTCCAGCTCGAAGACCTCCGAGACCTTGTCTTCCAGGACCGAGGGCGCGAAGGGGCGAAAGCCCTCGCGTTTCTTGATCTTCCAGTTGAGGGTGTCGCGCATCTCGGGGTGCCGCGCGTCGGCCAGGATGGTGCGGTGCCCGAGCGCGCGCGGGCCCCACTCCATGCGCCCCTGGAACCAGCCCACCACCCGGGCCTGGTCGATGCGCTCGGCGACCCCATCCAGCAGCTCCTGGCGTTCACAGCGCCGGTAGACCGCGCCGTAGTGATCCAGCACCTGGCGGATGGCGTCCTCATCGAAGCCGGGGCCGAGGTAGACGCTCGGCAGCCGGGGCTGACGGGGCTGGCGCAGCAGCGCGTGCCAGACCCAGTAGGCCGCGCCCATGGCGCCCCCGGCATCGCCCGCGGCAGGCTGGATGAAGAGATCGTCCACCGGCGCACGGCGCAGGATGTGTCCGTTGGCCACGCAATTGAGCGCCACGCCACCCGCGAGGCAGAGCCTGCGCTCGCCGGTGCGCTGCACCACGCTGGTGGCCAGCCGCACCATGACGTCGTCCACCACCTCCTGGAGGCTGCGGGCCACGTCCTTGTGGAACTGGGTGAGCGGCCCGCTCTCCAGCTCCCGGCGGGGCTGCCCGAGCAGCGCTTCGAAGCTCGGGTTGAACATGCGCATGGCCCAGTCGTAGGTGAAGTAGCGCATGTCCAGGCGGAAGCTCCCATCCTCCGCCACCTGGATCAGCTCGCGGATCTTGTCCACGTAGCGGGGCTCGCCGTAGGGGGCGAGGCCCATGACCTTGTACTCGGCCGAGTTCACCTTGAAGCCCAGGTACCAGGTGAAGGCCGAGTACAGGAGCCCCAGCGAGTGGGGGAACCTGATCTCCGCCTCGAGCTGCAGGTCGAGCCCGTGCCCGGCGCCCCAGGTGGCCGTGGACCACTCGCCGACCCCATCCACCGTGAGCACCGCCGCGTGCTCCCAGCCCGAGCAGTAGAAGGCGCTGGCCGCGTGGGAGAGGTGGTGATCCGCGTAGAAGATGGGGCCCTGGTACCCGAGGTGTTTCTCGAGGACCGCCGGCAAGCGCAGCTTGGTGGTCAGCCAGTTGGCCGTACCGTAGAGGAACTGGTGCGACCCCCGCGGGAAGTGGTGGACCTGCGAGACGAGCAGCCGCTCGAACTTGCGCATCGGCTTGTCGTAGAAGGCCACCGCCTCGACCTGGGAGATGTCGAGGCCGGCCTGCTCCAGCACGAAACGCGCCGCGTGGACCGGAAACCCGCTGTCGTGCTTGCGGCGCGTGAAGCGCTCCTCGCTGGCGGCCGCGACGGGAACGCCGCTTTGCAAGAGGCAAGCTGCGGAGTCATGGTAGAAGCAGGAGATGCCGAGGATGTTCATGGGGTGTGTCTATCTCGAATCCTGTTCCCGTTCCCGTTCCCGTTCCCGTTCCCGCCTTCGGTGCGACGGGTCGGTGCCCCTCGTGGCGGAGGAGGGCACGCTGCCCCGGCTGGACTGGTCGGATCTCGACGCCGACGGTCTCGACCAGCCCATCGCGGAGGGCCAGGTGCGGACGCTGGGGCTCGCGCGCTACGACGCATCCCTGGAGGCGTTGACCTCCGGGTTCCCGGGCAGCCTCGTCGCGCCGGAGCGGCGCTTCGACGCCGAGGTGGCCTGGCTGGGTTCCGCGGACTCCAGGGCCTGCAAGGACGAGGAGGCCGTCCACTTCGACGGCTTCACCCGCGAGGGGACGTGGCTGGTGACGCTGGAGGAGGACGCCTGCCCGCCCCTGGCGGCGGCGGTGGTGGAGATCGAGGAGGGATGGCGGTGATGGGCCGCGATCGAGAGAGGGGGCGGGGACAGGGAGGGGGCCTTGAAATAGGCGCGGACGGCAGCGCGTACCCCCCCACGTCTCCCCCCATGAGGAACCCACCATGTCCACCCACCCTCGCTCCGCTCAGCTCGCCGCGGCCCTGTCCTTCGTCGTTCCCGGCATCGGCCAGATCTATGCGGGCCACATCTTCTGGGGCATCCTCTGGCTGATCGTCACCCCGGGGTTCTGGATCGGCTCCGGGGGCACCCTCGGCTGGATCTGCCACATCGCCTCGGCCTGGCAGGCCTGGACCATGGCCCGCGGAGAGCGCTGAGCGTCGTTGAAACGACCCGCGGGTCGGAAAACGGTACCGGGCGGTGAACGCCCGTGCTACGGTCCACCTCCGGCCCGCGCCGACTCCTGCAGCGGGCTGTCGGAGGTGAGGTCATGTCGTGGTTCAGTGGACAGCGGGTTCTGGTCACCGGCGCCGCCGCGGGCATCGGCCTGTGCGCTGCGCGGGCCTTCGCGGCGGAGGGCGCCGCGCTCATCCTAGTGGATCGCGATGGCGAGGCCCTGGCGCGCGCCGTGGAGGAGCTGCGCAGCGGCGGAGCACAGGTGGAAGGCCACACGGTCGACGTGTCCTCCCGGGAGCAGGTGGCGGCCATGGCCGCGGACGTGCTGGCCGCGGGGCCGCTGGACGTGCTGGTGAACAATGCCGGGGTGGGGCACACCGCCGCCCTGGCCGACACTCCCCTGGAGACCTGGAAGAAGCTCCTCGAGGTGAACCTCTGGGGGGTGCTGCACCACGTGGACGCCTTCCTGCCCGCCATGCGGGCGCGCGGGCGTGGGCGGATCGTGAACGTCAGCTCCGGGCAGGCCTTCTTCCAGCTCCCCACCTGGGGGGCCTACGCCGCCATCAAGGCCTGCGTCGGGATCTACTCGGAGATCCTCTCCTACGAGGTCGCGCGCGACGGGGTGAAGGTCACGACGGTCTACCCCTTCATGGTGAACACGGGGTTCTACAAGGGCATCGAGGGGGAGAGCGCCGGGGCGCGGCTGTCCATGAAGCTGCTGCCCCTCTACTCCCAGAAGCCCGAGACCGTCGGCCGCATCCTCGTGCGCGCTGCCCACCGCGGCAAGCGCGTGGAGATGGTCCACGTCATCAACGATCTCGGCCGCGTCGTGCGCTTCACGCGCCCCGTGGGCGGGCTCGTCAGCCGCCTCACCCAGCGCGTCCTCGCCGCCTGAAGGGAGCCCCCATGCGCCGTGTCCGCGATCTACGCGCCATGCTCCGTGAGAAGCGCCTGGGCTTCGCCATCGACGAGGTCATGAGCGGCGAGCACCGCTTCGAGCCGGGCCTCGGCCCGCCGGGCGAGCTGCCGTTCAGCTTCAGGGTCAGCTGGGGTCCGCCGAACATCGCGGCCTGGGTGGATCCGGCCGACGAGCGCTTCATGCGCCACGACCTCGCCGGCACCGTCACCGTGGGCGGCTGGGCCGAGGACATCCCCTGCCGCGGCAACCTCGAGCTGCTCTACCTGTCGAAGCACCTGATCCGCTACACCTTCACCTTCACCCACGCCGCCACCGAGTACCGTTTCGTGGGCGAGAAGGTGAACATCAAGCTCTGGAACCTGCCGGTCTCGCACACCACGTGCTTTGGGCGCGTCACCGAGGTGAAGACGGGGCGGCTGGTGTCCACCTCGGTCACCCACTTCAGGATGCGGACCCTCCCGGCCTTCCTGCTGAGCGCCAGGTTCGCCTAGGCGAGCCAGCGCGCCAGCCATTCGTGCACGGTGCTCCACCACAGCTCGCGGTTGGCGGGCTTGACCACCCAGTGGCCCTCGTCGGGGAACCACAGCAGGCGCGAGGGGACGCCGCGGCGCTGCAGGGCCGTGAACAGGCCCAGGCCCTCGGCGGTGGTGCAGCGGAAGTCCTGCTCGCCCTGCACCACCAGCATGGGGGTCTGCATGGACTCCACGAAGCGGTGCGGGGAGTATCGGCGATAGGCCTCGGGATGCTCCCAGGGGGTGCCCTCGAACTCCCACTCGGTGAACCACAGCTCGTCGGTGAGGTACTCCATCATCTCCGTGTTGAAGATGCCGTCGTGGCTCACGAGGCACCGGAAGCGGTGGTCGTGCGCGGCGATCCAGTTGACCATGAAGCCGCCGAAGGAGGCGCCGGCCGCGGCGAGGCGCTCTGGGTCGCAGAAGGGGAAGTGCGCGAGCACGTGGTCGAAGCCGCGCGCCAGATCGTCGTAGCAGGCCCCGCCCCACTCGCCGCGGATGGCGTCGGTCATGGCCTGGCCGAAGCCCGTGCTGCCGCGGGGGTTGAGCAGCACCACCACGTAGCCGGGGGCCGCGAAGAGCTGGGCGTTCCAGCGCTCGTGGAAGTCACGGCCGAAGGCGCCCTGGGGGCCGCCGTGGATCAGGAAGACCACCGGGTAGCGCTTGTTGGGTTCGAACCCCGGGGGTCTGACGATCAGCCCGTGGCAGCGCAGCCCGCCAGCGCCCTCGTACCAGAAGTCCTCGCCGTCCTGGAGCTCCACTTCGGCCAGCGCCTCCGCGTTGAGCGAGGTCAGGCGCCGAGGCGCACCGCCCGCGGTGGGGACCGCGTACAGATCGGGTGGCCCCAGCAGGTCCTGGCGCTCGAACACGGCGGCGGCGCCGTCGGCGAGCAAGGCCAGGCCGCGGTCGGTGGCGCCGTCGGTCAGGGGCTCGGGCGTGCCTCCCGCGGCGGGTACGCGCCACAGGCGGCTCTTGCCCTCATCCTCGGCGGCGAAGAGCAGCCACTGGCCGTCAGGGGTCCAGGTGGGGGCCATGACCGAGCGGTCGAAGCCCGGCGCCACCTCGAGCAGCGCGCCGCGCTGCAGGTCGAGGCACACCAGGCGCAGGCGGTCGGCCTCGTACCCGGCGCGCTCCATGGCGCAGAAGGCCAGGAACCGGCCGCAGGGGGAGGGGGAGGGGAAGACGTTGCAGCCGTCGCCGGGGCTGACGCGCTCGGGCGGGGCCTCGCCGTCGGCGGGGATGCGCCAGATGTTCACGTTGGTGGAGCGGGCCAGGTCGGCATCGCGCACCGAGGTGAAGAAGACCTGCCGCCCGTCGGCGGAGGGGGCGTAGTCCGGGGGGCCGGACAGGGACAGGGGCGGCGCCGGCCACGGACCCGGGGTCAGGTCGCGGGCCTCGCCGCTCTCGGCGTCCACCACGAAGACGTGATCGACGCGCCCCTCGCGCCAGGAGTCCCAGTGGCGGAACATCAGCCCGTCGATGACCCGGCCAGTGGCCTTGCGGGCCTTGGCGGCCTCGATTCTGGCCTTGACGTCGGCCTCGGCCGAGGCGTCGGCGAAGACCGAGGAGATCACCAGCAGGCGCTCGCCGCCGGGGAACCACACCGGCCGGGAGGCTCCACCGGGCAGGCGGGTGAGCTGGCGCGCCTCGCCGCCGGCGCTGGGCAGCAGCCAGATCTGGCGCTCGCCGGAGCGGTTCGAGGTGAAGGCCAGCAGGCTGCCGTCGGGGCTGAAGGCCGGCTCGCAGTTGACCGTGCCCGCGGTGGTCAGGCGACGGAGGGGAGCATCGCCATCGAGGCGGCGCTCGAAGAGCTGCAGCTCGTTGCGGTTCTCGGCCAGGTCGGGCTGCTTGATGACGAAGACCAGCCGCCGCCCGTCGGGGCTGGGGCAGGCGCTCATGGCGCGGCGCTGGTGGAGCAGGTCGGCGGTGGAAAAAGAACGTCTGGAAGCGCCCACGGCAGGCTCCTCGGCAGGGGTGCAGAGCGAGGGGTCGGTGCTTAACCGGCCGCGCCACCCCTGCGGGCCGCGATGCGGGCACGGAGGTCACCGAGGAACGCGATCCAGGCCTCGGCCTCGGCCAGCTTGGCCGGGTCTCGACCCCGCACCTGGGCCGCGATGCCGCGCCACCAGGCCGACAGCTGCGCGGCGTGCGCGTCGGCCAGGGGGTCGTCCACCAGCAATGGGCCGAAGGCCAGCGCCAGGCCCGTGTGGGGCTCCTCGCCCGGCACGACCCGGATGACCTCGGCGAAGCGCCCGGCCTCGGGCGCCAGCCCCTCGGCGTCGATGCGCCAGCCGTGGCCCGCGCACCAGAACCTGAGCCACGCCGGGCGGTCCGGCGCGTGCAGGACGGCCACCTGGGGCCGGGGCCCGAGGCTCAGGATGCGCGCGATGGCCGCGGCGCCCATGCCCGCGATGATGGCGACGCCGACATGGGAGAAGCAGGTGAGCCCGTCGGCGACCACCATGGGCACGGCGCGGTGCGCGGGCAGGCGGTGGGCGCGGCGCTCGGTCCCGATGGCGCCGAGCGCGCGGGCCACGAAGCCGTGATCGCAGCCCACGTCCACCACCGGGCGCAGGCCTGGGACCATGGACACGATCAGCGCCCGCCGGGCCCGCCCACGGGCCGGACCGCCCGGCGGGCTTGACGCTTCAGGCCGAACGTCGCACACTGGCGCACTCCATCCACGCTCTCCCCGCGTTATCCTTGGCCTGCCCAAGAACCCGCACGGAGCCCGCCATGCGTATCCGCGTCGCCATCTCTTCGCTGCCCGCCCTCCTGCTGGCCGTCTGCTCCCTCGCCCTGGCCTCCTGCGGCGACGACAACGGCGATACCCCGTGGTCCACCCCCACCGACCCGACCATCGAGCGCCCGGGCGACTCCGACACGGACACGGACTCCGACGCCGACACGGACTCCGACACCGACGCCGACACGGATGCCGACACCGACGCCGACACCGACGCGGACACGGATGCCGACACCGACGCCGACACGGATGCCGACACGGATTCCGACGCCGACACGGATGCCGACACGGACACCGACTCCGACACGGATGCCGACACGGACACCGACTCCGACACGGATGCCGACACGGACACCGACGCGGACACCGACGCGGACTCTGACACGGACTCCGACACGGACACCGACACGGGCGTCGATCTCCCCGCGTGCAGCAACGGCGTGGACGACGACGGCGACGGCTGGATCGACGCTGCCGATCCAGACTGCGCCGGCGGCGACGAGACGGGGCTGGGCAGCACGGCGTGCAACGACGGCGCCGACAACGACACCGACGGTGCCATCGACGCTGACGACCTGGAGTGCGCCGACGCGCTGGACGACGACGAGAGCCTGTAGCGCCTAGCCCTGTTTCTGGCGCTGCGCAGCGGCGGCGCGGCGGCGCTTGTTCTCGTCGGGCGCGGTCAGCTCCGAGCTGGCCGCCCGCAGCGCCGTGAGCCGCTGGTTGATGCGCCCGACCGCGTCACCCGCGCCGGCGCCCTCGTCCCCGAAGCGGGTCGCGAGCATGGCCTCGACATCGTCGAGGACGTCGCCCATCTCGTCGAACTCGCGGTCGATGGCCGCCACCGAGCGGCGCAGGGGCTCGCTGGCCTCCGCGTGATCGATGGCGCGCAGCGCGCGGGTCAGCCCGGAGCGGCTGGTGGACAGCTCCGCGACCCGCTGGTGGAGGTGGTGGAGGTCGTCCCGCAGGTCGGCGGCGACCGGCGTGGGGAGGATGGTGTCCACCAGGCGGACGGCCAGCGCGTCCACCCGCCGCTGAAGGGCCGCGGCCTCCTGGATCTCGGTGTGGCGCGGGGCCGGGCCACCCCGCAGGGCCGCGGCGGGGCGCGAGAAGGCGATGATGGCGAGGAAGAAGCCCACCGCCGCCAGGGCGAGGGCCAGGATGGGAGAGACGAGGACCGCGCCGGCGGCGGTCACGAGGGCGGCCAGGGCCAGGAACCCGAGCAGCCCGCGCCCGCTCCCCAGGGAGGTGGCGACGCGGGCGGGGATGCCGTGGGCGCCGAGCTGCTCCGTCATGTGCCGGGCGTCTGCGGCGGTGCGCAGGGCGGCCACCACCACCCCCTGGTGTCGGCCCGCGGCGCGCTCCATCGCGGCGGCATCCAGCCCCGCCAGGGCCGCCACCAGGAAGCGTGTGGAGGGGGCGAGATCGCGCACCTCGGCGATGACCAGGTGGCCGCCGGCCTGCTGGGCCGGGGGGGCCGCCGAGGTGGGCACCATGGCGGTGCCGGCCCTCACCGGCGCGGCCTCGGACGAGCTCGCGACGCGCTCCAGGGCCAGGGTGGGTGGAGGGCCGGACCAGGGACCGAGCGCTCGCAGGGCCTCGATCCGCTGGGCCCCGTCGGGCGACAGCAGGCCTTGCACCAGCACGTCCACGTCGGGGGTCAGGTCGCTGCGCAGGGCCGAGGGGCGCAGCGGGGTGCTGCCCCGGGCGAGCAGGTCCTGCAGGTTGCGGGCGGGTACCGGCCAGGCGCCCGTGAGCGCCTTGAAGAGGATCACGCCCAGGCCGTACAGCCCACTGGCGGTCTGTGCACCGCGCCGCCGCAGCACCTCCGGGGCGGTGTGGTGGGGGATCTCCAGCACCGCCTCGGCGGGCGGCAGCCCCAGCCCGAGCAGGCGCGGTGCACCCTCGGCGTCGATCACCACGTCCTCGGGGCGGACGCGATCCCGCTGGACGCCGCGGGGGTCGAGGATGGCGGGCCCGAGCCAGCGGGCGAGGTCCAGGGCCTGCTGGGGGCTGAACGCGAGGTGGCGGTCGGCCAGGGTGCCGTCGGTGGGAGGCGTGATGCAGACGCTGCCCTGCTCCGTGGGGATCCAGAAGCGGGGCAGGGCGCCCTCAGCCGTGGGGCTGGCGGCCGAGGCCGCGGACAGGGCCTGGTGCGCGCCGGGGCGCAGCAGCACAGAGGCCCGCGGCTCCCAGAGATCCATGGGCGCGTTGGTCTCCAGATCGCGTAGGCGGTAGCGCCGCAATTCCGAGGTCCCCGAGAGCTCCTCCAGGACCTCCCAGCGCTGTCCGATGCGCTCTCCACGGCGGCGGGCCACGGCGACCTCCTGGACCGGTGGTGATCAGGCGCCGGTCGCGGGAGGACTAACCAGAAACAGCTCGGGGCAGATGGATCTCGCGCAAAGACGCCAAGCCGCCAAGATGTCCGTGGCTGGCGGGAATCGCCGAGGCGAGGCGTGGCCTCGCAGGATCTCACGCAGAGGCGCAGAGACGCTGAGAGCCT
>JBDRKM010000346.1:0-4046 GCA_043814015.1 Pseudomonadota bacterium
TGGATGCCCAAGGTGACCGCTGACCCAGAGATCGCCACGTGCGCCACGAGAGGGGGGTCCTTCATCGTGGCGCCGGGGTGGTCCCTAGTTCGTGGCGCGGTTGACGTTCCAGGGGGAGCATGCACCTGGCGCACTACATGATCCGCCCGACGCGGGGCGCCGCCGACCTGGCCTGCTGCAGCGCCCCTTGGAGCGGTGACCGCGCTCCTCTGGCCCGTCGCCAGCCCCTCGGGCGCTGCCGCATCACCTCCTCGGAGACCATCGTGTCCCAACCCGCTTCCGATTTCGGCGAGCCCGACGAGGGGGACTTCATCGCCTACCGTGGCGATCTGATCGAGGGGACCCCGCTCTGGGGCGCCATCGACGAGTGGGTCGTGGGCCGCCGGACGGGGCCCGAGCCTTGGGCGGGGCTCGTCCCGGTCCGCGACCTGATCTGCGCGCCGGCCGGCGAGGATCTGCCCCTCGCGGACTGAGCAGCGGTCGCCTCCCCCACGGCGGCGCAAACGCTGACGTTTTTTTTACCACCGGACGGCTCCTGGGGAAGCCCGGAATGCTGCACTCCCGTGCGAGGCGGCGTTACGCTCTCTCGACGAAGGAAGCAGCTGACAGGAGGCGGGTCCTGCCGCTCGCTCCCCGGGGCCGGGGGTCTCATGGCGTCGGAGGTCAAGGCAAGCATCACCCTCCGCACCGCGCGCGGCGTCTTCGAGGGCGTCCTGCGCGAGCTGGGGGAGGATTCCCTGGTGGTGGAGGGCGAGCACGATCTCCGCCCTGGCGCCGAAGTCGAGTTCCAGTTCGCGCTGCCCGGCGTCCACGCCAACCTCTACGGCCGGGCGCGTATCGAGCGCCGGCTCCGGCTCGCCCTGAGCCCCACCCGCACCGAGTTGACCCTCACCGAGCTCACCCGCGAGCAGCGCGGCATACTGCGAGAGTGGCTCGGCCAGCGCCTGCGCGGCGGTCCCCAGCCGCCCCCGAAGCGCCCACCCCCGAGCGTCGAGGAGATGCGCCGGGCCCGCCCCGGCGAGGAGATCTCCCAGGTCACCTCCAGCGTCCCCTCACGGGGAGGCGCGCGCTCCGCTTCGCTGGTCTCCTCCCTCTCGGAGCCGCTCCCTCCCCGGGGGCGCGATGCCCTGGTGGACACCCTCAGGGCCTACCCGCGCCCCGAGGACGGCGAGCGCCGCCTCCCCCCGGCGGCCCGGCGGCGACCCGACGGTGAACGCACGCCCGAGGCGCCCGCACGCGCCGTGCGCAGGGTGGACGTGAAGCTCGCCCAGACCGCCACGCCGCCCATCCTCCACGTGCGCTACAACGACCCCCAGCGCTACCGCGAGCACTACTGGCAGCACCTGCACCGCGACGTGATGAAGGTCCGCTACCCCGACGCCGCGCTGGCCGCCGACGCCGAGCTCCGGGTCAACCTGGTGCTGCCCGGCGGCGCCATCATCCGCTGCGTGGGGCGCGTGAGCACCTGCTCCGAGCAAGGCTTCGCCCTCGCCCTCGAGCTCGACAACACAGCGCGCACCCTGCTGCGCGCCTCGGCCGGGCGCCCGCTGGCCTAGCGGAGAGGCCTCTGGCGAGCGCCCACGTTGACGGGCGGCTCTGAACCCGTCTACGTTGCTCCGAGCCCCTGGCGACGTCGTCCCCGCGTCGCCCCCGGAGGAAGCATGACTTCCCGCCCCATCGCCCTCCTCTCCCTCCTCACCGCGTGCAACACCGACGTCCAGGTGGCCCCCACCGAGAACCTGGCCCCCATCGTGGACATCCAGGCCCCCCTCGATCAGACCACCTTTCTGGAGGGGGCGGTGGTGGAGCTGGTGGGCACCATCATCGACAACAACGGGCTGGCCGACCTCAACAGCGTGGTGTGGTCCTCCACCGTGGATCCGGAGCTGGCCGCCATGGAGGCCTGGCCCGACGCCGACGGCACCAGCCGCCTCAGCACCACCCTCTCCCCCGGGACCCACCTGATCCAGCTCGAGGCCCAGGACAAGGGCGGCCTGCTCGACTCCGACGCCATCACCCTCTACATCGAGGCGGCCCAGCAGGAGCCCGACGTCAGCATCACCACGCCCCAGGCCTGGGACACCTTCTACACCGACGAGACCATGGATCTGGCGGGCCTGGTCGCCGACGCCCAGCAGGATCCCGACACCCTGGACATCGTCTGGACCGCCACCCACCAGGACAGCGGGGCCATGCAGATCATCTCCCAGGCCCCCGCCGCCTCCAACGGCACCGTCGTGGCTCAGTGGAGCCAGGAACGCGACACCGGCGGCTGGGTCATCGAGCTGTCGGCCACAGATGAGGACGACCACGAGACCACCGCCGAGGTGGCCATCCGCGTCGAGCTGGCCCCCAACCAGGAGCCCACCGCCAGCATCACCGACCCCGCCAGCTACGACCGCTTCTACACCCAGGACACCATCACCCTCTCCGGCGTCGTGGCCGACGAGCAGCAGCCTGCCCGCGGCCTGGAGATCGCCTGGGTCGTGACCGACACCTCCACGGGCCTGCCGGAGACCCTCCTGGAGGGCAACCCCGACAGCAGCGGGGCCACCCAGGTGGACTGGGTCGAGCCGGCCGAGGGCAACTACCGGGTGCGCCTGGACGTCGAGGATGAAGACGCCAACACTGGTTACGCCGAGATCTACCTGATCATCGGCGACATCAACGACGAGGATCTCGACGGCGACGGCTGGACCCCCAACGAGGGCGACTGCGACGACGGCGACCCCTCGGCCTACCCCGGCGCCCCCGAGATCTGCGCCGACGCCATCGACAACGACTGCAGCGGCCTGGTGGACGACCGCGACATCGACGGCGACGCCCACGTGGACGATGACTGCGTCAACTACGACGGCACCGATCCCATCGATGACTGCGACGACACCGACTACTCCATCCACCCGGGCGCCATCGAGTACGAGGACGGCGTGGACAACGACTGCGATGGCGACGTGGACGAGGGCACCGCGGCCTTCGACAACGACGGCGACTGCTACTGTGTGGCGGCCACCTGCACCGGCTCCGCCAGCGGCAGCTGCGGCACCGTCTCCACGGGCGACTGCGATGACACGGACGCCGCCATCCACCCCGGCGCCCTGGACGAGCCCGATCTCGACTACGAGGACGCCAACTGCGACAACATCGACGGCGATCTGGCGGCCTCCGTGTTCCTCGATCCCGTCTCCGGCTCCGACGGTAGCAGTGGCCTGGCCCCGACCGCGGCGGTCTTCAGCCTGGATCAGGCCTACACCGTGGCCGCCTCCGCCGGCTTCGACTGGATCCTCGTGGCGTCCGGGTCCGCCACCCTGTCGGGCACCTTCCAGGAGGCCATCAACCTGGCCGGCGGCTACGACGCGCGCTCCTCCTGGAACCGCAGCGCCTCCATCCTGCCCGTCATCCCCGTGTCCGCCTCGGGCCAGGTGATCTCGGGCTGGACCCTGCCCACGGACTGGCAGCAGCTGCGCATCCAGGCCGCCTCCACCACCACCACCGGCGCCTCCAGCATCGCGCTGAGGCTGCACTCCTCTCAGGGCCTGGTGCTGGAGGCCTGCGAGATCGCGGCCGGGAACGCGGGCAACGGCAGCGCTGGCGCCACCGGCTCCACGGGCAGCTCTGGCTCCTCGGGAACCGGCGGCGGCCGCGGCTGCGAAGACTCCACGGGCTTCTGCGACTCATGCAGCCGGCCCAGCGCGGGCAGCGCCGGCAGCGGCTGCTCCAGCAACAGCGGCGGCGCCGGCGGGCGGCCAGGCCACGAGTACAGCACGGGTGACACCGGCAGCCCCGGCTCGGGCACCGGCGCCGGCTCGGGCGGCGCGGGCGGCACCTCCACCCACGCGGGCACGGTCGGCGGCGCGGGCACGGCCGGCAGCGCAGGCTCCAACGGCGGCGCGGGCAGCTCCAGCGGCACCTTCTCCACCTCAGGCTACAGCCCCGCCGGCGGCTCGGCCGGCAGCACCGGCGGCAACGGTGGGGGCGGCGGCGGCGGCGGTGGCGGTGGAGGCGGCTACGACTGGTGCGACTCCTACGGCGGCGGCGGCGGCGGC
>JBDRKM010000347.1:0-28542 GCA_043814015.1 Pseudomonadota bacterium
GGAGGAGAAGAAGAAGCAGGAGGAGCTGCTCCGCCAGCAGCAGGAGGCGGCGCAGCCGCCCGCCCCCGCGCCGCCCGCCGGTGACGGCGTCGCCCCCATGCCCGAGCAGCTGGCTCCGCCTGCGCCCGAGGAAGGCGGAACCGCCCCCGCCGAGCCGGTGTCCAACCCGTCCGAGCCGCCCCCGTCCGAAGCCCCGGCCGCCGGCCAGGAAGGAACGGGAGACGGCGGTTCCGAGCCACCCCCAGCCACCCCACCCGAGAGCCCCTGGGGCGCCCTGGACCCCTCCAGGGAGGGCCCCGCCGCCACCCTCCGGGAGGCCCACGCATGACCCGCCCCCTCTTCGCCGCCGTGGTCTTCTCCCTGCTCCTCCCAGCCGCCGCCCAGGCCCGGCCCAGGACCGTCTACCGGTTCGAGGACGAGGTCATCAAGGGCGAGGTGCACAAACCCGAGGTGATGATGGTCATCACCCGCCAGAACCTCAAGGGTACCTACACGCTCGAGCTGCGGGAGTCCTTCCTGCCGAAGATCGTGGATTCGGTCGAGACCGAGCCCTTCTAGACGCCCCCCGCCGGGCCCCACGTCGCTCTTACAGGGAAATGACAGGGTTCGGGTGACAAACGGGAGCCAGATCAGTAGAGTCCATTCGTTCCGGCGTCCGTCAGGATCCAGTGTCTTGGATCCCTCACGTGGCGCCGCGGAGTCCTCACCACCCATCGTCCCTGTCCAGCAGGAGGTATCGGGATGAGCTTCTTCATCAATGCGATGCACAAGGGCGGCCCCTTCATGTGGGGCATCCTCGCAGCCGCCATCTTTGCCGCCGCCATCGCGGCTGAGCGGATCTACTACGTGATGTTCCGCGCGAACATCAACGGCACGGCGTTCATGGCCCAGGTCCAGAAGCTGATCATGGCCAACAACATCGACCGGGCCATCAAGCTCTGCAACGCCGAGCCGAACGCCGCGCTCCCGCGCGTCCTCAAGGCTGGCCTGACCCGCGCCAACCGCGGCGACGTCGAGATCCAGAACGCGGTCGAAGAGGCCGTGCTCGAGGTCTACCCGAAGCTCGGCAAGCGCACGCCTTTCCTGGCCATGCTCGCCAACGTGGCCACCCTGACCGGCCTGCTCGGCACCATCCAGGGCCTGATCATGGCCTTCGAGGCCGTGGCCCGCGCCTCCGCCGAGACCAAGCAGACCATGCTGGCCTCTGGTATCTCCGTCGCCATGTTCACCACCGCGGCCGGCCTGATCGTCGCCATTCCGACCCTGGTCCTGCACTCCCTCATCCAGGGGCAGACCACCAAGATCATGAACGACATCGACCTGTACGCCCTCAAGACGGTCAACCTGCTCGGCGCGCGTCGGCGCGGCTCCCTGAAGGAGGAGGTCGCCGAGTAGGCGCCCCTGGGTAGCTCGAGCATAAGGAGGCCCACGTGGCTGACAGATCCCGTCTTGTGCAGAAGGCCGAGGACATCAACCTCGTCCCCATCATGAACATGGTGTCGCTCCTCATCCCCTTCCTGTTGATGGCCGCGTCCTTCGTGAACCTGGCCGTCATCGACTCCGCACTGCCGGCCATCGGCCAGCCCCAGCAGGTCGAGCAGGATCCGGATGAGAAGCCCCCCCTGATGCTGTCGCTGATGATCACGGATCGTGGCATCACGGTGGCGGGCGCGGACGCCGTCCTGCACCCCGAGGGTGCGCCCGAGCTCGCCGAAGGCGAGGAGAGGCCCCCCACGGTCCCGTGCAAGAGCGATCCCTGCGCGTCCCCGAACGACTACGACTTCGACGAGTTGACCAGGCTCCTCGCGCTGATCAAGGACGAGTACCCCGACGACGAGAACGTCATCCTGGTGCCCGAGTCCCGCATCCTGTACGAAACGATCGTGTTGGTGATGGACGCGAGCCGTGAGGACGTGACCGCCAAGAAGGACGATGGGAGCTCCCGCACCCTCTTCCCCTTCGTCGTCATTGCCGGCGGCGCCGAGTAGGAAGGAGAACGACATGGCTCTCAAGAAAGCGAAGCGTCGTGGAGACGAAGACGGTGGGCTGACCATCACGTCCCTCATGGACATGATGACCATCATCCTCGTCTTCCTCCTCAAGTCGTACTCCACCGAGGACATCTCCGTGGCCGCCTCGGACGACCTGGTCCTCCCGGTGTCCAGCTCGGCGGTCAAGCCGCAGCTCGCGGTCAACCTCATGGTCACCCGCTCCCTCGTCGTCGTGGACGGCGTCGAGGTGCTGCGCCTGACCGAGGTGGCCGACGAGGCCAACCCAGGTACGATGGTCATCGCGGTGCCCGAGGACGAGAAGAAGGGCCAGCTCGTGACCCGCCTGTACGATCGCCTGCTGGAGAAGGCCGAGGACGCCAAGCAGCTGGCCGAGATGACGGGCAGTGACGATCACGAGTTCAAGGGCCGCATCCTCCTGCAGTGCGACAAGGGCCTGCCGTTCTCGGTCATCCGTGAGGTGATGTACACGGCCGGCCAGGCGCAGTTCTCCGAGTTCCGTTTCGTGGTGTACTCCGGCGCCGGGGGCTAGCCGCGAATCTGGTTCGATTGAGGGGTGGCATCGGCCACCCCTTTTCTTCGCCCTCTCCTGGTGTCTCTCTCTACATTTCCACGACATGTAAGATGACTGGTCCGGCGGGCGCGAGGGCGCCTGGTCTGATATGTCGCCCAGAGCGAGTGCGGGTCGAGTTTCCCTAAACCCGCGCGTACCGTGTCCGAACGTACCCAGGTAGACCTCAAGCAGGCGGGAACCCACGCATGGCAGCCTCCCCTCCTCGCAAACCGGCAGCCAAGACCGCCGCGCCGCGGCCGAAGCTGGTGAAGGTGCTGCGGATCGGCATCATCCAGGACGGCAAGATCGTTCAGGAGAAGCGGATCGAGGTCGGCAGCACGGTCACCATCGGAGCCTCGCCAAAGGCCACCTTCTCCTATCCGTTGCCCAAGGTGCCACGGAAGTTCCCCCTGTTCGTCGCCAAGGGGGATTCCTACTTCCTGCGCTACCTGCCCTCCATGAAGGGCAAGATCGGGCAGACAGACAAGAAGGACACCGTCCAACGGCTGGACGAGCTCAACAAGCCTGGCGGTGCGGCCAAGCGCAAGGGCGATGTCTTCGTCCTGCCGCTGACCCACAAGAACCGCGGCACCATCTCCATCGAGAACGTCACCCTGCTGTTCCAGTTTGTCTCGGCGCCCCCCGAGCCGCTGACGCCCACCAGGAAGACCGACTTCCGCCCGAAGCTCTTCGACAGCGATGATCCCGTTTTTCTCGGGTTCCTGGGTCTCTTCACGCTGCTCGCCGCGGTCTTCGCCGTGTACGTGCAGTCTGTCCCCACGCCGGCGTTGCTCGGGGACGAGCTGATGCCCGAGCGTTTCGTGAGGCTGGTGCTCCCCCCCACCGACGTCAAGCCCCCCGAGGACATCGAGGACAAGCCTCTTGACGGCGATGGTCCGGCCATGGCCAAGAAGAAGGAGGAGCCGCAGCCAGGGGAGGGCGCCGAGGGTCAGGCCAAGGACACCCACCCCAAGACCGCCGAGGAGCGCGCGGCCGAGGAGATCCGGCGCAAGCAGCAGATGGAGGCCGAGGTCATGAATCGGTCCCTGCTGCTGAAGATGATCGGCACCCGCGGCGAGAGCTCATCCGGCACCTACACCGACGATCTATTCGGCGACGGAGAGGGGGTCGGCACCGATCTCGACGCCGCGCTCGCCGAGGTGGGCGGTGTGGAGCAGGGCACCCTCGAGACCCTCGGCGAGAAGCGCGGTACCGGCACAGGCACGGGCCGCGATGATGCCTCGATCGGCGATCTCGCCAAGGCTCACGGTAATTCCTCCGATGTCGGCTCCGGGCCGGCCACCAAGGTGTCCGGGCGCGTGTCCTCGGGCACCGTGGACGTGACCGGTGGCGATCCCGCGAAGATCAAGGGCACCATCGCCAAGTACACCGGCCAGGTCAAGGCCTGCTATGAGCTGCAGCTGAAGTCCAACCCCACGCTCTCCGGGCGCATCGAGATGCTCTGGAACATCAACAACGGGCGCGTCACGAAGGTCGAAGTCCTCGACAACAGCACCGATGACGACGCACTCGCGCAGTGCATCGCGCAGAAGGTGCGTTCCTGGCGCTTCCCCACCGATCTCGAGCCAGACGCGGAGGTCATGTACCCCTTCATCCTCTCGCCGGGGTAGAAAATCGCTCTGGGCGGGATCTTGAAGCCAGGATCCTGCCACTGACCGTCCAGTGGCCTTGAAGGCTCTCACCGAGACGGTCACTTCAGGGTTGATGATTCTTCTCTACGGCTTTACCATGGCGGCTCCTTACCCCACGTGGCTGAACGGCCAGAGGGTTTTCATGGCGCATCGTGTCCTGTACATCCTCGCTCTGCTGACGCTGCTGCTGGCTGCGCTGCCAGCCGCCGCGCAAGAGGGCGATGTGATCGCCCAGCTGGAGCAGGGTGCGCAGCTCTCCCCAGAGGAGATGCTGCAGTACACGGACACCGGCATCGCCGAGATGAACTCGGGTGTAGAGGCCGTAGCCAAGATGCTGGAGGCTGCAGAGCGGGACAGGGAGATCGTCAAGGTCCAGTGCCTGTCCAACAAGCTCACCCAGCTTCGCGCGTTCGCGAACGTGGGTGGCTCCATCCAGCAGCACGTCAAGGACTCCCTCGCCGAGAACGATCCGGAGCAGTCGAGCTTCCACCTCCGGCAGTTCGTCGTGCTGATGGCCCGCTTCCGTGAGCTGCGCGCTCAGGCCGACGCCTGCGTGGGGCCCGGCAGTGGCAAGGGGAATGCCAACACCACGGTCGATGTGACCGAGGCGGGCATGAGCGTCTCCGACGAGACCAACGGCCCCGAGTTCTCCGAGGACTTCGGGAACAACCCCCCTCCCACAAGCCAGTTCGAGTAGGTGGCCGCCACGTGTCCTCGTTTTCTCGGCCGCTGGGCTTTCAGGAGGGCTCTCCCGGGTTAGGGGGGGGCCTGACTGCAGCAGCTGGCCCCGGCAGGGCCGCGAAGAGACCAGGAACGCTCGTGAACGTCAGCGGGAACATGCAGCGCAGGAGAGGGCAGGCGGCGTGGGCCTGTACCACGTTGTTCGGCATGCTCTCGGGCGTGGCCGTCGCCGGTCCTGGCGACCACGTGCGGGTTGGCGAAGCAGAGATCGTGCCGCAGGTGCTCCTGGGCACCCAGTTCCGCAGCAACGTCTACCTGGCCGACACAGATGTGCGCAGCGGCGTGTCCCTCATCGTGCACCCCTCGGCCACCTTGAAGCTCGACGGCAAGGACCTGAAGATGCAGGCCCTCGGTGCCTACGATCTGCGCAAGTACTTCGAGCCCGAGCTCAGCAACCTCGATCGCTTCCGTGATGGCACCTTCAAGCTCGACCTCCGGGCGCTGCCCGATTCATTGATCGGGGTCGATCTCAAGGAGTCCCTCGTCAGCTCCAGCCGCGAGAGCGAGTCCTGGACCTCCGACTCCGCCCTGATCCAGCACCTCAAGAACGATCTGTCGGGCAAGCTCGCGATCCATCCGGGCGAAGCGCTCGAAGGCGGCCTCGGCGGGAAGTTCGTCTTCGACGACTACAACGTCCCCGAATCCGCCAACGTGGCCATGGACCCGAACTACAATTCGCGGCTCGCCTACGGGCCGGAAGCAAACTTCAAGTGGCGCTTCTTCCCCGCACCGCGGTGGTGCTCGACGCCTCCATGGAGTGGTTCTCCTGGAGCAACCACACTGTCAACATCGAGAACGCGGGCGGCAACTACAATACCGAAATCTATGGGAAAGCCCTGGCGATTCCCGACGGCTGGCTGATGAGCGTCAAGGGAGGCCTGCGCGGGCGGTTCACCGAGCGCGTCACCCTCGGCCTCGTCGCGGGGTACAACGACGCAGATTACGATGAGCAGTCGGTGCTCGACGATCCGGGTGAGGCTGATGCCAGCGAGCTCAACCCGGCCGCGGTGGGCTTCGACGCCGACCCAGAGGGAGCCGAGAAGCTCGCGCTCTCCGCCACCTTCCAGTACGACCTCTCGGAGACCCACAAGGCCATCCTCGGCTACGAGCGCGCCCTGATGGACTCCTACTTCACCAACTACCTTGTCTTCAACTACGTTTTTCTGCGTTACAACGTGCTGCTCGGCACCCGCTTCGGCGTGGGCGCCGAGGCCGGCTACCGCTACGAGGACTTCCATGGCGAGGTCTCCCGCGCGGATCACGTCGTGCGCACGCGCTTCGGTGCGACCTACGCCGCCAACAAGTGGCTGCAGGCGAACAGCAACTTCCAGTGGGACCGCCGGGTCTCCGCCGGACACGAGTTCGGGGAGATCGAGTACGACGACGTCGGCGTCAACCTCGGCCTGACCTTCGTGTACTAGCTGCGGCCCGGCGGCTCCAGGAGCCCGATGTGGTCTTGGTGCGGCGTGCGTCCTCGCGCGCCGCTTTCTTTTGGCTCGAATCCAGAGTATACTCATGACGTGTCAATAGGCGCTGTGCTGGAGGTCACTGCGGCATGGCGGGCTGGAGCGAGCCGTGGCGGGTGCAGAGAAGACCAGGAAGACCAAGCGGAAGAAGACGACGCCCGAAGAGACCGCGGCTGGCCGCACCAAGGCCAGGGCCGTGCAGCCTCGCGGTCTGGATGCAGGGATGCGACGCTGGGGCCAGGTGCTGGACGTCGGCGGGCTGATCGCGGCGCTGTTCGTGGTCCTCGCCCTGGTGTCCTACCAGGCGTCGGATCCGTGCTTCTCGCGGGCATCCAGCGGCGGCGGGGTGTTGAACTGGGGCGGCGTGGTCGGCGCCCACACCGCGGATCTCGCCTACCAGCTGCTGGGCTGGGCTGCCTGGGTCGTGCTGCTCGTGCCCGTGGTGTTCGTGCGGCGAATCGCCAAGCGCGCCGCCATGGGCTGGATCGGCCGCATCGCGCTGCTGCTGGTGGTGTTGAGCGTCAGCACGGGGTTCGGGCTCGCGTTCCAGGGGGCTGGAGGTGCGGGCTTTCCCCCTGGCGGCGTAGTGGGGATACTGACCTCACAGGGTCTGCGCGCCCTCGTGGGTGGTCCGGGTGCCTGGCTGGTGGTGACCGGAGTCGTCGTGGTGTCCATGGTGGTCAGCCTGGGGTTGGACGGGCAGGCCCTGGCCGAGGGCGTGCTGCAGCGCGCGGAGGCCGGCCTGCAGGTGCTCGGGGCAGCGTTCGCGCGGGCTGCGGGGGCGGCTCTGCACGGGGCTGGCGCCGCGGGGCGACGGAGCGCCGCGTTTGGCTGGCGGATGGTGAAGTTCCTCGTCTTGCTGCCCTTCCGCGGGCTCGCCTGGGCCGCGAGGCTGCCGGTGCGCGCCGTGCGTGCCCTGGCGGCCAAGCGCGCCCGACGTGCCGCCGATGTCGAGGTCCAGGACGATGCTGCCGAGGAGTTCGAGCCGGCCATGGCCGAAGAGAACTCGCTGCCGCCGCTGACCGGGCCGGTGGTGGAGCGGCCTCCGGCGCGACCGTCAGTCTTCGAGTCGCCCCCGGTGGAGACATCGCCGAGCCCGGGGGAGCGTCCCACCATGGTGGGGCGGCGGGAGCTCGTCGAGGCCGAATGGGAGCCGACTGAGCAGGGCGTACCGCCGAACCATGAGGAGCGCGAGGGGACGGATTTCTGGGATCCAGCCTGGCGTGGCAGCACCGCCGGCGGCGCGGGGGAAGGGCCCGTCACCGGCGTGCAATTCGAGGCTGGGGCCGCCGCCTCCGCCCCCGTGATGGCATCGCCCGCCGTAGCGGAGGTCGAGGCGTACGGCGACATCTCCGTGTTCGATGTGCCCGAGCCGGTCACCTTCGAGGGCGGCGAGCCCCGCCCGCTGTCTGACCGGGCCGCGGCGCAGGGGGCTGCCCCGCGACCCGCGCCTGTCCGCGCTCGCGAGCCGCTGCCCTGGGACGACGAAGACGAGCCGGAGGATGTTGGGCCGGTGGAGGTCTCCCCGCGGCCCCGCCCGCCTGCAGCCCAGAGCGGGGCTGAGGTCTCCTTCACCCCCGGTCTCCTGGAGAGCGGGGGCAACGACCAGGGTGGCCAGCTGCTCGTCCCCAGCATCCACGACGAGCCCTTCGAGCTGCCGGACCTCGGCCTCCTCGACCGCCACGAGCGCAGCGTCGCGTCCTACGACGAGGAGGAGCTGCGGCGCCTCGCGCGTTCCCTGGAGGGTAAGCTCGAGTCCTTCGGGATCATGGGCCAGGTGGCCGCGATCCGCCCAGGTCCGGTGGTCACCACCTTCGAGTACCTGCCGGCCCCTGGCATCAAGATCTCCAAGATCGCCAACCTGCAGGAAGACATCGCCATGGCCATGCGCGCCATCCGCGTGCGCATCGTGGCGCCCATCCCGGGCAAGGGTGTGGTGGGAATCGAGATCCCCTCCGCCGATCGCCAGACGGTCTGGATCCGCGACGTGCTGGCCTCCGAGGCGTTCCGCAAGGGCAACCAGGCCTTGCCCCTGGTGCTGGGCAAGGACGTCGAGGGCAAGCCCGTGGTCGCCGATCTCGCGCGCATGCCCCACCTGCTCATCGGCGGCGCCACCGGCACCGGCAAGAGCGTCGGCATCAACGCGATGCTCACCTCCCTGTTGTTCACCAAGACCCCGGAGGAGCTCCGGATGATCATGGTGGACCCGAAGGTGCTCGAGTTCCAGCCCTACAAGGACATCCCGCACCTGCTGCACCCCGTGGTCACCGAGGTCAAGCTCGCGAACGCGGCCCTGAAATGGGCGGTGGACGAGATGGAGCGGCGCTACCGCCTGCTCGGTCGCTGGGGCACCCGCAACGTGCGCGGTTACAACGAGCGGGTCGATGAGGAGCTGAAGGACTGGAACACCCAGAAGGCGCGGCGGCTGGTGCCGACCTGGACCGCGGACGAGCCGCTGCCCATGCCGGAGAAGCTGCCGTATCTCGTCATCATCATCGACGAGCTGGCCGACCTGGTGAAGAGCGTGGGCAAGGAGGTGGAGGAGTCCATCGTGCGCCTGGCCCAGAAGGCGCGCGCCGCCGGCATCCACCTCGTCGTCGCCACACAGCGCCCCAGCGTGGACGTGGTCACGGGCCTCATCAAGGCCAACTTCCCATGCCGTATCGCCTTCCAGGTGCGCGCGCGTGTGGACGGGCAGACCATCCTCGACCAGAAGGGCGCCGAGACGCTGCTCGGCAACGGCGACATGCTCTACATCCCGCCCGGGGTCGCCGACGCCAAGCGCGTCCACGGCGCCTTCGTCTCCGACGAGGAGGTCCGCCGCATCTGCGGACACCTGCGCAGCCAGGGCATCCCGCGCTACGACGCCAAGATTCGCGTCGAGGAGGGCGCGGACGGCGACCTGCCCGGTGAGGGGGAGTACGACGAGTACTACGATCTCGCGGTCCAATTGGTGGCCGAGGCGCGCAAGGCCAGCACCTCCATGATCCAGCGGCACCTCAAGATCGGGTACAACCGCGCCGCGCGCATCATCGAGATGATGGAGCGCGATGGGGTGGTCGGACCGGCGGACGGGGCACGGCCCCGGGAAGTGCTGGCGCAGCCCATCGTGGATTGAGCCGTGGATGAATGGCCTCGCGGTGGCAGCCGTCCGGCGCCGGGAAGCGCCTCCTCATGGAGCGTGTTCCCGCACTCCGTTAGTAGGCCACCGGCTCCCCTTCGGAGGCCTTGATTTCCGACAGGATGGTGTTCGATGAGGCCTCTGAGGCTCCTGCTGGTCACCCTGTTCGCGTTCCTGGTGTGCACCCCTGCCTTCGGCCAGGACTTCGGCGATCTCAGCACGGCGGCGGACATCGTCCACGGCGTGGAGCAGGTCTACGGGCAGGCTGAGTGCCTGCAGGCCGATTTCACCCAGGTCTCCCGCTCGGCGGCCCTGGGTGATGAGCAGCGCCAGAAGGGCAAGGTCGCGGTCAAGCGGCCGCGCAAGATGCGCTGGGAGTTCACCAGTCCCGACAAGAAGCTGTTCGTCACCGACGGGCAGACCATGTGGATCTGGTCGCCCTCCGACAACCAGGTGATCGTCTACAAGGACTTCTCGGGCGGATCCTCCGACGTCACCGGGCTCCTCTCCGATCTCTCCAAGATCAACGAGCTCTTCGAGGTCACCCTCGTGCCCTCCGAGGGCGTCGGGCAGTCCTACGTGCTGGACCTCAAGCCCAGGAGCGCCGACGCGGGCAACTTCAAGCAGCTCCAGATCACGTTTTCGCGCCGCAAGCTGCTGGTAGAGCGGGTCGTGCTCACCGACCAGTTCGACAACCTCACCGACCTGACCTTCAGCCAGGTGAAGCTCGACGCCAAGGTGCCCGACGGCGATTTCACCTTCGAGGTCCCTGCGGGGGCACAGGTCATCACCCCAGAAGGCATGTAGCTCGAGCCGGCCGCGACCATGAGCCCACAGCCACCGCGCCGGGTGCACCTGGTCAGCCTGGGCTGCCCCAAAAACCGCGTCGATAGCGAGGGGATGCTCGGGCGACTGCTCGCCGAGGGCTGGGAGCTGTGCGACGACCCCGCGCAGGCCGACGCGCTCGTGGTCAACACCTGCGCCTTCATCCAGCCGGCCACCGAGGAGAGCATCCAGACGGTGCTCGAGCTGGCCTCGGCGAAGCGGCCCGGGCAGCAGCTCGTGGTGACCGGCTGCATGGTCCAGCGCTACGGCCGTGAGCTCGCGAGCGAGCTGCCAGAAGTGGATGCATTCCTCGGGACGGGGGAGCTGGCGCGCCTGCCGGCTGTGCTCGGGGGGGGCGTGCGCGCCTGCCACCTCGGGTCCGCCGGCTGGCTGGAGCAGGAGCCCGGGCCGCGGGCCGGCCAATGGGTACCCCACAGCGCCTACCTGAAGATCACCGAGGGCTGCCACCGGCGCTGTAGCTACTGCATCATCCCGCGCCTGCGTGGGCCGCTGCGCAGCCGCGGGCTGGAGCACCTGGTCGCGGAGGCGCGGGCGCTGGCCGCGGGGGGAGTGCACGAGATCTGCCTGGTGGGTCAGGACACCACGGCCTGGGGACGCGATCTGCCTGGCCGTCCCCGCCTGGCCGCCCTGCTCCGGGCCCTGACCGCGGTGGAGGGGCTGCGCTGGATACGCGTGCTCTACGCGCACCCCAGCGGGGTCGACGACGACCTGCTCGCGGTCATGGCGGGTGAGCCCAACATCTGCCATTACCTCGACCTACCCTTGCAGCACGCGGCGGGCCCTGTGCTGCGTGCCATGGGGCGCGGCAACGTCGGCCGCGCCGGCCTGGAGCGCCTGGTGGCCCGGGTGCGGGGCGCCGTGCCCGGCATCGTGCTGCGCACGACCTTCATGGTGGGCTTTCCAGGCGAGGAGGAGGGGCACTTCTCAGAGCTGCTCGAGTTCGTGCGAGAGCAGCGCTTCGAGCGCGCCGGCGTGTTCCGCTACTTCGCCGAAGAGGGGACCCGCGCTGCCACCTTGCCTGGCCAGGTGTCGGAGGAGCTGCTGCAGGCACGTTTCGAGGCCCTCGTGGCCGTCCAGGCGGAGGTGGCCGCCACCTGGCAGAGGAGCCTGGTCGGTGAGACGCTGGAGGTCCTGGTGGACGGGCCCTCGCCTGAGCACGAGCTGCTGGCGGTGGGGCGGCACCAGGGCCAGGCGCCGGAGATCGATGGCGTCGTCCACCTCGGGCTACCTCCCGATGGCCTGGTGGCTGGCAGCTTCGTCCGGGCCCGGATCCAGGGTGCCGACGAGGTAGACCTGGCGGCCGAGGTGCTCGAAAGCCCCCCGCGGCGTGCTCCGCGACGGCGCTGAAGCGTCGTGGCTCACGGCATGGATGACGTCACGCGCGCAGGCGCGTATGATGTGGAAACACAGGTCACGGTTCGAGGAGACTTCATGCGCTATGCTCACTGGCTGGTCCTGTCAGTCGTCCTGATGGGCTGCAATCCTGGAGACCCCCACGTCGTCTGGGAACCCGGAGACAGCTCCGATGACGGGGACACCACCCCGCCGGTCATCGAGCACGACCCGGTGGAGACCACCCAGATCTACGGTGAGAGCGTGCCGCTGTCCGCCACGGTGACCGACGAGGGCTCCAGCGTGTTCGTCGTCCAGGCCTACTACCGCCAGGAGACCTCCTCGGTCTGGAAGGACACCACCCTGCTGGACCCGGACAGCGACGGCGTCTACGCCGGCCAGATCCCCGGGATCGACGTGATGACCGGCGGCATGTACTACTACCTGTTCGCTGTGGACACGTCGGAGAACGAGGGCCTCCTCCCCCAGGAGGGGGCGAGCGATCCCTTCCATTTCCGAATCTCTCCCGACTGATCCTCAACGCGGTACGGCGGCCACCACCTCCGCCGGGAAGGCCGCGCGGTAGCCGCGCGCAGCCGCGGCGTGCAGGTCGTCGAGTGCTGTGGATGCCGCCGCCACGGGGAGGGCCATGACGGCGCCGCCACGTTGGACCGCGGCGCGCCGATGGCGCGCCGGCGCGGTGGCGGACTCGGCCGGGTCATAGGCCAGGGGCCGCAGCACGGGGACGCCGGCGCCGTCAAGAGCCGCGCGCCAGCGGGTGGGGAGGCCGGCCTGGGTGGCGTCCAGGACGTAGACGTCGGCCTGGGCCAGGAGGGCGGCCTCGACCTCTGGGTCGCCCCGCGGCGCGCAGGCCACCATCACGCCCGTGGCCCAGGGGACTCCTTCCAGGCTCTCGGAGAGGGTCGCGTCGGGCTCGGCCCAGGCCAGCACCTCGGTGTGGGTGGAGAGGGCGTCGCGCGACAGGCGCAGGGTGAAGGGCGAGTAGGGAGAGAGCGCCACCGCCATCGGCAGCCCCGCCGCCATGGACGAGCGGGCGGTGAAAGGATCGGCGTCGATGTCGGTCAACACCAGGGCGAGGAGGGGGCGCTGGGTGGGGGTCAGCGAGGGCCAGGGGCTGAGGCTGGGGATGATGTCCACCACGGCGGCCAGGCGGGGGCCGGTGTAGGCCCGGACCTGGACCTCCCCGGCCTCGCCGCGCACCACGTAGACCTCGCTCCCGGGCTCCTGGGCGGACAGCAGCGCCCGCAGCCGCCCGCCCAGCTCCGCTGCGTCGGTACCGAGGGGCAGCTCCCAGCGCGTGAGCTGGATGGCCCAGGGCCCCTCCCTGTCCGTCCGCTCGCTCGTGGTACGCGCCAGGCTGGGGCCATCGCTCGCTCCCAGCGCGGCGAGGGCGGCGTCCACCCGTGCCTGCACCGCAGAGATGTCCTCGTGCGCGGATACGATCTCCCGCGCGACGGGCGGGCGGAAGAACACCAGCCCACGCAGCACGGTGGGGGAGAAGTACCAGGCCGCCGCCGCCGCCGCGATCAGCGCCGCCAGGGCGACCCAGAGAGCGAGCCTGCGCCCTGGCCTCATCCAGCAGCCTCACCCAGGCTCGTCGCCCTCCGCGAGGGCGATGGCGCGTGCGAGCTGGGGATCATCGGCGAGCCGCTCCTGGACGCCGACATCCCACAGCCGGTACCCCTCCGGGTCGGGGGCCGAGGGATCGACGTCCTCGAGCGCGCGCTGCAGGGCGGCCTCGTCGATCGCGCGCAGGTTGGGGCCGGCCTCGCGGGCGTGTGCGCGCAGCTCGCCCAGCAGCGCGTCGAACCGCCCCTGCTCACTCGATAGGACCTGGACATCGGGCTCCAGCCCGGCGCGATGGTCGATGGGGCGGCCGTCGGGGAGGAAGTAGCGGGCCACGGTCAGCTTGAGGGCGGAGGAATCCTCGAACTCCCAGATGGCCTGCACCGAGCCCTTGCCGTAGGTGCGGGTGCCCACCAGTGTGGCGCGCCCGTAAGCGCGCAGGGAGCCCGCGACGATCTCGCTGGCCGAGGCCGAGCCGCCGTTGATGAGGATCACGGGCGAGAGGGAGAGATCCTGGGGCGATGCGCTCCCGCGCCGCTGCTCGTCCTCGCGCCCGTCGCGGCCGCGCGTCTCGACGATCATCTCGTCACCGACGAAGAGATCCACGACCGCGGCGGCCTCGTCCAGCAGGCCACCGGGGTTGTCGCGCAGATCGATGACGAGGGAAGCCAACGGGGCACCGTTCTGGCCCTGCAGATCGGCCAGGGCCGCCTTGAACTCGTCGGCCGCGCCCTCCTGGAAGTGGACCAGGGCGATGTAGCCGCAGCCCGGCGCGGCCAGGCTGGCGTAGACAGCGGGTACGTGGACCAGGTCGCGCGCGAGGTGCAGCGCCTGGGTAGCGCCTTCGCGCTCCACCGAGAGGTCCAGGGGCTCACCCCGTGGCCCCGAGATGCGACCGGCGGCGGCGTCGAAGGGCTCGTCGGCGCAGGAATGCCCGTCGATGGCCAGGATGAGATCACCCCGCCGGATGTCGGCGGTGCGCGCCGGGCTACCGGGCAGGACCTCCACCACCTCGAGCCCGCGGTCGTGGGGCACGACACGGACACCGATGCCGAAGTAGCGCTCCTGATCGCGCTCCTGCTGGACTGCGTACTCCTCGGGGGTGAAGAACGCGCTGTGGGGATCGAGCGCTCCGACCAGGCCCTTCATGGCGGCGTGGATCAGGAGGGAAGGATCTCGCTCTTCGACGTAGCGCGCCTGGATCTCATGGAAAGCGCGGGCGAGGGTGTGCCAGGCGCCGTACGTGTCGCGCCCGGCGGCCCAGGCGGACATGGTGACGGCAAAGCCCGCGAGCATGCAGCCCGCGAACACGGCGATGACGAGGACGGAGGCTGGCAGGGTGCGACGCATGGCTGCGAGCACTCCTAGCAGACCGCGGGGGACCGCGCACCCGGCCGGGGGGGCGGAGCCGGCCTTGACCCAGGTTTCGGCCAATCGGCGGGAATTCGGCCTTGAAGGTACGGTCATTTTTCGGGGCGCGACCAAGCGCCCCGCGCCGCCCATCAGGCGGCGAAGATGGGGGGGAGGGCGCGTGTCGCGCCCGATCAGGGGGGGAAGAATCTGTCTTCCCCCCCCAAAAAAGGGGCGAGGTCCTCGTTGAGGCCGTGGCCGAAACATGGACCGTAGCCGCGGAGCCCCCCGCTGTGCCGGCGTGCCCCTACCCGTCGATGGCGAACAGGAGATCGTCCAGGGCGCTCTCGTCACCGGACTGGATCATGGCACCCAGCGCCTTGGCCTGGGGCAGGATGTGGGCGATGTAGAACTTCAGGTTCAACACCTTGCCCTGGTAGAAGACCTCGTCGTGGGCCTCGCAGCCCTCGTCCAGCGCTCGCTGGGCCACGATGGCCTGCTGCAGGGCGGTCATGCCCAGCAGGAAGTGGCCGAACAGGGACAGCAGGTTGGAGGACTCCAGCATGGCGGTGCTGAGCCGCCCGCCCAGCGCGTACTGGAAGAGCTGCATCCCGCTGGCGGAGAGCACATCGCGGACCTCGGCCAGGGCCTCGACGGCGTCCCCGAAATCCCCGGCCTCGGCCTCTTCCAGGGTGGCGGTGATGCGCTGCAGCCACTGCATGAAGAGCATCCCGTTGCGCATGGAGAGCTTGCGGCCCATCAGATCCATGGCCTGGATGCCGTTGGCGCCTTCGTAGATGGCGGTGATGCGGCAGTCGCGGAGGTATTGCTCTACCGGGTACTCCTGGCAGTAGCCGAAGCCGCCGAGCACCTGCACCGCGTTGCTGGTCATCAGGAAGGACTGATCGGTGCAGAAGGCCTTGCAGATGGGCGTGTACAGCTCGATCTCGTCCTTGAGGGCCTGCTGCTCGGCCGGATCCTCCGTGGCCTTGAGGCGATCGAGTTTGTAGGCGGTCTCGTAGAGGAAGCCGCGCATGGTCTCCACCATGACCTTCTGGGTCATGAGCATGCGGCGGATGTCGGGGTGGCGCACGATGGGGACGCGCGGCGCCTCCGGATCGCGGAAGTTGTTGATGTCCGGGCCCTGCAGGCGCTCCTTGGCGTAGGCCAGTGAGTTGAGGTAGGCCGGGGCGGCCACGGCGAGGGCCTGCAGGCCGGCGAAGATGCGCGCCTCGTTCATGAGGTGGAACATGATGCGCATGCCCTGGCCTTCTTCGCCGATGATCCAGGCCTTGCAGGGGCCGTTGGCCCCCAGCGCCATGGTACACGTGGCGGAGCCGTGGATGCCCATCTTCTCCTCGATGCCGGCGCAGACGATGTCGTTGGGCCCCTGGAGGTTGCCCTCCTCGTCCATCAGCACCTTGGGCACCATGAAGATGGACAGCCCGCGGGTGCCGGGCTCGGCGTCGGGCAGGCGGGCGAGGACGACGTGGATGATGTTGGGGGTGAGGTCCTGGTCGCCGCCGGAGATGAAGATCTTCTCGCCTTCGAGCAGGTAGACGCCTTCCTCGTCGGTGGGCTGGGCCTTGCAGCGGTTCTCGCCCACGTCGGAGCCGGCACCGGCCTCGGTGAGCAGCATGGTGCCCGCCCACTCACCCGAGAACATCTTGGGCGCGATGACCTCCTTGATCCAGTCGCTGCCGAACTCTACGAGCAGGTTGCCGACGCCCTTGGTGAGGCCGGTGTAGATGGAAAGGGCCATGTTGGCGCCCGTGAGCACCTCGGTGACCGACATGCCCACCACGTCGGGCAGGCCCATGCCGCCGTAGTCGGGGACGGCGGAGATGCCGAACCAGCCGCCCTGGGCCTGCTGGTCGTAGGCCTCCTGGAAGCTCGGTGGGCACACCACGCCGCCGTCCACGAGCCTGGCTCCGATGGTGTCGCCGTCGCGGTTGGTGGGGGCCACCACCTCCACCGAGAGCCGAACCGCCTCCTCCACCGTCGCGGTGTAGAAGTCGAGATCGAACTCGGCGAACTGAGGAGCCTCGGCGAGGGTCTCCTGGATGCGGAGCTGCTCGAAGAGGACGAACTTGAGGTCGCGGAGGTCGACGGTGTACTCGGTGGCGCTCATGGGGACTCCCGGAGGCAGGGGGTGGGGTGAGGACGAAGCGCACTCGGCGGCGCTGAATGAGGCGTCATTCAGTAGCAGGTACCTCACGGGGCGGCGAAGGTCAACCCGATCGAGATCAGCTTGGGAAAAGCTGCTGTTCGAGCACCTCGCGCAGTGCGGGCGCGGCGCGCCTGAGGTCCTCGACGGAGCGCGCCCACCCGATTCGGATGCCTCCGCGGGCGGCGAAGAGGTGCCCAGGCACCACACCGACGCCGCGGGCCTCCAGCTGCTGGCAGGCGGCTCGGTCGTCCCCCCCCCACCAGGCGAAGCCGTAGGGGGTCGCGCCCAGCCCGAGCCGCAGGCCCGGCAGCTCGCCGAGGGCAGCGCAGAGCACGGCACTGCCCTCGGCGGCGCGCTGGCGGGCCTCGGCGAGCCAGGGGTCGAGCTCGCTCCAGCAGGCCAGGGCCAGGCGGAAGGGCAGCGATGGCAGCAGCGCCTCGCCGTCCAGGCGCCGCGCGAAGAGGCGCTCGACGAGGCCCTCATCGCCCATCACCCACCCGAGGCGCTGCTCGCCGAGGCCGAAGACCTTGGTGAGGGAGGCGGTGCTGACCAGCCGCGGATGGAGCCGGAAGGCGGGCACGGCACCGTCGATGAAGGGCAGGTAGACCTCGTCCACGATGATGTGCAGATCGTGGTCCTCGGCCATCTCGCCGAGCTGGACCAGGGTCTCGGCGGGGACGTCCGCGCCGGTGGGGTTGTGGGGGCGCGCGATGATGACGGCGCGGGTCTCGTGGGTCAGCGCGCTCTCCAGCGCGATGGGGTCGAGCCGCCAGGCGTCCTGTGGGCGGCGGTCGAAGAAGCGGACGCGGGCACCGAAGGCCGCCCCGGTGCGCCACAGCGGGTCGTAGGTCGGCCGCTCGCAGAGCAGCTCCCCGCCGCGCTCGAACAGCAGGGCCAGCAGGGCGGCGTTGGCGCCGCTGGTGCCGAGCGTGGGGAACACCTGCGCCTGATGGGCGCCCTCGCGCAGCGCGATGGCGGCCACGAAGGCCCGTTCATGCCAGCACTCGGGCGCAGTGGCCAGGCTCTCGGCGGCCCCCAGCCAGGGCGCGAGCGGGCGGCCGGGGACGCCGGAGCCCCGCAGGCAGAGGGGTTGCTGGCCGGCGTAGGCGCGGGCCCACGCGAGATAAGGTGGCTCGACGTGGGTGCTCATGGGCTGACCTCCTGGACTCCTGCGGGGGCGTTGGCGCCGCTCCCGGTGCTCACGGGAGCCCGCTCGGAAGCCCTCACGGAGCAGGTGGCCCGCGGCAGGTAGCTGGCGTAGTCGAAGTCGGGGCTGTTGGCGTCGTCGTGGCAGCCGGTGCAGGTGTCGCGATCGGGCAGGACTGGACGCGAGGCAGGGTCCTGGGGGTGGCCCTCCAGGGGGCCGTGGCAGGCTTCGCACTGGACCGCCTTGAAGCGCAGCGTGTTCTGAGGGCTGAGCTCCGCCCAGCCGCCGGGCATGGCGAAGCCGGTGGCGTGGCAGGTCACGCACTCGGGATCCTGGTCGCTGCCGCGGCTGATGAGCGCCTCCCAGGCCTGGGGGTGGCGGGTGAGGGACCAGCGCGCGGTCTGCGCGGTGTGGCAGCCGACGCAGCGGGTGCTCGACACGTAGCGGCGTGGGCCGCCCGGACCTGCCTCCTGGGCGGCGAGGCGTTCACCTGCCTCCCTGAGGTTTTCCTGCTTGAAGCTCTCCACGCGGGCGTGGATACCCGTGTCGCCCGCGTAGCGGTCTCCGAGGGGGACGGCCGTGTACCAGGCGAGGTTGCGCCCGACCCCCTCCTTCTCGAGGCTGGCCTGGAGCTGGTCGAGGGAGCGCCGTTCCTCGTCTGGCACGAGGCTCCCTCTGCGCTCCAGGCCGAAGGCCCTGGCGGAGAGCCGGTCGAAGGTCGAGAGTCGCAGATCCTCGGCGATGACGAGATCCAGGGGCATGCCCGGGGTGGAGCTGGTCCGGACCCGCAGCACGCCGACGTAGCGCCCGCGGCCGGGTACCTTGGCCAGCAGTGTGTGCCCGACGGCGCTGGGCTCGGCGTAGGCGCTGTTCCGCACCGAGAGGAGCGCCGCGAACCCGGCGACCTCCCGGGCTACCCGCAGGGCGTCGTCGTCGGAGAGGTTGCTCAGGGCGACGACGAGATCGAGGTCGTCCGGCAGCGCGGCCAGGGCTTCCCGGGCCGCCTCCACCGGGTCGCGAGAGACGATGGCGTCGCCGCGCGGCGCGGCGGAGAGCCCCACCACGCCAACCCGGACGCCGTCGCGTTGCAGGACCGCGGCCGGTGGGAGCAGCGGCCGGCCCTCCGGGTCGAGCCAGGTGGCCGAGACGGCGGCCAAGCCACGCGCCTCGAGCTCATGCGCCAGGGTCACCACATCCATCGCCGCGAGATCGGCCGGGCCCGGGCAGAAGGCGTCCAGGCCGACGTCGGCGGAGAGATCCAGCATCAACCGGGCGCGCTCCGGGACATCGCCGCGGCCGCCCGTGGAGAAGCCCTCCACCAGCAGGTTGCCGGCGTCGAGCTGGAACACGGCGGGGCCCTCGGCCTGCAGCTCCCCGAGGAGGCCGGCGCGTCGCTCGAAGCCCCCCACGGGTTGGGTGGGGCAACCGCAGACGTCCAGCTCGCCGCGCACCTCCCCGACGTAGGCCAGGATCAGGCGGCGGACGGGGCGTTCAGGCCCGGCCGGGGCGCGTGCCTCGGTCTGGCGCGGCGGCAGCGGGGGAAGCGCGCCTGGCTCGCCCTGGCAGGCGCCCAGGCCGAAGATGCAGGCCATCCAGGCGCGCTGAAGGCGCGGGCGGTGTTCATGTCGCGGGGAGGGGGAGCGCGTGCGGCACCTGTCCTGGGTCGGAGACTTGTCAGAAGTCTGTAGCTGGTGCAACCGCGGATTGCCCGGAGGCCACCATGCGGTCATCCTGCATACCCGGCCGAGGCCGGCCAGGAGGAATGTATGGTACAGCAGCTCGCCCTGATCCTCGCGCTCACGACGCACTCCGCCGGAGCGGTGCAGCCCACCGCTCAGATCTCGGTGGGTCCCGATCGAGGCGCGGCGCCCAGCCCCGGCCTCGTGCGGGTGCTGCGCTACGATCCCGGGCGCCAGGGGCAGCTGTGGCGCCAGCCCGCCTGGCGCAGGTTCCAGGGCGAGCTCGGCTTGGGCTGGTCGGCGAGGTTCGACCAACGTACGGGGCTGCCCTACCGAGCCTGGGGGCGGGGCATCCCGCTCGGGATCGGGCCTTCGTCCGGGCTCACCGAGGTCGTGCGCCTCTCCCGCGCCGTGCTGGAGCGTTTCCCCGGTCTGACCGGCGTGGACTCCGGCGACCTCGTCTTCGGCCGCGGCGGCTACCAGCAGCGGACCGGGACCTGGTTCCTGCGCCTCGACCAGCAGCACGACGGTGTCCCCGTGTACCGTGCAGGGGTCGAGCTGCGCGTGCGCGACAGGGCGCTGGTCATGTTCGGGGTCAAGACCTACCCCGACATTCCCGCGCTGGAAGCTCCGCAGCTCTCTCCGGAGACAGCCATCGAGATCGCCGCCGGCGGCGGCCCCGCAGCAGGTGTGCCCCACGATCCCGGGGAGATCCGGCTGGTGGTGCTGCCCATGGAGGAAGGCAGCGGCCTCACCTACGCCCTGGCCTGGGAGGTGCACACCACCACGCACAGCCCGTATGGCCGCTGGGTGGCCTGGGTGGACGCGATCCATGGCGATCTGCTGGCGGCCCGCAGCGAGCTGCTCACCCTCGATGGCACCGTCCAGGGCGTCCACGACCGGCGCACCATCGACGGCGACACGGTCACCTCCGGCATGCCCCTCGTCATGGTCTACAGCGCGGAGGGCGGCCGCACCTACGCCGACGACGAGGGCGGCTTCGAGCTGGAGGGCGACAGCTTCCTGAGCCGGCTGGACGGCGACTACGTGCAGGTGCAGAACGAGGGGGGCGCCGACGGCGAGCTGACGTTCACCGGCGCGGACGGCCTCTGGACGAGCGCGTCGGCCGACATCTCGGAGATCGACTCCTACGTGTTTCTCCACCACGTCCGGGACTGGGCCCTGCGCTTCCAGCCCGGCAATGGCATGGCCACGAACCGGGTGACCTCCCATGTGAACGTGGCGGACGCCGTCTGCAACGCCTGGTTCGACGGCGATGTCAATTTCGGCCCGACCTCGGGCCACTGCAACTCCACCGCCCGCATCGCCGACGTGAACTACCACGAGTGGGGCCACGGCTTCCACTACTGGGCCCTGCAGGCCGGTGTCTTCGACGAGACCGCCAGCGAGGCCATCGCCGACTCCATCTCCATGTTCCTGACCGGCGATCCGGTCATCGCGCCGTATTTCTGGGTGGGCTACTCCCAGGGCATCCGCGACCTGTCGGAGGAGCACGTCTACCCCGATGACATCGTCTACGAGTCGCACGAGGACAGCCTGATCCTCTCGGGCGCCATCTGGGACTTCCTGCAGCTCATGGAGGCCGAGGAGGGCGAGGAGGCGGGCTGGGAGAACACCTGCCAGATCTTCGCCGACGCCGTCCCTTCCGGCTTCACCATCAACGAGGCCTTCGACGAGTTCGTGCTGGCTGACGACGACGACGCCGACCTCTCCAACGGCTCGCCCCACTACTGTCAGCTCCTGGCGGCCTTCGTGCCCCACGGCATCGGCCCGGGCGGCAGCACCTCGCTGCTCGGGTTGGCGCATGCGCCGCTCGACAACCAGCCGCCCGGCGCCGCGGGCTATGACCTCACGATCACCGCCAGCGACGTCACGGCCGGCTGCTTCGACGTGGCCTTCACCGGCGGGCGCGCCTTCTGGTCCACCGACGGCGGCCAGAGCTGGGAGTACGTGGGGCTGACCGCCGCGGACGGACAGCTCACGGGGACGCTGCCGGCGGTCCCGGACGCCAGCGTGGTGCACTACTACCTCGAAGCCGAGACCGACGACAGCGGGGCGGCCGGGCTGCCCGCGGGCGAGGCCATCAACCCCTTCTCCTTCGCGGTCGGCGCGCTCGAGCCCCTCTACTTCGAGGACTTCGAGGCCAGCGACGGCGGCTACAGCCACGCGCTGCTCGAAGGCACGGAGGCGGAGGGCGCCGATGACTGGATGTGGGGCACACCCACCGGCGCCGCCCAGGACCCCGACTACGCCTACAGCGGCGACAAGGTCTGGGGCAACGATCTGGGCGGCGGCAACTACAACGGCGAGTACCAGAACGAGAAGCTCAACCAGCTCGAGTCCGCGCCCATCGAGGTCGCACCCTACAACGACCTGCTGGTGCAGTTCCGGCGATGGCTGCGGGTGGAGGACGGCTACTACGACCACGCCAACGTGCTGGTGGACGGCGAGGTGGCCTGGACCAACCACGCCACCCGCGAGAGCGTAGGCGATGAGCACCACCTGGACGAACAGTGGGCGCTGGCCTCCATCCTGACCGAGGACGCCGATCTCGATGGCACCATCACCCTGGCCTGGCAGATCGACTCCGACCAGGGCCTGGCGTTCGGCGGCTGGAACATCGACGACGTCAGCGTCTGGGCGCCGCCCACCCCGCGCAACCTGATGGTGATCCGCGACTTCTCCGCCTCCGACGGAGAGGAGCCCGGCCTCGTGGTGTCCTGGACCAACCCGGAATACGAGCAGCTCGCCGAGCTGCAGGTGGTGGTCCGGTCGGACGGCTGGCCCACCGGCCCGGAGGACGACGCCGGGGTGGTGGTGCTGCATCTCGACACCCCGACGCCTGGCGAGCGGGTAGAGGAGAGCCTGCCCGACGCCCCGTCCGGGACCAACTACTACGCCGTGTTCGCCGCCGACGCCGAGGGGGTCTGGACCCGAGGTGGCTACGGGGGGTTCAACGCCGATTCCGGGACGCTTGGTGTGGACGGGGGGGCGCAGGACGACACCGGAGGCGTCGGGCCTACCCCGCGCGAGTGTGGCTGCGCGAGCGGCCGACGGGCCGGGAGCGGGTGGCTGTGGCTGGGGGGTGCTGGCGCTCCCCCTGGTGCGGCGGAGGGTCGTGCGGGTATCCGGTGAGGCAGGCGAATCGTAGGTTAGGGATCAACACCCACGGGAGGAAGCGCGTGCTCCCGCTGCTGCTGCCGCTCGTCATGCCAACCCTGGCCGCTGTCCAGCCTCCCGACTACGGGCGGGTGCTGGTGCGCGAGCAGGCCGCGGTGCTGGAGGCCATGAACGCCCAGGGCCGCCATGCGGAGGTCGTGGAGAGCGGCGAGCGTTTCCAGGAGGAGCTGCTGCCCGCCGCGGCCGTGGAGTACGAGGTCGCGTTCGCGTGGAACGCCCTGGGGGAGGGTGATCGCGCTCGACGACACTACCTCCGCGCGGTCGAGCTCGATCCGGGCGACGCCGCATCGTGGTACGACCTCGGTGAGATCCTGCTGCGGGCGCAGGAACTCGACGCCGCGGCGGATGCCTTCGGGCGCGCCACCGCCCTGCGACCGGACCACTGGGCCGGGCCGTTCCGCCTGGCCGAGATCGCGGCCCGGCGGAGACAGCCCGAGCTGTTCGAGCAGCACCTGCGCGACGCCCTGAGGGCGGGCTTCAGCTTCCGGGTCGTGCTGGGGGACGCCAACTGGCTCGGCTATTATCGGGATCCGGCCCTGCAGGACGTGCTGCGGCGCCTGGTGACCGTCTACTCGGATGAGCGCCTGCTGGAAGCCTTCGAGCGAGAGGGCGTGGCACCATGACGCCGCGGAGTCCCGGGATCGCGGTTCATGGCGCCGTCTGCGCGGCCCTGCTCGCGTTGTGGCCCGCCCGCGCGGCCCAGGCCGCCATACCGGTTGGGCTGTCCGACGGGCCCCGCGGCGTGGGAGTCGGGGTGATCCTGGGCGAGCCCACCGGCTTGTCCGGTGCGTGGCGCGGCCAGGGAGCCTCCACCTGGGACATCGCCCTCGCCTGGAGCGTCCCCGGTAGTAGCTTCCATCTCCACTCGGACTACCTCTACGAGCTGCTGAGCTTCCGGGATCCGGCCTCGCCGGTGGTGGACTTCCCGTCTACATCGGCGCTGGTGCGCGGGTGCGGATTGGAGAGGACTTCCACAACGGCCACGCCAACATCCTCGGGTTGCGCTTCCCCGTCGGGATGGGCGTCCGGGGCGGCGAGGTGCCCGTGGAGGGCTTCCTGGAGCTGGCCCCGGTGCTGGTCCTGTACTCCGACCTGCGCCTCACGGCCGATGCGGCCCTGGGGGTGCGGGTGTTCTTCTCGCGGCGCGAGGAGCCCCCACCGCAGGACACGCCCTGAAGCAGCGCGCCGCCCCGGAGGGCGGCGCAGCGGTTCCCGGGGCTCGGGGTAGCACTAGTCGTCGCCGGCCTCGTCGGCGACCATGGCCTCGGTGGTCAGCATCAGGCCGGCCACGGAGGCGGCGTGCTGCAGGGCGGAGCGTACGACCTTGGTGGGGTCGATGACGCCAGCCGCGGTGAGGTCCTCGAAGGTCTCGGTGGACGCGTTGTAGCCGAAGGCGCCAGTGCCCTCGCGCACCCGCTGCAGGACGATGCTGGGCTCGCCGCCACCGTTGGCCACGATCTGGCGCAGGGGTTCCTGGATGGCGAGCTTGACGATCTGGACGCCGAAGCGCTGCTCGCCCTCGAGCTGCAAAGCTTCGATGGCCGGCAGGGCGCGGATGAGCGCGACACCGCCGCCGGGCAGCACGCCCTCCTCGACGGCCGCGCGGGTGGCGTGCAGGGCGTCCTCGACGCGGGCCTTCTTCTCCTTCATCTCCACTTCGGTCGGCGCACCGACGCGGATGACCGCGACGCCGCCGGACAGCTTGGCCAGGCGCTCCTCGAGCTTCTCGCGGTCGTAGTCCGAGGTGGTGTTCTCGACCTGGGCTTCGATCTGCTTGATGCGGGCCTGGATGTTCTCCTGCGAGCCGGCGCCGTCGATGATGGTGGTGTTGTCCTTGTTGATGACCACCTTGCGGGCGGTGCCCAGATCGGTGAGCTCGAGGCTCTCGAGCTTGATGCCAAGCTCCTCGGCGATCATCTTGCCGCCGGTGAGGACGGCGATGTCCTCGAGCATGGCCTTGCGGCGGTCGCCAAAGCCCGGGGCCTTGACGGCGGCGCAGTTCAGCATCCCGCGCAGCTTGTTGACCACCAGCATGGCCAGGGCCTCGCCCTCGATGTCCTCGGCGATGATGAGGACGGGCTTGCCGGTCTGGGCGATCTTCTCCAGCACCTTGAGGAGGTCGCGCAGGGAGGAGAGCTTCTTCTCGTGGATGAGGATGTAGGGATCCTCCAGCACGGTCTCCATGCGCTCGGAATCGGTCACGAAGTAGGCCGACAGGTAGCCGCGGTCGAACTGCATGCCCTCGACGGTCTTGAGGGTGGTGTCGAGGGCCTTGGCCTCCTCGACCGTGATGACGCCCTTCTTGCCCACGGTGTCCATGGCCTTGGCGATGATGTCGCCGATGTCGATGTCGCCGTTGGCAGAGACGTGCCGACCTGGGCGATCTCGCGGTTGTCCTTGATGGGCTGGGAGAGATCCTGGATGGAGGCGATCACGACCTCGACCGCCTTGTCGATGCCGCGCTTGAGCTCCATGGGGTTGTGGCCGGCGGCCACGAGCTTCATGCCGTGGCGGTAGATGGCCTGGGCGATCACGGTGGCGGTGGTGGTGCCATCGCCCGCGATGTCGGAGGTCTTGGAGGCGACCTCCTTGACCATCTGGGCACCCATGTTCTCGAACTTGTCCTCGAGCTCGACCTCCTTGGCGACGGTGACGCCGTCCTTGGTCACGACGGGGGCGCCCCAGGACTTCTGGATGACCACGTTGCGCCCCTTGGGGCCCAGGGTCACCTTCACGGCATCGGCCAGGGTGTCCACGCCGACCAGGATCTTGGCCCTGGCCTCGGTGTCGAACAGGATCTGCTTGGCGCTCATGACTACTCCTCTCGAAGGGTGGACTCAGGAACCGCGGCGACCCGGCCGGCCCGGGCCCTGCCGCTGGTCGGAATTGTGGATGGAGACGACAGGGAGGGGTGGGGCTAACGCTCGACGATGCCGAGGATGTCGTCCTCGCGCATCAGGAGGTACTCCTCACCATCGACCTTGATCTCGGTGCCGGAGTACTTGGAATAGACGACCCGATCGCCCACCATGACGCTCATGGGGATGAGCTTGCCGTCGTCGCCGGTCTTTCCCTCGCCGACCGCCAGGACCTCGCCCTCGATGGGCTTCTCCTTGGCGGAGTCGGGCAGGAACAGCCCACCCGGGGTGCGGGAGAGCTCTTCGATGCGCTTGATGAGGACACGGTTGTTCAGCGGGCGGATCTTCATGTTCGTTGCTCCGTGCTGCGCGGCGATCGCCGCCGGTGGGCGGGGTTCGGGTGGATTCCTCGGGGCGGGGGCACGAGCCCCCACCGCCGCGGGGGCTGCAACACTAGGCACCGCGCGTGGGGCGTCAAGAGGCTGGCGCGCGCTTGACTCAGGCTCACCCTCACAGTACATGGCGCCGGATCAAGGCCCCCCTCTCCAGGCGGGGCGATCCGGGAGTGCCCATGGCCCGCATCACCGTCGAAGACTGCCTCGAGAACGTCCCCAACCGCTTCTCCCTCGTGCTGCTGGCGGCTGAGCGCACCAAGCAGATCCTCAAGGGCGAGCCGGTCCTGATCGAGGACTACCGCGAGAACAAGGAAGTGGTGACCGCGCTGCGCGAGATCGCGGCGGGCAAGGTGCTGCCGGATCTGACCGACTTCAACGAGAACGCCAACGTCGACACCGCGGCCGGGCCCCCCGTCATCGCTCCGCCCACGGATGGCGACGAGGATCTCCCCCCCGAGGCCGACGAATAGCGCGCAGAGCCCTGCCCCCGGGGATGCCGGGTGGCGAGATCGCCGGAGCTTGCCATGAACGAGTCCAAGTCCGAATCCCTCTTCGATGTCCGCACCCTCGAGCGCAACCTGGCCGCCGGACGCATCGAAAGAGAGCAGGCCCAGGCCTTTCTGGACGCCATCGAGGACTGTGAGGGTGAGGTCGCCTGGACCTCCACCACCATGGCCATGCCGGCCAACGCGGCCTACGTGGAGCCGGTGCCGGTGGACGACTAGCAAAGGGGCGGCCGCTAGCGATCCTCGAGGATCTCCAGCACGTAGCGCTTCTTGTTCTTGCCACCGACGGCGGTGACGATCCGGCGGATCGCGTCGGCGTGGATGCCGCGCTTGCCGATGACCTTGCCCACGTCCTCCCGGGCGACCTCGAGCTCGAGGACGCAGGAGTGGGTGCCCTCGACCTCGTGGCAGCGGACCTGGTCGGGGTAGTCCACCAGCGAGCGCACGATGTGCTCGACCAGCTCCCGGACGTTCACCAGCTCGCCGCTCGGAGGCGGGGACCCGGTCTGGTTCTCTGCAGCAGCCAACGCGGCCTCCTCTCAGCCCAACAATCCCCGGACGGTGCCCGGGACCTACAGCCGCTATCAGGATTCTCCCTGGCGTCCGCGCCGTCAAGGGTTCGCTGTTTTTTCCCTGAATCGGAGGGAGTTGAGGCACGTCGGGGCAGCGGCCCCTCGGCGCTCGCGACAAAGCTCACCTACAGGGAACAGACCGCGGCGCTGTGGTGTCAAGAGCCCTCAGCGGAGGGCTCGCCTCTCGACCCCGCCCGTCGCGAAGATTAGGAAGGCCGCCATGTACGCGATCCAGCACCAGAGCACCCCGGCAGAGCAGGGCGACCAGGTCTACAAGGCGCTCGCACGCGATGATCGCCGTCGTGCAATGGATCTGGTGGTCCGGGACTTCCGGGGCCGGCTCTTCCAGCACGCCCTCTTCATCGTCAAGGACTCGCAAGAAGCCTACGATGCCGTGCAGGAGGTCTTCATCAAGGCCATGCGCGAGCCGCGCTTCTTCGACCTCGAATTCCGGATGAAGGCCTGGCTGTTCCGTGTCACCTCGAACCTCTGCTACAACATCGTCCGCGACCGACGGCGCCGGGGCGGCATCCTGGAGTCCCTCGGGTGCCGCGATCTCACCCACGCCTCCCAGATCGGCACGGTCCAGCGCGGCGAGCGGCGCGACGAGGTCCTGGCGGTCATGGACCGTCTCAGCGAGCACCACCGGGAGATCCTGCAGCTGCGCTACTACGACGACCTCTCCTACGCCGAGATCGCTGATGTGCTCGGCGTGAAGCTCGGCACCGTGATGTCCAGGCTCTCGCGCGCCCGCACGCGGCTCGGCGAGCTGCTCGGTCCAGACCACCCCGTGGTCCTCGAGGTCCTGGGGAGCGATGGGCAGGACTGATGGCCGGCCCGATGGAGTGTGCGGAGCTGCGTGAGCGGATCGCCCCCCTGCTCGACGGGGAGCTGAGCCCGGCGGAGGAGCGCGCGGCCCATGCACATCTCGCCCGGTGCGAGGCCTGCGCGGCGATGGTCGAGCGAGCGGCGGTGGTGCCCATGCCGGCTCCTGCTGCTCCCGCGCCCGAGAGCCCGGAGTTCTGGGCGGCCATGGACCGGGCCCTCGATGAGGAGGCCCACCGCCCTGCCCCGTGGGTTCGACGGGTGCGCGGCTGGTGGTCGGCGGACGTGCGCGTCTCCCGTGGCGCGGTGGCGCTGTACCTCGCGCTGCTGACCGCCGCGTTCCTGTGGCATCTGGTGGGCAGCCCCCAGGGCACCGCTCCCATCGAGCCCGGGGTGGCCGCCGGCGAACCCGCGCCGGCCGCGCCCCCTGCCGCCGCACCAGCGCCCCGCCAGCCGCCCCCGCGCCTGCAGAAAGCCTCGTACGCGCCGGTCCAGCAGATGTACTAGTGCCGCTGCCCGGAAGTCCTTGACC
>JBDRKM010000348.1:0-7408 GCA_043814015.1 Pseudomonadota bacterium
CCACCGCGCCACCCACCCCCCCGCCCGAACCGGCGGCACCCGCCGACGCCACCCTCGATCCCCCTTCGCCCGCGGTGCCAGGCGCCGGCCCCTGGCTCCAGGCGCGCGGGGACCTCGCCTGGTGGCCCGCCCAGTCATGGAGGCCGGGTGGCGGCCTCGCCGCCGGTGTCGCGCTCGGGCCGCACCTGGGGCTGGGCATGGGCCTGGGGATCACGGGCCGCCTGGATCTCGGCGGGGACCGCTCCTACCGCGACCTGACGCTGCGCTTGCCGCTGGAGAGCCGTCTCTGGCGGCTGCGCCCGCACGCGGCGCCGACCCTGGCCGTGCGCACCTTCCTCATGCCGAGCCAGTCGTTCTCGCAGACCGAGCTGTTTCCCGGAGTGGACCTCGGCCTCGCCTGGCCCTGGCGGGTGGCGCCGCCGCTGGAGATCGCGCTGGACCTGGCCTGGCACGCCGATTTCACCCCCTACATGGTGGACGGCGAGGCCTCCCGCGCCCAGACCCTCTCCCTGGGCCTCGACCTGCGCCTGTTCCCCCGGCAGTGATCAGCTTCGCCACCTGAGGCCACATCTGGGTTGATGACCACCCCGCCCACGCCCGAACCCACCGCCCCGCCCGCCTGGCTCGCCCCCTGCGCACACCTGGTCCCGCTCGATCACCTCGCGGCGACCTTCACCCTGCGCTGTCCAGCCTCCGCCACACCGCGCCAACGCCAGGCCCTGTGGCTCGACGTAGCCAGTGAGCGTCTGGTGGTGCTCGCCCAGACCACGGGCTCCCAACAGTCCCTGGCGGCCGAGACGCTCGTCAGCCTGTGGGCCGGGGAGGTGCTGCGCTGGTGCCGCTGGCAGTCCGGACCGGCACTCGACCCCGAGGACATCGCCCAGGACGTGCTGGTCTGCGCCCTGCAGCGCATCGGCCGCGTGCGCGAGCCCGCCCTGTTCCGCCGCTGGCTGCACGGCCTCACCTGGCGCCGCGTGCTCGGCCAGGCCCGCCTCATCTGGTTCCGCCGTCGCGACCCGGCCCCGCCTGTCGAGACCATGCTCCGGGCGGACACGGATCCCGTCGCCGGGATCCGGCGCGACGAGCAGGCCCGCCAGGTGCACGCCGCCCTCGCGCGCCTGCCCCTGGAGCACCGCCGCCTGCTGTGGCTGCACTACGTCGAGGAGCTCTCCCGCGCCGAGATCTGCGCCCTGACCGACATGCCCGCAGGCACCCTCAACCGCCGCCTGACCGAGGCCCGCCGCGCCTTCGAGGCGCAGGCCAGCGCCCTCGGCCTGGCAGATTCCCCCCCTCACGTCCTCCCTCAGGAGGGTTCCCCATGAGCCTCCCCCCGCCCACCGACTCCGCCCCCTGGTCGCACAGCGACCGCCTGCGGGCCCTGGACGAGGCCCTGCAGCCGGACGAACCGGCCATGAAGAGGGTCATGGCGGGCCTGCCCGCCCGCCGCCAGGCCTGCCGCGCCCGCCAGCGCAACCTGCGCCTGGCCATGGCCGGGGGCGCCGCGCTGGCCGCGGGCCTGGTGGCCTGGGCCCTGTCCCACAGCGGTCCTCCCGCTCCCGTGGCCCTCAGTTCCCCCGAGCAAGCCACCATCCAGCCGGTCACGGGCCTGCGCCTCAGCCACGAGGGTGAGGGCTCCATGGCCTTCGAGGAGGACCAACTGGTGATCGACTGGGTCCGGGGCCGGCTGGGGGTCGATCTGGACCCCGGAGCCAGGCGCCACCTGGAGGTCCACTCTCCCGAGGCGCGCATCGAGGTCCTGGGCACGGCCTTCACGGTGGAGCGCGACGGCCTGGGCACCAGCCTCACCATGGCGCGCGGCACGGTGGCCACCTGGTGCCACGAGCAGCCCGGGCCCACCCTGTCCGCCGGGGCGACCTGGCGCTGCTTCCGCAGCGGGGCGTCGGCCCTGCACGAGGCCCGCACCCTGCAGGGCCAGGGCGCCGAGCCGGCCGCCGTGCGGGCGGTGGTGGAGCAGGGGCTCGCCATCCCCGACACCCCGCCCGGCACACGCGATGAGCTCGCGGTGCTGCGCATCGCCCTGCTGTCCGATGGCGGCGAGGCCGGCGCCGCCCTGGAGGCCGCGCGTGCCTACCTGGCCACCGGCTCCGCGCTCCGGCGCCCGGAGGTGGAGTTGATCGTGGCGCGGCTGGGAGGCATGATAAGCCCTGAGCCATGAAGAGGATCGCAGCCATCGCAGCGCTCCTGGTGGGCACCGGGTGCTCACCCATCGTGATCGACTTCCCCGAGCAGCGCGGCCGCGACGGCCTCTCCTGCGGCACGGGATACTACCCGGATGCCGACGGAGACGGCTACGGAGAGGCCGGCTCCGAGCCCACGCTCGCCTGCGCCCCCCTCCCGGGCACCTCCACCGTGGCGAACGACTGCGACGACCAGGACCCCGACATCCAGCCAGGGGCCGCCGAGCGCTGCGATGGCCGCGATAACGACTGCGATGGCCAGATCGACGAGGGCGCGGCCCAGCCGGCCACCTGGTACGCCGACCGCGACAGCGACGGCTACGGCGATCCCGAGGACAGCACCCGGGCCTGCGAGGCCCCCGAGGGGTTCGTGGCCGATGCGCTCGACTGCGACGACGCGGATGCGGGCGTCCACCCGGGCGCGGTGGAGCGCTGCGATGGCGCGGACCAGGACTGCGACGGCAGCGTGGACGAGGCCTGCGCCACCTGCGATCTCGCCGTGCCCGAGGGCTTCACCAGCGTCCTGGACGCCGTGGCCGCGGCGCCCGAGGGGGCCACCATCTGCGTCGGCCCTGGCACCTGGTCCGGCCCCCTCGACCTCGGCTCGCGGAGCCTCACGCTGCTGGGCACCCACGGCTCCTCCGCCACCACCCTCGACGCCGGCGGTGACGACAGCGTCGTGCGCACCGGCGGCGGCCGCGTCACCATCTCGGGCTTCACCCTGAGCGGGGGCCTGGCCTGGCAGGGCGGTGGTGTGGACGTGCGGGGCGGCCAGGCCACCCTGAGCGACCTGCGCATCGTCGCCTGTGAGGCCACCGAGGGCGGCGGTCTGCACCTCGACGCCGCCCTGACCACCTTGGCCGACGTGCGGATCGAGGACTGCGAGGCGGACAGCGGGGGCGGGATCGCCGTCCAGGACGGCGAGGCCCACCTGACCCGGGTCTGGATCGGGCACACCCTCGCCCGCGACGGCTACGGCGGGGGCATCGCCGCGGAGCGCGCCGTGCTGGAGCTCGAGGGGGTCACCGTCGAGGGCGCGGAGGCCCGCGGCGGCGGTGGCCTGTCCCTCACGAGCTGCCAGACCACCGCCCGCGGCGTGATCCTGCTGGGCAACCTCGCCACGGACGATGGCGGGGGCGGCCTGCTGCAGGCCGAGGGGGTGCTGAGCGCCGAGGAGCTGCGCCTGGAGGGCGACCGGGCCGCGGGCGGGAGCGGTGGCGGTGCCCGCCTGAAGGGTGGCCGCTTCACCGGCGCGCGCGTGCGCTTCGTCGACGACAGCGCCGACGCGGGCGACGGCGGCGGGCTGTTCATCGAGAGCGGACAGGTCGAGCTCTCCTGGGTCGCCTTCGAGACGGACCAGGCCTGGGGCAACGGCGGCGCGCTCGCCGCCACCGGCGATGCAGACCTGATCCTGACCCAGGTGGTCGCGGTGGGCTCCAGCGCTCGAGGGGGCGGCGTCCTGCAGCTCTGCGATCACGTCACGGCACGGCTCGATCACGTCCTGATCGCCTCCAACCGCGCCACCGCCGGTCCCGGGGGGGCCTTCGCCGTGGCCGACGACGCCACCCTGGTGGTCGGCAGCGCCATCCTCAGCGACAACCAGGCCAGCCGTGGCGCGGCCCTGTCCCTGCGGGACACCGCGCAGGTGCGGGTGACCGACGCGAGCCTGCACGCCAACCGTGGAGGCGTGAGCGTCCAGGCCGACGTCACCCCCGGCGCGCGCCTGGTCATGGCAGGGATCACTGTCTCCGGCAGCGCCCCCTGGGCGGCCCTCAGCGCCAGCTCCGCGCTCTCCTACGACATCGACCAGGTCAACCTCTACGACGCCGGCCCACGCCCGGTCGGCGGCCTGAGCAGCCACGGCCGCCTCGGCAGCCTGCAGTACCTGGACCCGGTCTTCGCGGACACCACCAGCACCAGTCCCCTGTTCTGGGACCTCCACCTGGGGCGCGGCTCGGGCCTGCTGGACGCCGGCGACCCCGCCCTCTCGGATCCGGACGGCAGCCGGTCCGACATCGGCGCCTGGGGCACGTTCGAGGCCGGCACCTGGGATCTCGACGGCGATGGCGCCCCCTCCTGGTGGCAGCCCGGCGCCTACGACGGCGCCAGCTACCCTGCCCAGGGCTGGGACTGCGACGATCTCGACCCGACGGTCTTCCCTGGGTCCGGGTGTTGATCACTCCAGGTAGGTGTAGCCGTCCAGCCCGTTGCGGAAGGCGCGCAGCAGGCGGCGCGAGTCCTTGAGGGTCAGATCGCCGCGCCGCAGGGCCTGCTCGCAGGCCAGGCGCACCTGGGTGACCAGCTCGGCGCGGCTGTAGCCCACGTAGGTGAGCACCTCGGTGACCGTGTCACCCTCCAGCACGTGGTCGATGCAGTAGCTGCCGTCCTCACCGAGGGAGACGTGCACCGCGTTGGTGTCGCCGAACAGGTTGTGCAGATCGCCGAGGATCTCCTGGTAGGCGCCCACCAGGAACACGCCCAGGTAGTAGGGATCGTCGCCGAGCGGGTGCAGGGGCAGGACATCCCTGACGTCGCGCAGGTCGATGAAGCGATCCAGCTTTCCGTCGGAGTCGCAGGTGATGTCCGCCAGGATACCCCGGCGGACAGGCTTCTCCTTGAGGCGATGGATGGGCACCACCGGGAAGAGCTGGCCCACGGCCCAGGAGTCGGGGGCGGACTGGAAGACCGAGAAGTTGCAGTAGTAGACGTCGGCCAGGTGCTTCTCCAGCCCCTCCAGATCGTCGGGTACGTAGTCCAGGCTGCGTACGACCGTGAGGATGCGCGCCAGCACCTGCCAGAACACCCGCTCGATGCGCGCGCGCTGGGGGAGATCCAGCAACCCCAGCTCGAAGCGCGACAGGGTCTCCTCGCGCAGCTCCAGCGCGTCGTGCCAGGACTCCTGGTAGGTCTTGCGCGAGACGTCGTCGCGCACCTCGATCATCTCCACCATCAGCTCATGCTCGTCGGCGGCGAGCTCGATCTTGTCCTCGGTGCCGGCCAGGGGGGAGGCCACACCCATGACGTTGAAGACGAGCATGGAGGAGTGGGCCACGAGCGCCCGGCCGCTCTCGGACACCAGGGTGGGGTGCGGTACGTCGTGCTCCTCACAGGCGGACTCCACGGCGGCGACCACGTCGGCGGCGTACTCCTCCACCGAGTAGTTGACCGAGGAGGGGAAGTTGGAGCGCGAGCCGTCGTAGTCGACCCCGAGGCCACCGCCGACGTCGAGGTAGCCCATGCGCGCGCCCAGGCGGTGCAGCTCGACGTACATGCGCGCGGCCTCGCGCAACACACTCTTGAAGGCGCGGATGGCCGAGACCTGGCTGCCGATGTGGAAGTGCAGGAGCTCCAGGCAGTGCAGCATGCCGCGCCCCTTGAGCAGCGCCACGCCGTCCACGATCTCCTGGGCCGAGAGGCCGAACTTGGAGCGGTCGCCCGAGGAGCCCTCCCAGCGACCCGCGCCGCGGGAGCTGGGCCGCATGCGCACGCCCAGGGTCGGCTCCATGTCGAGGCGCTCGGCCAGCTCCAGGATCGCCTCGAACTCCGAGAACTTTTCAACGACGATGATCGGCTTGCGTCCGAGCTTCTTCGCGAGCAGCGCCGCCTCGAGGTAGTCCTCGTCCTTGTAGCCGTTGCAGATGATGAGGGAGCCGGGCTGCTCCAGCAGCGAGAGCGCCAGCAGCACCTCGGGCTTCGAGCCGGCCTCCAGCCCCATGCCCAGAGGCTCGGCGTAGCGCACCAGCTCCTCCACCAGGTGGCGCTGCTGGTTCACCTTGATGGGGTAGACCGGCCGGTAGCCGCCCTCGTACTCGTACTCGCCGATGGCCTTGGAGAAGGCGTCCTGGATGGTGTTGACCCGCGCGCGCAGGATACCCGAGAACCGCAGCAGGATGGGCAGCTGAATCCCCCTGGCCTCCAGGTCCTCCGTCAGCACCTTGAGATCGATCCCGGGCCCGGCGACGCCGGTGGGCGCCACCTCGACGTGCCCCTTCTCATTGACGCGGAAGAAGCCCGCACCCCAGTTGTTGATGCTGTACAGCTCGACGCTGTCCTTCACGGTCCAGGCGCGCATGGGCGGCTCCAAGAGGGGGGGCACGGCGGTGAGGGGCGCCTTCTATCAAGAAACAGCCGCGGGCACTCAAAGGAGCGCGGCCAGCGCCGCTTCGATCTCCTCCCTGCCCGGGTCCTGCTCCGGAAGGGTCGCGCGCAACCGCGTCAGCGCCTCCCGCGCTCCCGCGCGGTCCCCCAACCGATTCGCCCGCACCTGGGCCAGCTGGGCCAGGGCCTCGCGGTGCGCGGGAACATGGCCCAGCGCCTCCTCGAAGCACACGGCGGCGTCGCCATCGCGGCCGGCGTGCAGGCGCAGGAGCCCGCGGGTCACCAGGGCCTCGGCCGCCAGCTCACCGGGGACGGCGGCGTTCATGGGGCCCACCGCGCCCTTCATGCCGGCCAGGGCGGCCTGGACGCGGGCGAACAGGGCCCGGGGCGGGCCGAGGCGGCAGTGGACCACGGGGGCGACGAAGGTGGGATCGGGGGGGGCGCCGTCCACCGTGAAGAGGGGCGCGCCCGGGCCGAGGCGGGCCGCCAGCGGGGTGCCCGGGTAGACCCGCGCGCCGCAGGCGTAGGCCAGGCCCAGGCCGTCGGGCAGGGCGGCGTCCAGCGCCCGGGCGGTGTCCAGGGCGGCCGTCAACGTGGCCTCGCTCTCGGCCGGGTGGGCGCCGAAGAGCACGGTGGCGCCCAGCCCGCGGTAGCCGCGGCGCAGCCAGGTCTCCAGCAGGCGGTCGAGAGCCGCCCGCGGCGCCGGGCCCCCGCCAGCGGCCAGGACCTCGGGCGCCAGGTGCCCGAATTCGAAGGAGATCCCCGAGGGGTCGATGCCGGCATCCTCCATGGCGTCGAGCAGGGCGGCATCCACCGGGGCGGGCTGCAGGTAGCAGCGCAGGTCCAGCCCGCGCCCCCCGAGGGCCCGCAGCAGGGCGATGGCGTGGCGCGCGTCGGGGACGTTCAGCTCACTGCAAGCCAGCCACAGGCGGCGGACGCCCGCCCGCGCCAGGGCGTCCACCTCGGCCAGCACCTCGGCCACCGGGCGCTGGGCGACCACGCGGCCGGTGGCGCAGGGCTCCACGCAGTGCCAGCAGCCGCGGTCGCAGCCGGTGGCCACCTGCACCGGGACGCGCCCGCCGCGGGCCAGGGCCAGGGAGAGCCAGCCGCCG
>JBDRKM010000349.1:0-3931 GCA_043814015.1 Pseudomonadota bacterium
CCTGGGGGTTCGTGGTAGCCAACACCTCTCCAGAAGAGGCATGACAGGCGGATCCCCGGTTCACGTTTCCTGAGCCGTACGCCCGGCCCTCCGCGCGCTCCCGTGAAACGTGGCCGCTGCCGACGCCAGCAGGATGCGTGCAGCGCTTGACGCGGACGAGACAGGACAGGACAGGACAGGACAGGAACTGTCCGCTGGTCCGCCGAAGGCGCCCCAGGGCGATAGCTCAGCCTCCCGATGCCCCCCTCGTGCGGATAGAGGATGACCATGGACTTCCCCACCCTCGTCGCCGACATCCGGAGCATCACCGCCTCCGCGCAGGCCGCCGCCGCGCGCACGGTGGACCGGCTGCACACCCTGCGGAGCTGGCTCGTCGGAGCCTGGATCATCGAGTACGAGCAGAACGGTGAGGACCGCGCCGCCTACGGCGAAGCCCTCATCGAACGGCTCGCCGAGGAGCTGACCAGGAGCGGCGAGCGCGGAATGTCCCGCAGCAACCTGTGGAATTTCCGCCAGCTCGCGCTCACCTGGCCCGAACTCGATCCCCGCCGAACCGTCCTGGCCGTCATGGGGCCGATTCCCCAGACATCGTCTGGAGAATCCACCGCCCTCGAGATTCCCCAGACGCCGTCTGGAGAATCCGCCCTCGCGCTGCGCGCCACCACTGGCTTCCCCTCCCTCGCCGCCCGCGCCGCCACCGTCGACCGCCTCCCCTGGCAGGACGCCGCCTGGACCGAGCGTCTCTTCGCCTCGCTCACCTTCTCTCACCTCCTGGAGCTGTCGCGCCTGGACCAGCCGCTACAGCGCGCCTTCTACGAGGTCCAGGTGCTCAAGGAGGGCTGGGTGGTCCGGGAGCTGAAGCGCCAGATCAACTCCATGCTCTTCGAGCGTGTGGGCCTCTCCCGCGACATGGACGCCGTGATGGCGCTCTCCCGTGACGGGCGGATCGTGGAGACTCCCGCCACCATCCTGCGCGATCCCTACATCCTGGAGTTCCTGGGGCTGCCCGCCCCGCCAGCGTTCACGGAGGCGGAGCTGGAATCAGCACTGCTGGACCACCTCCAGGAGTTCCTGCACGAGCTGGGCCGCGACTTCTGCTTCGTGGACCGCCAGCTCCGGGTCACGGTCGGCTACGTCCACCACTACCTCGACCTGCTCTTCTTCCACCGGGGCCTTCGCTGCCTTGTGGCCATCGACCTCAAGATCGGCGACTTCGACCCGCGCGATGCCGGCCAGATGCACTTCTACCTCAACTGGATCGCCGAGAACCTGACCCGCCCCGACGAGAACCCTCCCGTCGGGCTGCTGCTCTGCGCCGGAAAGGACGAGGAGAAGGTCCACTACGCCACGGCGAACCTGCCTCAGGCGGTGTTCGTGTCCCGCTACCTCACCGAGCTGCCCTCCGAGGAGCGCCTCACCCGCTGGCTGCACGACGAACGGCTGCGCCTCGCGCGGGGCGGTGGATCTGCCTGACCGGGGCCTCCACCCACCCCTCCCTCCCGTTTCCCACCCCAGCCCCGCCAGGCGGGCCGTATGGTTCTTGGTGATCGAGCGATCACCTTTGAAAGCAGAACACCCAAGCCCGTATTCAGGGGCATGCGGTACCGTGGGGGTCCTGAGCGAGATGTCCGGCCTTCTCCAAGGAGCACGCGGTCGTCACCTCACCGCGCAAAGCCCAGCAACGCGCTCTCCTCTCGAGCCCGAGACCATCACGGCAAGCGCCAGGAGACCTTCACATCCACGCGCCCCGCTCCGGGCGTGACGCCATCCACCACCATCAGACGCACGTCCTGCGGGTACAACTCGCGCTTCCGTCGAATCAGCTGCTCAGTCAGGACCGCAAACGGGCCTTGCCCGGCCATCCGCGCCCGCACGTCGTCCAGGAAGCGGCCGTCACCTGTCTTGTCCGCCAACACCACGGCGTTCCAGACCGTGGAGGCCACCGTGAGCATGGGCGTCACTGCCTCGGCGGGGAGCCGTCCCGCGCCGAGGGGCTGTGCAAAGTCCAACAGGACGGTCGAGGCCTTGGGCCAGGTCTCTGGTGGGCCATCCCAGCTCGCACCGTGGAGGACATCGGGTGGGTTGGTGTCGTCGTGGTCGGGCGCGTCATCGCGCTCGAGGAGCTCGACTTCGATGATCTCCTGGATGTCCCCTGGACGGATCCCCCCTCGTTTCGCACCGCCGGCCGAGATCACGAGGTGCCCAGAGCCTCGCTCGAGCCACCAGGACCAGGCCCCGGGCCCGAAGGCGCCCCGGCTCAACACTCCGAGGCACCGCTCACCGGCCCAGACCAGGATCTCGTCCTCCGGGCCGGAGGTGTTCAGAGACAGTGCGTCCACACCCTCGAGCTCGCGCACCAGCCGCTGGGCGTCGCGCTTCGCCGCCTTCACGAGCAGCGCCGGCCCGTCCTTGAACTCCCCCAACATCAGCTTGTGGGGGGCCAGGATCAGTGGGGGCTCCTCATGGACAAAGAGAGCTCCCTCCTCGGGGGTTGAGAACACCGTAAGCGTCGCAGAGCCGATGGGGACCTCGGTGATGGAGGGTTGGCTACACAGCCGGACACCGTGACGTTCGTAGGCGGCCAGGACACCCTGGAGAGCCACCATGCAGGCCTCCTCCTCGGCCTCGGTCATGGGTCTGGCCTCGTCTCCCTGCATTGCCAGCAGGAGAAGTCCCAGGTCACCCACCTTGAGGCCACTGCCTACAATCGCGTCCCGCTGGGTCACCGGCAGCTCATCGAGGGGATCGAGGTGGATCGCCCAGGCCTCCCACGCCCCGGCTGAGAGCCTCTCCTGGGCGTAGGCCATCTCCAGGAAACGCTGGTGGTCCCGTTGGGTCGGGTACACCACCAGCCCGAGCTGTTCGCCCGCCCGGCCCAGCACGATGGCCACCGCGTCACGGAGCGCTGCGCAGCCAGACGGGAAGTGGAAACACACATGGTCGGGGAGCGCCCGCCAGGGTGCCGCGCGGTGAAGCCGCTCGATGAGGGGCCGCCAGGGCGCGGGGTTCGCCGGCAGGCAGACGGGCGTGGAGGAGAAGTGCTGCAGCAGGGACTCTGCTGCAGCCTCGGCCATGATCAGATCTTCGGTCGCGTCCAGCCTCGCTCCCAGGATCCTCGCGATGCGCCGCAGCTCCTTGCGGAGCACTGGGCGGCAGTGGATGACCGCCGGGCGGGATGGGGTCAGGGGCGGTGCCGGACTGCTGGCCGCCTTGGAGACCGCGAAGGCGAGGTCCTCGCCGGCCAGCACAGGGGTGGCATGGCGGACAGCGCCACCCTCCCGCTCGGCCACGAGCAGGAGCCCCCGGAGGTCCTCACCCTCGATCTGGACGGTGGGGGCCTCGATCAGATCGATCTCCCAGGCTCCTCGACGGGGGAGGTTCTCCAGGCTGGGCACGACGCACCTCGCGACAGGGTCAGAAGCAGGACACTATCCGATGCTCTCTGAGGCGACTCGACGACAGCGCCAGGAAGCCTCCAAGGAAGATCCAGGTCGAGCGAGAGCGGACAGGGTCTGACCGGGTCCCCAAGCGCCTCGTGGACTACGGTTCGATCCTCGAGCATGACAAGAGACGAACTCCTGGCCCGGCGGCGTCCACGCGGGCTACGGCGCGAAGAAGGCCCGCACCGTCGCTCCGCGCGCCAGGGCGACGAGGCCGTCGGAGGTCGAGACGGCCCAGCCGAACCCCAAAAGAGGGCCTGGCCGACCTCCCGATCCGACGAACGCCCAGGGCCCGGCCTCGCTGCCGAGCTGGACCAGCACGTGGGAGCCGTCGACCTGGACCGCCCGCGCGACGCCCTCCAGGCTCCAACCGTCGCCCGTCAGGGTTCGATCCGTGCTGCCTGCCTGGCGAGCGTGGCGCGGGCCAGGATGGTGCGCCCCCAACCAAGCCGACCTCCCATCGATCCAGAAGGTCGCCGCGGGGTCGTCCT
>JBDRKM010000350.1:0-9247 GCA_043814015.1 Pseudomonadota bacterium
GGCTCTCAGCGTCTCTGCGCCTCTGCGTGAGATCCTGCGAGGCCACGCCTCGCCTCGGCGATTCCCGCCAGCCACGGACATCTTGGCGGCTTGGCGTCTTTGCGCGAGATCCATCTGCCCCGAGCTGTTTCTGGTTAGAGCGGCTGTTCCCCGAGACCGACATGCCCTTCCTCCTGGCGCTCCTGCTGCTCATCCTGCCGCTGCGCGCCGAGGCGCTCGCGCCGCTGGAGCTGCGCGATGTGACCGATGCGTACACGCGCTGGATCGCCGAGAACCCGCCCGATCCCGCGGGGCACCCCGAGCCCGGGTACCACTTCCTGGCGGAGGTGCACGCCGCCCTGGCGCCCTGGGTGGCGCGGCGGCCGGGGGTCGTGCGGCCCTTCATGGCGGGGCGCACGGTCAAGGGGCGGCCCATCTGGGGCTACGTCATCCACGACCCGGGGTGCCCGGTCCAGGCGCGGGTGCTGGTGTTCGCCAACATGCACGCCATCGAGTGGGTGGGCACCGAGGACACCCTGGCCCTGGCGCTGGAGCAGGCTGCCCAGCCCATGCCCGGGGTGGAGCTGGTGGTCATCCCCGTGCTCAACGTGGACGGACGGCTCAGGGTGGAGGCCGATCTGGCCGCCGGTGAGAACACCTTCCGGCGCACCAACGCCCACGGGGTGGATCTGAACCGCGACTTCGGCGTGCACCACGAGGCCGAGAGCTTCTGGCGGCGCATCCTGCCGGGGTTCCACCGCGCATCGCCCGAACCCCTCTCCCAGCCCGAGTCCCAGGCCGTCGATCACCTCGCCGGGCTCGGGCACTTCGACCTCGCGGTGAGCCTGCACGCCTACGGCGGCTTCGTGTACCTGCCCTGGTCGGGGCGCTGGGAGCGGCCGCCCGGCTGGCCAGCCCTGCACGAGCTCGGGGTGGCCATGTCGGGCGGGCAGGGGCCGCACGCCTACCGGGTGCTGCAGCTCTCCCGCTGGGGCTTCTTCTTCCGGGCCCAGGGCAGCGAGATCGACCACCTGTACGGAAAGTACGGCATCCCCGCCACGCTCGTGGAGTGCACGCGCACGGGGCTGTCGCCCTTCCGACCCGGAGAGTGGGGGAACCATTTCCGCGTCTACAACCCCGCGGATCCGAGCCGCCACGTGCGCGAGGGGCTACGGCTGCTGCGCGCCGGGATGATCCATGCGGCGCGCGGTGTTCCCGCGCGCCCCCTGGCCGTTGACGGCCCTTCTTGACCCTCCCGGATGCGGTGAATATCTGCCCGGGCCTTTCGCACGCCTCTGGCGGAGGATGCTGATGATAGAAGTGACAGGACTCACCCGGACCTTCGGGGAGACCAGAGCGATCGAGGACCTCAGCTTTTCCATCGGGTCCCATGAGATCGTCGGTTTCCTCGGCCTGAACGGTGCTGGCAAGACCACCACCCTCAAGATCCTGGCGGGGTTGCTCCACCCCACCGCCGGCTCGGTCCGCATCGAGGGCCAGGATCTGTTCGGCGCGCCCCTGGAGGCCCGCCGCAAGATCGGGTTCTTGCCCGAGACCGCCCCGCTGTACGGGGAGATGCGGGTGCGCGACTACCTGCGTTTCCTCGGGGAGCTGCGCGGCATGGGTGGCCAGGTCCTCGACAAGGCCGTGGAGGAGGTGGCCGAGCGCACCCAGTGCCGCGAGGCGCTCGATGTGGTCATCGACACCCTCTCCTGGGGCTACCGCAAGCGCGTCGGCATCGCCCAGGCCATCCTGCATGCCCCCAAGCTGGTCATCCTGGACGAGCCCATCGGCGGGCTCGATCCGGTGCAGATCATGGGGATGCGGGAGGTCATCGCCGGGCTGCGCGACACCTGCACCGTGCTGGTGTCCAGCCACATCCTCTCCGAGGTCTCCCAGACCTGCGACCGCCTGCTGATCCTCAAGAAGGGCCGGCTCGTGGGCCACGGCCGCCAGGAGGAGCTGGCCCGCATGGCCGAGCACGCCACCTGCCTCAGGCTGCAGGTGCGCGGCGAGCGGGCGCGCTTCGAGGCCGTGGTCCAGGCCACGGGGGTCGTAGAGGGCCTGCGCATCGAGTCCGAGAACAACGGCATCCTCACCGCGCGGGTCGAGCTCACCGGCGATTTCCGCGAGCAGCTCGTGGCCGCCCTGGTGCGCGAGGGCCTCGGCCTGCGCCGGGTCGACGACGCCGAAGCCGAGCTGGAGCAGGTCTTCTCAGCCCTGACCTCCAGCCGCCCCCACTCCAAGGTCCAGTAGGGAGGACGGCATGAGAGAGATCCTGCTCATCGCGCGCCGAGACTTCCAGGCGTACTTCAACACCGCCTGGGGCTACGTGATCCTGGCCATCGTGCTCCTGATCAACGGCCTGCTGTTCAACGCCTTCGCCATGAAGTCCACCGCCCGGTTCTCCACGGATGTGCTGGAGGACTTCTTCTACTTCGCCTCCGGCACCACCATGATCGCCGCGATCATCCTCTCCCAGCGCCTGTTCGCCGAGGAGAGGGCGGGCGGCACCATGGTCCTGCTGGACACCGCGCCGGTGCGCGATCTGCAGATCGTGCTGGGCAAGTTCCTCGCGGGCCTGGGCATGGTGGCCGCCCTGCTGGCGCTCACCATCTACATGCCGGCCTTCATCTTCGTGAACGGCAAGGTGAGCTGGGGCCACATGGGCGCCGGCTACCTCGGGCTGCTGCTGCTCGGGGCGGCGGTGGTGGCCATCGGCACCTGGGGCTCCACCCTCAGCCGCTACCAGTTCGTGGGCGCGGCCGTCTCCGGGGTGGTCACGGTGCTGCTGCTGCTCATGTGGATGCTGGGGCGCGTCTCGGATCCCCCCATCGACGGGGTGGTCTCCTACATGTCCCTGTTCGACAAGCACTTCCAGCCCTTCATGCAGGGCAGGGTGAACACAGAGAGCGTCGTGTTCTACCTCTCGCTGTGCTTCGCCTTCCTGTTGCTCTCCGTGCGGTCCATCCGCGGCAGGAGGTGGTGATGATTCTCCCCGCCTTCCTCACGATCCTGGGCTACCTGGCGATCTTCATCGGCGAGCGCACCTTCGGTGACGCGGCGATCGCGCGCTGGGTCTTCAACGACCTCGGCATACTCGCCGTGCTGGTGGCCACCGCGCTCCGGCTGCGGGCGGTGAGATCAGCCGAGGGAAACTACCGGCGCCGCGCCCTGCAGGTCACGTGTTGGCTCTCCGAGCTCACCCTGGTGGGCCTGACGCTGTACGTCGTGGGCCTGGATGCGGTCACCGACCTCGTGGGCTTGTCCGAGGATTTCGCCCACCGCTGGCACGTGGCCCTCAACGCCCTGTGGCCCATCCTCATGTTCGCCGGGCTCGTCCCGCTGCTCCTGGTGGATCTGGCCATCAGCGCCTCGCCCCTCGCGCCCCACCCCGCGCGCGTGCGCGACGCCGTGGACAACGGCCTGACCCTGGCCCTCGCCATCGCCCTGCTCTTCCCCCTCAACTACCTGGCCCACGAGTTCAACCACCGCTGGGACGTGGCCTACTTCAAGACCACCGAGCCCGGCACGGCCACCCAGAACCTGGTGGCCAACCTGGACCAGCCCATCGAGGTGGTGCTCTTCTTCCCCACGGCCAACGACGTGGGCCGCGAGGTGCTGCCCTACTTCGAGGCGCTGCAGAGCCCCAACCTCACGGTCGAGGTGCTGGACCACGCGCTCGCCCCCGTGCGCGCCAAGGATCTCAAGGTCCGCGACAACGGCAACATCGCCTTCATCCAGGGCGAGCAAACCGAGACCCTGAAGATCGGGACCGACCTCGACAAGGCCCGGCGTACGCTGAAGAAGCTCGACTCCGAGGTGCAGAAGAAGCTGCTGGCCCTGGCGAAGGGCGAGCGCAAGGCCTACTTCACCGCGGGCCACGGCGAGCTGGACTGGCGCGGTACGGAGGGTCCCGAGGCCAAGATCTCCCTGCTCAAGAAGCTGCTGGAGGCCCTCAACTACAAGGTGGAGACCCTCGGCATCGGCGAGGGCCTGGCCACCGCCGTGCCGGATGACGCCTCCATCGTCTTCGTCGTGGGCCCCACGGATCCCTTCCTGCCCGCCGAGGTGCAGGCGCTCGAGGCATACCGCGCGGCGGGCGGCAGCCTCTTCGTCGCGCTGGAGCCGGCCCTGCCCGACGCAAAGGTCACGGGCCTGGAGCCCCTGCTCGCCACCCTGGGCGTCACCTGGTCGCCGGTGAAGGTGATCACCGACGACCCCAAGACCTTCCTGCCCATCCAGGGCGGCATCGTCGATCGCCAGAACCTGGGCACCAACCGCTACTCCTCCCACGAGAGCGTCACCACCCTCTCCAAGAACCGCCAGGCCGCCTGGCTGGTGTTCTCGGGCGCCGGCTCCTTCGAGGAGACCAAGGAGCACCTCGGCAAGGTGACCACCACCGTCCGCACCCTGGCCCAGGCCTGGGACGACGTGAACGGTGATTTCGAGTTCCAGGAAGGCACGGAGTCCCGCAAGGTGCGCGATCTGGCGGTGGTGGCCTCGGGGCCCGCCGCCGAGAGCGCCGAGTACCGGGCCGTGATCGTGGGCGACGCCGGCTTCTCGGCCGATCTGCTGCTGCCCAACAAGGCCAACGCCCAGTTCATGATCGACGCCACCAACTGGCTGCTGCGCGACGAGGCCATCTCGGGTGAGGTCAACGACGAGGAGGACGTGAAGATCGTCCACACCAAGGAGGGCCAGGGCCTGTGGTTCTACGGCACCACCTTCCTGGTGCCCTTCCTCCTCGGGCTGCTGGGCTTCCTCCGCGTGCGCAGCCGCCGCTCCTCCCGGAAGGGGGTCGCATGAGCAAGAACTTCTGGATCTACGCGGGGTGCCTCATCGCCCTGCTCGTGTTGGCCTGGCTGCGCTGGACCGGTGCCATCGGCAGCGACGAGAGCGCCAAGGCCGACGACGTGATCGTCCTGCGCCAGGACCGCGCCGACATCGAGAAGATCGCCTACCACGACGACAAGCTCGACGTGGTGCTCGAGCAGAAGGCCGACTCCGCCGGCGAGTTCACCTGGGTGAACCTCGAAGAGCGCAAGGAGAAGCCCAAGCCGAAGCCCGCGGGCGCGGCCGAGGCCGAAGATGCTGCCGAGGACGAGATCCCCGCCGCGCTGGCCGACGACGCCGAGGAGCCCTCGGAGGTGGAGCAAGCCGCGGAAGCTGAGGAGCCCGCCGAGGAGCCTGCCGAGGTGGAGATCACCACCTCCGCCTTCAAGGGCGGCGATGCGGTCGACAAGCTGCTGGACGCCCTGGCCCCCCTCAAGGCCCACCGCGATCTGGGGCCCGAGGCCCAGGACGCGCTGGCCGACCTCGGCCTGGCCGAGCCCGAGGCCTGGGTGGAGATCACCCGCAAGGGCAAGGTCCGCCGGCTGGAGCTGGGCGGCGAGGCCTACGGCACGCGCGACACCTACCTGCGCGACACCGAGACCGGCGGCTACTACCTGGTGGACGCCGACGTGTTCCGCCCGCTCCGGTATGCCAAGAGCCGCCTGCCCGACCGCCGCCTGAGCGCGCTGGAGCAGGGAGACATCGCGCGCGTCGTGTTGGAGTCCCCGGCCGGGCGCGCCGAGCTGCTGCACAAGAACCGCCAGGACGAGGACGCCGCCTACTGGGCCTCCTCCCAGGACCCGGAGCAGCCGGTGGAGCTGTACGCCAACTGGCTCGACAAGGCCCTGCGCCTGAAGGGCCTCTCCTACGTCCAGGAGGAGGAGAAGCCCGCGGGCCTCGCGCCGGCCTTCGCCCTGACCCTGGCCCCGGAGGTGGGCGCGCCCACCACCATCCAGGTCTTCTCCGCGCCCGCCGCCGGGGAGGGCCAGGAGCCGGAGTGGTACGCCAGCTCCGAGTTCACCCGCGGCCTCATGAAGCTGCACAAGATGCTGGCCTCCGAGGCCGCCGAGGATGTCCCCGACGTGCTGGACGCCGAGCCGGGCGAGGCACTGGAGGAGTAGCCTCCGCGAGTGCTGGCCGATGGGTCGCTGGTGCGCCGGCGGCCCTTCGCGCTTCGGGGGCCGGGGGTCAAGGGAGGGGATGGGTGCGGCGTCGCTGGATCTCCCGCAGAGGCGCAGGGGCCCAGAGGAACCGGCGTGTGATGCCTGGGCGACGGCTGGCGGTGGCCCGCGGCTGGGGCGTGGCGCCAGCTGAGTGGCGCCCGCGCGAGCCCAGCGGGGTCATGCCCCCCGATCTGCACCCGTCCCGGGAGTCAAGCCCCTGTTTCTGCCCCGTCAGGCAGCCCGCGGCCGCGTCCACTGCGGCGGTGGCGGGTGATATTCGGCGTTCGACCGTTTGGCTCTCACGCGGTACCAGCCGCGAGGGGGCACTTTCGGGGGCATGACCCTCGGCGGTGGTGCAGATGGAGGGGCATGACTCCTGAGGCCGCCGCGGGCGGGTCTGACGGTGGGGAGCGGCTCGCGGATCGTCGAACCGTCGACGAACCCTTCGACACTTCGACGATCCCGAACGGAGGAAAGCCTGTTTTCCGGTGGCACGCCGTTTGCGATGCCGGCGACCATGCTTCACATCGTCGCCCATGCCGTCTCCGGGGACTTCCTCTGGCGCAGCCACGAGGAGGGCCTCGCCCTGTGGTCCCGCCTGCTGGCGCTGCAACCCGCGGCGCTTTGCCTGATGCCGGACCACGTCCATCTGTTCGCCGCGCGTTTCGAGCCCGCGTCTTTCGTGCGGGTGCTGAGCGGCTACGCCCGTTGGCGGCACCACCACCGTGGAGGGTCGGGCCGCGTCTGGACGCCGCATCCAGCGCCCGAGCGACCCTCCGGCCCCCTGCACCTGCGGCGAACCTGGCGCTATATCGCGCTCAACCCCTGCCGAGACGAGCTGGCAGGCGATCCGCTCGCGTGGGTGTTCTGCACCCATCGCGATGCGGTGGGGCTGGCGTCGCCCCCCGCGGTGAGGCCCGCGCGGGATCCCGAGCGCCTGCACCACTACATCTCCGCCGACCCGTCCGTGTCTGTCGAAGGCAGCGGGTTACCCCAGGTGAGAGCGGATGCCGGGCGCCCCGCGTGGGGCTCGCTGGTCGCCGCCGTCAGCGCGCTGACCCGCACGCCGGTCGTGCGGCTGTCTCACGCCGGGCACGCTCGGCAGCTGCTGGTCGCGGCCGCTCGTCAGCTCGGGAGGTTCAGCGACCGGTTCATCGCGGAGCGGCTCGAGCTGTCACGCTGGACCCTGCAGCGCGAGCCCGAGGTGCACCCCGAGGTGCTGGATGTGGTCACCCGGGTGCTGGATAAGCCCCGCTTTGCCGCCCTCGGCCCGTGCGACCTCTCCCAGACATTCGCCTGGCGGCGCTACATGGCGGAGCAGCCCAGGCGCCGCAGCCGCAGTGGGTGGCTGTTCGGGTGACGGGTCGCCGCGCGTGGCTCGCGAGGTGGAGGCAAAGCAGAAGATCATCCCCCCCACGAGAGCTCTCACTTGCCGCGGCCCCCGTTCCCCACGTTCATGAACGAGCTGCGCGCCCCCGAGTTCGACTGCGCCCGCGGTTGCGATCCGAGCCCTTCGACGCCTCCCTGACGGGGGAGGAGACCCGTCACCGGCTCCGCGCCTGGACGAAAGACGAGTTCCTCGAAGGCGCCAGGTTCCTGGTCTTCGGGCAGGACGGCACCGGTGGGTACGCCAGCCACCTGGCTGGAGCGGCCCGACACCCCGCTGTTGGAGCAACCCGTGGTCTTCCTGGGCTCGGAAGGGGAGGTGGGAGTGGGGGCGTGCGACTTCTCCGGCCACCTCTGGCTGCTCGCCGCGGCGGCGGTTCCTGGTTGGCGGTGGTGCAGCGGAGGCGCGCGACCGCGGCCGTGTCGGCCGGGTTCCGCCCCTTCGCCGAAGCCCACGTCGCGGGCGGCCCGCGCAGCGTCGAGGAGGTGCTGGCCGCGGCCCAGCGGCAGCTCCCGGTTTTCGATGTGCAGGTCACGGCCATGTGCCGGTAGGGGGCGCTGGCTCGTCCGTGCGTCGCAGCCGCTGCGGTCATGCCCCCCGATCTGCACCCATCCCGGGAGTCAAGCCCCAGTTTCTGCCCCGTCAGGCAGCCTGCGGCCGCGTCCACTGCGGCGGTGGCGGGTGATATTCGGCGTTCGACCGTTTGGCTCTCACGCGGTACCAGCCGCGAGGGGGCGCTTTCGGGGGCATGACCCTCGGTGATGGTGCAGATGAGGGGGCATGACCTCTCGGGTCGGTGCATCTGACCTGGCTTGACCCTGCTGGCCCGGGCCCGCCCCGCGTTACGCTCCACTCTCGCTGGAGATCCGCCCATGCCCGCCGCTTTCCTCCCGATCCTGCTGCTCGCCGCCTGCGGAGAGGGCGGCTCCACCTACGAGATCGACGCGCGGGTCGCGGCGTCGGAGGCGCGGCTCGAAGCGCTCGCCGCTGAGAACGACGATCAGGCCACCGCCATCGCCGACCTGCAGGCCCAGGTGCGTGGGCTGCTGGCGGATCGCGACGCCGCCGGGGCGGCGCTGACGGCGGCAGAGGCGCGCATCGCCGCCCTGGAGGGCGACCACGTGGGGTCCGCGGAGCTGGCCGATTTCGCCACCGCGGATGATCTCAACGCCCTCGGCGCCCGCGTCACCACCCTGGAGGGCGACCACGTGGCCGCGGCCACCGCCACCGCCCTCGACGCCCGCCTGTCCGCGTTGGAGGCCGACTACGCCAGCACCGCCAGCCTGCTGGCCCTGGACACCCGCCTGGGGCTGGTGGAGGCCGACTACGCCAGCACCGGTGCCCTGGGCGCGGCCGAGGCGCGCCTCGACGCCATCGAGGGCGACTACCTCACGGCCGCCACCGGCGTGGCCCTGGTGAGCACCGACACCATCATCGCCGTGGCCGACGAGGCCGCGCTCACCGCCGCGCTCACCGCGCTCGACGGCCTGCGCATCGCCCGCGGCGCCACTGTCACGCTGGAGCTGGCATCCGGGACCTTCACGCTCGGCGAGCCGCTGGACCTCGGGCACGCGGACGGCGCGCGGGTCGTGGTGCAGGGCGCGGGCACCGGCGCCACGACCCTCTACTTCCCCGCCAGTGACGGGATCCTGCTGCAGCACGGCGCCGCGCTCGGCTACCTCGGGGACCTCACCATCCTGGGGACCGGCGGCGATCATGACGGCATCCAGGTGCTCGATGGCGCGGCGCTGCACCTCGGCAACGTGGGGGTCCAGGACTTCGGCGGTGCCTGCCTGCGCGCCGCCGGCGCCGCGGCCGTGCGGGCCGACGAGGGCCTGGTGGCCGCGGGCTGCGGCGAGGCCGGCGTGCTGGCCGAAGAGGG
>JBDRKM010000351.1:0-3528 GCA_043814015.1 Pseudomonadota bacterium
AGCAGTGCGGGCGCTCGAAGAAGCCGGCGCTCGTCCGGAGGGGTGCCGATCCGGGCCCCTCCGGCCGCGAGCGCGCTTCCGACGGCCGCGAGGGCACTCCCGAAGGCCGTCTTCGCCCACACCTCTCCCTCAAGCGCCCTCAAGCGATGGCCGGCAGCCACCGAGGTACTTGGCGCGAAGTAGCGCGGATCACGCGCCGCACGTTCCTGCGGCGGTTGCGGGGTGCTCTGGGGTCAACTGGCGGCGTGCAGGGCGCACCTGCACAGTCGTTCCAGCGCGACGCGCTCGTGTGCCGGCAGGTGGACCCCTGCGTGCAGATTGTAGCCCTCGCAGATCGCGCAGAGCGGAGGCAGCTCCCGCCGCCGGCCGGCGATGACCTGGTGGCGGCGCACGGGGGCCGGGAGGGCGTCGGCCTCGCGCTGGACGGGCGCGGTGAGGCTGTGCACCTGCAGCAGGAGCCACGCCGTCGACCCAGTGGGCGGCGCGCTCGGCCATGCGTCGTCCCGCGCACGAGGGGCAGAAGCCGGCGGCGCGGCCGCAGGCCAGGGGGGACCAGGCGGTGATGGTCACAGTCGGGGCAGTACAGGTGGAAGAAGCCGTTGTGGCTGCGCCCGCAGTCGAGGTAGTCGCGAAAGGTCCGCTCCACCCAGGGGGGCAGTTGGCGGCCCTCGTCCTGGGCCTGGGCCAGAAAGTCGTCGAGGTGCTCCTGCACCACCCGGTGCAAGAGATCGAACCCGACGCCACAGCGCTCGACGGTCGTGGGCATGCCGCATCGGCCCAGCACGGCCCATGCCAAAACGCGGGTGGCTTTGTACGCTCCTTTTCACGAGCCGGGGTGTCGAAACGTCGAACCCTTCGTCGACCGGTCTTCGTCAGTTCGACACCAGCCGACGCCGCCACCGAGCGCAGGCTGAAGGCCGCCAGGTTCCCCTGGGACCGTAGCTTCGACGGCTTCGACTGGACCTTCCAGAAGGGGCTGAACGTCCAACTGGTCGCTCATGGGAGCGCCAGCCGGCGCGAGGCGCAGCTCGGCCGTGCACCACGTCGGCAGCTCCCTTTGAAGTCGATGATGGGCCGTGGTGCTGCTGTTCTCTTCAGGCGCCCACGGCGAGAGGATCGCGCGCTCTCTCAGACCGCTCACCCGGCGGCGCGTGGGCGGCAGCCTGCGCCGGCAGGATCTCGTTCCAGGGTCGGTAGTAGGTCACGAACAGCAGGGTGGTGCGCACATCGAGCGCCACGTCCAGGTCGGTGCAGTGCTCGCCGGCCCGCACCCGGTCGATCACGTCTACCGCGGAAGCCGCCCCACAGGTAGACGGCCAGGTCCTCGTGTCGGGTGGACTCGGCCAACACGGCCACGTCAGCGGCGGACTCGGTGGTGCTGAAGGCCGCGAGGCGCTCACCCCACTCGGCCTCGACGATCGAGGCGGTGTCGGCGGTGTCCATGGCGGGAGGGTTGCAGGCGGCGAGAGCGAAAAGGGCGAGGGTGGGGCGCATGGAGTCCGTTTACTGCTCCGCACCCAGCAGGAAAAGATCGATCATGCCGCTGCCTTCATAGACCCCGTCGTGGAAGTAGCCTCCCACCAGCAGGTCCGCATCACCATCGCCGTCCACGTCGCCCGCCATGGCCCCGGACCGACCGTACAGATCGTTGTCCGCGTAGCCCTCGTAGCGGGTGCCGCGCAGGTCGCTGATCTCCTGGTCACCCTCGAAGGGCCCGTGCACCAGCCAGGCTGCGCCCGGTGTGGTGCTCCCGTCGGTGTAGCCGAACATGCCCAGGACCAGATCCGGGTGCCCGTCCTCGTCCACGTCCCCCGGGGCCAGGGCGACCGATCCGCCGTAGCCATCGCAGTCATCGGCGTAGATGGAGGCCACCCGGACCTCCTCGATGAAGTGCTCGCCGCTCACCACCCCAGGTACGATCAGGTACTCGCCGGCATGCCAGTTGTGGGTGCTGGGGTCGCCGCAGGTGGCGCCCGAGGAGCCCAGGACCATGTCGCCATAGCCGTCTCCGTCGAGGTCGCCGGGGAGCGCGATGGTCTGGCCCAGGTAGATGTAGGGGTAGTGCGAGATGATCTCGGCGTCGGCGCCGCCGCTGGAGAAGATGCCCACGATGCCGCTGACCGGACCGTACAGCACCCCGATGTGCGACTCCTCGGTGCCGGAGGAGTATCCCGCCGAGAGCAGCACATCGTCTTGTCCATCGCCGTTCAGATCGCCGCCCGCCAGGTTCCAATGGCCACGGTAGGAGGTGGCCCACAAGGCTGTCTCGGCCTCGGCCAGCGAGGTGTCGGTGGTGATAGGAGCCGACAGCACGTAGGCGATGCCGGACCCCGAAGCCGCCACGCCGATGTCCTGCGTCCCGTCGCCGTCCACGTCGCCCAGCGCCGCGACGACGGCTCCCGCTTCGGCCCCTTCGCTGGGGCCGTGGAGCATCAGCGCCCGATCCTCGATGGCTTGCTCTCCCCAGGCCGCCAGGTCGGCGGCGCCCGAGATCAGGAAGGCCGTGCCCGCGTCCTCGCCCCCTCGGTCGGACTCGGGCGATCCCAGCAGCAGGTCGGCCAGGCCGTCGCCATCCATGTCACCCACCGCGGCCATGGAGCTACCGAAGGACTCCTCGTGGTCAGCGGTGACGAGCACCGCCGCGGCGTCGCTGGCGGTGGCCTCCCCGGCCTCACGCCAGCCGGGACCACCCCGGAACAGGTAGGTCCGATGGATCGGATCGCCCGAGCCACTCCAGGGCAGCGTGCTCACCGCGAAGTCGTCGTAGCCATCGCCGTCCAGGTCGCCCGCGCCGGCCACAACCCACCCGAAGCGCTCGTACCCCCGCTCCCCCCAGATGGGCACCCGGATGTCCACGTCGCTGTCTGTGTCGGTGTCGGCGTCGGTGTCGGCGTCGGTGTCGGCGTCGGTGTCCGCATCGGGATCGATGTCGGTGTCCGTGTCGGAGTCTGCGTCTGTATCGGTGTCCGTGTCAGTATCGGTGTCCGCGTCGCCGCCCACCAGGTAGCGCACGTTCAGCCTGGGCCGGTCGCCGGCGTCGGCGTGCTCCTTGGACTTGTACCCGCCGCCGTCCGACTCCACCGACTCGAAGACCAGGGCCATCACCTGGCCAGCCACTGCCGCCCCGGTCACATCGAAGCTGTACTGCTCGTCCGGGTTGATCCGGGCCACGGTATCCAGCACCGGGCCCTGGGCCGCGGGCGCGCTGTTCCAGGTGATCGTGGTCTCGCTCCAGCCGGACGCGGTGGCGCGAATCGTCTGGTCGTCGCCTCCATTGAGCGCCACCAACTGCAGCGTGGCCTCGAGCACCGTGCCCGTGATGCCGCTAAGGTCGAACTGGAAGTAACTCTTCTCGTCCGGGCTGCCGCTGGAGTCCGCACCCACGAACAGGTCCGTTTCCAGGCCGTAGTTGGTGTCCGCGTCGCCCTTCTCGCCGCTGAGCACCTTGGCATCGTGCATCGCAGAGAACTCCACGCGGCGCTCGTCGCCTCCGCTATCGATAACGGTGAGGCTCGCCGTGTCCTCGTC
>JBDRKM010000352.1:0-33526 GCA_043814015.1 Pseudomonadota bacterium
CCCCAGCGCCCCGGCCACCGGCAGCATGGGGCCGCCGAGCACGGCGCCACCCACATCGCCGCGCCGCAGGTAGGCCTCGCACACGCCCCAACCTGCCGGGCGCTCCAGGACCTCCTCGGTCAGGAGCGCCGCCGTGCAGGACCAGTGCTCGCCCAGGGCGAAGAGGTGCCCGGCGGGCATGGGCCAGTACGCGCTCTCCCAGGAATCCGCCGCCCGCTCCAGCGCCTCGCGGGCTCCGGGCTGGCCCGCGCGGGCCGCGGCGGCCACCCCCAGCAGGGCCTGGCCCTGGCCGTAGGTGATGGAGCGCTGGGCGGGCCAGGAGGCCGAGGGGATGGAGAAGTTGCCGCGCACCAGGCCATCCTCGTCCACCGAGGAGATCACCTGGGCGCCCCACAGCCGCGCGAGATCGGGGCGCTCGCCGCTCTCCAGCGCCGCCAGCAGGGCCAGGGCGGTGGTCCCGACCCAGGCCTTGCCGTCCTTGCGGGTGGGATCGAGCACGAAGCCGCGCCCATCGCCCACCTCCTGGGTGCGCGCGCCCATGTAGTCGAGCCCGCGGCGCGCGGCGCGGGCCAGCTCTGGATCGTGGAAGCGGCTGGCGGCCCGGGCCAGGAACCAGGTGGCGCCCGCGTGCCGTGGGTAGTTGTAGCCCTTGCCCAGCTCGCCGGACGGGCCCTCCACCAGGTAGGCGTAGCGGCCGTCCTCGGCCTGGTTGCGGGCCACCATGCGGGCGCCGGCCAGGGCGGCCTCGGCCACGGCGTCGGCCGAGAGCGCAGGCGGCGCGGCCCAGCCGGCCAGCATGGGGCTCACCTCGCCCTCCGCCGCGATCCAGGCCTCGATCTCGAGGGAACGGGTGGCGCCCCGGGTGAGATCCCGGGTGAGGTCGAGCCCGTGGATGCGCAGGCCGGGCCCCAGCTCCCCGCGGCGCTGGGCCTTGGTGCGCCAGACCTGGTCCGCGCCCACGACCCCGCGGGGGGTGCGCAGGCCGGTCGCCCCCACGGGCAGCGGCGCCATGTGGGGATCGGACAGCCACGGCCCGGCCAGCCGGCGCTCGGCGCGCACCACCTCCACCAGCAGCGCCCCCCCGACCACCGGCGTGGGCGGCCTCCAGGAACGGAGCGCTGCGGGCAGATCCGCTCCCTCGAGCACCTGTCGTCCGAGGCGCTGGCTGGCGGAGACCTCGGTGACCACCAGCAGCGCGGGCCCCGGCCCGGCCGGCGGCGCGCCCGCCTCTTCGCCGCGCCAGGAGGCCTCGAGCCAGGCCGCCGCGGCTGCGCCGTCCTGGGCCGGAAGGTGCGCCGTGGGGAGCTGGGCCACCCAGAGCGCAGCCGGGGGCAGCGCCAGCAGCACCAGCACCAACGCCCCGCCCGCGCCCGCATCGCGGCGGCGCAGCCCGAGCACGACCAGCTGCCACAAGGGCACCGCCACCAGCCACGGCAGCGCCAGCACCACCCCGCCGAGCAGGCCCCAGCCCAACCCCTGCCCCACCTCGGCGAAGCGCGTGATGGCGTGCACCCCGATCTGCAGGTACAGCCCGATCACCAGCGCCACCGCCGCGATGGAGAGCCCCGCCGCCGGCCGCACCCAGCGGGCACCGCGGCCCGCCAGCAGCCAGCCGCCGGCCAGCGCTTGCCCCACGGCCGCCGAGCCCAGCACCAGCCACAGCGGCCACCAACGCTGCCCGAGGTAGAACGCAGCGCCCCCGTACACCAGGGACTGCACCAGGTTCAAGACGCCAACGCCGCGCTTCACGGGACCTCCTTCGAGAACATCCTGTTAGGACTAGCCCCGCACGGAGGCCCACGCCATGCGCCTGTCCTCGCCCCTCCTCCTCCTCCCCCTGCTCGCCCAGGGCTGCTCCGACTGGTACCTCTCGCGCCGCAAGGAGCCGGACCCACACCAGTCCACCGGCCTGGACAGCGAGGAGCCCGAGGCCGATGTGGACGCCGACGCCGACGCCGACGCCGACTCGGACGCCGACGCCGACTCGGACGCCGACTCGGACCCCCAGGTGGGCTGCGCCGACGGCGCGCGCGAGGGCTTCCAGGACATGGGGGCCTACCCCTCCATCGCGGCCTGCGCGGGCGCCTGGGATGCGGGCGGTGTCACGCAGACGGGCCTCGCCCCCGCCTGCGGGCGCGCCGCGGGCGACGACTCCGCCAACCGCGACGGCTGGGGCTGCAGCGCGGCCGATCTGTGCGCCAGCGGCTGGCACGTCTGCGATGGCCACACCGAGGTCGCCGCCCGGGCCGGCTCCTGCAGCGCCGCCGTCCCCGCGGGCACCCCGGACAAGGCCCTCTTCTTCGCCGTGGTCCAGCACAGCGACAACAACAGCGTCTGCGACGACGGCGCCAGCAACGGCAACGACGTCTACGGCTGCGGCAACCTGGGGACCCAGCTCACCGCGGACAAGAACTGCGGCGTGCTCGACCGCGTGCTCGCCTCCATGCAGCCCGACTCCTGCGGCTTCAACGAGGCCGAGCCGCCGCTGGGGCCCTGGGAGTGCGACGGCGGCAGCGACAGCCACTACCACGAGGGAGAGCTGGTCACGAAGAAGGGCTGCCCCTCCGCCTCCTGCTCCTACGACGGCAACCCGGTGGGATCATCGGACAAGGGCGGGGTGCTCTGCTGTCGGGACTGACGGCACCAGGCTGTGTCAGGATCGGCTGTCGAACCTCCAGCCTCCAGCCTCCAGCCTCCCCCGCAGCCCCGCCACCGTGAACCCGAAGTGGGCCCGGCAGGCCTCCAGCGTGCGGAAAGAGACCCCGAAGCCCCGTGGATGCAGGCTGATGCGCGCCGGGTGCAGGCCCAGCGAGAGCAGCTTGTCGTCGATCCAGGGCCGCAGCACCCCCGGCGCCCAGGTCTCCTCGATGGTCACCACCCGGGTCAGGGGCGCGAGCAGGCGCTCCCAGGCCGCGGGCTCGCGCTCGTCCGGCGCGCACACCGCCACCAGGCCCCAGCCGGCGAAGTCGGGCTCGGCCAGGGCCTCGATGCCCAGGCGGGTGGCCACCGGGCCCATGGTCACCAGGCACCGGCTGAAGCCGCGTCCCCAGACCAGGGGCGCGCGGGGATCGGCGCCATCGAAGGGCCCGTGCCCGGCGCGGGCGAGGGGCAGCTCCAGGCCGGTGCGGTGCAGCCGCAGGTAGACCGCTCCCGGCGCCTCCCCCAGCGCCCAGTCCAGCAGGGCCGCGGCCTGCCGCGGGGCGCAGGGCTCCAGCAGCGTGAGGCCGGGAATCCCCTGGAAACGCAGCAGATCGTCCAACGCCTGGTGGCTCTTGCCGTCGGTGAAGTAGCCCAGGCCCGCGTACTGCCCGAGGTAGACCACCCGGGCGCCCATGGAGGCGTTGGTGCGCGCCTGCTCCACCGCCCGCGCCAGGAAGGCCGCGTAGGTGTTGACCAGCGGCAGCCGGCCGCCGAGCGCCAGCCCCCCGGCGCAGGAGACCATGTCCTGCTCGCTGATGCCCACCTGGAAGGCCTGCCCGCGCCGCACCCAGGGGCCGGCGGGGTCGAACAGGGGCCCGAGCCCGCAGGAGTCGCAGAGATCCGCGTCGATCACGCACAGCTCGGGGTGCGCGTCCAGCAAGACGGGCAGCCGGCGGGCCACCGCGTCGCGGGTGGAGGGGGGGGCCGACGGGCGCGGCTCCTCCATCGCGTGGGCGCCGGCCTCCCAGCGGGCGAAGGCCGCCGACACCGCCGGGTCGCTGGCCAGGGCGACCTGCTCACCCCAGACGCCGCGGGCCACGTCCGGCGGTGGCACGCGCCCATGCCAGGGCTGCACCTCGCCCTCAGGCACCAGGAAGCGGGAGCCGCCGGCCTTCAGCGTGCGCGCGAGCAGCACCCGTGGCCGCGCCGGCGGCACCTCCAGCGCCTGGACCAGGGCTACGGGATCGTGGCCGTCCACCTCGGTGACCGTGAAGCCCAGCCCCCGCAGGGCGCCCGCGAGGTCGGGTATCCGCTTGAGGTCCGCCACCCGCCGCGCGCTCTGGAAGCCGTTGACGTCGATGATGACCTCGATCTGCAGCAATCCGCGCTGCTGCACGGACTGCAGCGCCTCCCAGCACTGCCCCTCCTGCAGCTCGCCGTCGCCCAGGATCACGAACACCCGGCCCCGGAGCCCGGCCAGCACCAGCCCCACCACCTGCGAGAGCGCCTGCCCCAGCGAGCCGGAGTCCAACAGTATCCCGGGCACGGTGCGGTCCGCGTGGGCCTGGGGCGCGCCGGGGCCGTCCTGGTAGGCGAGGAGCTGCTCCCGCGACAGCCCGCCCAGCCCGTGCAGGCAGGCGTACTGCGCCGCGGCCGCGTGCCCCTTGGACAGCACCACCTGCCGCTCGCCCAGGCCGAAGTACAGCGCCGTGAGGATCTCGGCGACCGAGAAGCTGGCCCCGATCCAGCCGTGCCGCGCGCTCATGATGCAGGCCAGCGCCTGGATCCGCACGAAGGCCGCGATGGCGCGCAGCCCGTCCTCGGTGCTGGCGTCCTGGCCGGCGAAGTGCTCGGGGGCGATGGTGAAGGGGGGCATGGGGTGTCCAGGAGAATGGCCTGATCTAACCGACGCGAGGACAGCACACGGGTGCCATACTGTCCCCACCACCCGAGGGGCTCCACCATGTCCAACCACCTCCTCCGCCTGGCCCTCCCCTGCGCCCTGCTCCTGCTCTCCGCCTGCCGCCACACGGAGGGCATGGAGCCCGGGGAGTGCGCCGACGCCGCGGACAACGACGGCGACGGCCTGTACGACTGCGACGACCCCGACTGCTCCGGCGCCCCGGACTGCCACGCGCCGGAGGGGGACGGGGCCGGCGAGTGCGACGACGGGATCGACAACGACGGCGACGGGAAGGAGGACTGCGACGACAGCGACTGCGCCGGCCACGCGGTCTGCGGCGCCGTCTCGCCGGAGGGCAGCCAGAGCGGCGACTGCGACGACCACGCCGACAACGACGGTGACGGCCGGACCGACTGCGACGATCCCGGCTGCCGTGACGACCCCCACTGCATCGAGGACACCCGCAACTGGCACGACTCCTCCCCCGACGACACCCACTCCTGGAACCCGCCCGACCTCGAGGTCGACTGCGTGACCTACGGGTACGACTCCCACGAGTGGTTCTACGAGGTGCGCTGCATCGGCTGGGCCGACGCGGTCACGCTCTTCATCACCCAGGACGCGACGAGCCCCTGGGAGGAGGAGCACGAGCTCGACAACTGGGACTTCGACCCAAGCGGCTACTGGGATGACTGGGGCCTCGAGCTGCCCATCGTCGATACGTGGCAGGACCAGGTCGACAGCGTCAACACCCTCTTCGGCAACACCATCTCCTGCCCCAACCCGGCCTGCGAGAACGGCATGGCCTGGCGGATGAAGGCCTATGAGGGCGCCACGGTGAAGGACTGCGTGGTCTGGGCCGGCGCGGACGCGGACGTCAGCTTGGTGATGGAGTCGGGCTGCCGGGAGATCTCCTTCTGGTAACCACCATCCCGGCCACGGCCCCCACCGCCACCAGCGCCATGGCCACCAGCGCGGCCAGCGGCGGCTCCCGCGCCCAGGGCTGCCCGACCACCAGCGGGACCACCCGCGACAGCGCCTCCAGCGCCACCTGGGCGGTGCCGGCGGTGTCGGTGCTGCGCACGTCCCAGGGGCTGAGGGCGTCCGGGGGCAGGCCCACCTCCACCGCGAGGGTCACCGCCCGCTCGGCCCGCACCGCCTCGACCCGCTCCTCCACCAGCGCACGGGCGCACTCCGAGCGGGCGCGGGTCGAGCGCCACAGCGGGGTGAGCGTGCCGTCCTCGTCTTCCGCGATCACCCCGTCCACCTCCCCGGCCAGGAGCGCCTCCCGCCCCCCCTCTGCGGGGCTCGGCGGGCGACGCCAGCGGGCCTCCATCACGTCCAGCGGCGCGTCCACCGCCAGCCGCGGCGGCGGCGGCTCCACCACCCCCGCCTGCAGCACCAGAAGTTGCACCGTGCCCCACAGCAGCAGCGGGTAGAGCACCAGCGGGAAGGCGATGGAGTACAGGGGCACGCTCCCGTCACGGAACGACTCCTTCAGCTCCTTGCCCAGCACGGCCAACAGGGCCCGCACATGTACCTCCGGGGGGGCCATCCATATGTGGATCAGGCGGGGTGGGAAGGCCTGGGGGGGGGCTCTGCCGGCGTGGCTGCGGGTTGCGTCAGCTCTGGGTTCTTCGCGACGGGGTGCTCTTCCGCCCCGGCCGTCTCGAAGACGGTCCCCAGGTCGCCGTCCTGGAACCTCCGGGAGGTATGCCCCCAATCTCGCTACCGCCCTCGGAGGTAAGCCCCGGAATGCGCTACAAATCGCGTCTCGGCGGCGGCCGCCCAACCCTCGAAGGCAGGTTTTCGAGCGGCACCCCGGGGTGCCGGCCCGGATCTGTAGCGCAATTCGAGGTATAGGTCGCGCCGGTGTAGCGGAAAAAGGGGGATACCTCTGGAGGCCCCATCACGCTCCGACCCAAGGGGCCACGAGGACCCGGGGGGGGCTGGCCGAGCGAGGGGAGAAGTGCGGGCCTCAGGGTCGGCCACCCCGGAGGCCCCCACCCGTTTCCGGTTACGCTCCCCGCCTCCCGATCCACCGGAAGCTCCGATCCCCACGACCTCCCCGCTCCCGCTCCTTTCGCTGCTGGCCGCCGTCGCGTGCAGCTCCCCCGTCGCCCTCCCGCCCCGCGCCACGGCCATCGCGGCGCGCGGCGACCAGCCGGACCTGCTGCTCTTCCTGGCCCCCGGCCTGCGGGCCGACTTCCCAGGCACCCCTGGCGCGGAGGCTGCCTTCACGGCACCCCTCGCCGAGCGCCTCGACGCCCGCTTCTCCGCCGCCTATTCCGCCTCCCCTGCTCGCTGGGTCGGCCTCGGCACCCTGCTCACCGGCCGCTACCCCGCCGCCGTGCCCGTGTGCGGCCTCCCGAGCACCGGCCCCCGGGCCGCCCATGGCGCCCCCTGGTGCACGTCCATCCCCGCCGAGGTCCCCACCCTGCCGGAGGTGCTGACGCTCTACGGCTACCAGACGGCGCTGTTCACCTTCCACCTCGCGGGGCAGTCGCTCATCACCGGCCGCTTCGGCGGGGCCCACGATCTGGACCCCACCTGGGAGCTGCCCACCACCCCCTGGGACACGCTGGCCCAGAGCCTGTCCGCCTGGTGGGCGGCCCACACCGAGAGCCCACGCCTGGCGGTGGTGGTCGTCTCGGACCTCATGTACAGCGAGCGCCAGGATCTACGGCAAGATCTCGCGCTCGACGGCTGGACCGGCGAGACCCCCGACGGGTGGGCCCACACCGCGGGGCTGCACGAGCGAGCCATGGCCCGCTACCAGGCCGACGCCGGCGCCATGGGCCAGCACCTGGCCGACCTCCTGACCACGCTGGATGGCGGCCCACGCCCGATGCTGGCCCTCGCCGGGGCCACCAACGGCATGAGCCTCGGCGAGCTGGAGGGCAAAGTCTCCCAGAGAGACTTCTTCTTCTCCAACTCCCTGGTCCTGGAGCGCACGGTCCACGTGCCCCTGCTGATGCTGGGCGCGCCCGGAGCCGGCGTTCCCGCCGAAGTGCCGCGGCTGGTGCAGCTCGTGGACGTCCTGCCCACCCTCAGCGCCCTGGCCGGAGCCATGCCCCCCGCCAACCTGGCCGGCGAGAGCCTGCTGCTCGAGGGGCACGGCGACGTGGCCTACGCCGAGCTGGGCGACATGATCGCCATGCGCCAGGGGCGCCTGATGCTGACCTTCCGCCTGCCGCGCCACAACACCTGCTCCCTGGACCCCCAGTTCCAGGCCGCGCTGCAGGCCCCCGACCACCTGAGCCGGCTGCACGTCCACGATGTCGTGGACGATCCGCTGCAGCTCTCCGCCATGGAGCCGGGCCACGGCATCTCACCCAGCGACCTGGGGGCCCTGTACCAGGATCTGCTCGCCCTGCGGGAGGGCCCCGCCGCGCCCGCCCCCGGCGCCCTGAGCAAGGAGCACATCCACGAGATCCACCTCACCGCAGCCCAGGGGTACTGGTAGCTTGAGCCCCTCCCCGCCCCGCGCCGCCCAGGTCGGCCGCAACGCTGTGGTCATCGCCGTCGCCTCCACGGTGGTGCGGCTCTCCGGGCTCGTGCGGGAGATGGTCTTCGCCGCCTTCTTCGGGGCGGGCGTGGCCACCGACGCCTACAACGCCGCGTTCCGCGCCGCGCAGTTCTTCCGGGAGCTGCTGGCCGAGGGCTCCCTGGCCAACGTCTACGTCCCGGTTTTCGCCGACACCGAGCAGAAGGAGGGCCTGGCGGCCGCCTGGCGCCTGGCCAACGCCTTCCTCGGAGCGCTGCTGGTGGTGCTCGGGCTCATCACGCTGCTCACCTTCGCCTTCGCCGAGGCCTGGGTCTACGTGGTGGCCGCGGGTTTCGCCGAGGAGCCCGCCAAGTTCCAGCTCGCCGCCACCCTCACCCGGGTGCTCGCGCCTTTCCTGGCCACCGTCAGCCTGGCCAGCCTCTTCATGGGCATGCTGAACGTCCGCGGCCGCTTCTTCCTGCCGGCCGTGGCCCCCGCCACCTTCAACGTCGCCGTCATCGCCGCCTGCTTCCTCAAGGCCCCCTGGGAGCGCGCCACCGGGCTGGACGGCATCATGCTGGTGGCCCTGGCCTCGGTGATCGGCGGCGCGGGCCAGTTCCTGGTGCAGCTCCCGGCGCTGCGGCGCGAGGGCTTCCGCCTCCGGCCGCGCCTCGAGCGCCACCCGGCCCTGTGGCGCATGCTGGTGTTCATGGTGCCGGCCCTCATCGGCATCATGACCGTGCAGTTCAACCTGCTGGTGGAGAGCCAGCTGGCCTCCCGCTTCGGCGACGGTCCCGTCTCCTACCTGATGTACGGCTTCCGGCTGGTGCAGCTGCCCAACTCCATCGTGGCGGGTGCGGTGGGCACCGCGGCCCTGGCCGGGCTCTCGGCCCTGGCGGCCGCCGGCCGCCGCGAGCAGCTCAGGGGCGCCCTGGCCGAAGCCATCACCCTCAACAGCTTCCTCATCCTGCCCGCCGGCGTGGGCCTGTACCTGCTGGCCGAGCCCCTCATCACCCTGATGTACCAGCGCGGTGCCTTCACCCCCGAGGCCTCCGCCGCCACCGCCGACGTGCTGAAGATGTACGCCATCGCGGTCTGGGGCATCGGCATGCACCGCGTGCTGCTGCCCAGCTACTACGCCATCGGCCGGCCCTGGTTCGCCATGATCGCCGCGGTGATCAGCATGGCCGCCAAGCTGCCCGTGGCCCTGCTGATGGTCTACACCCTCGGCCTGGGCTTCTCGGGCCTGCCGCTCTCCCACGCCGTGCTGGTGACCGGCGAGGTCGCCGTGCTGCTCGCCGGCCTCGGCCCCCGGGTGGGACGCCTGCCCGCCCGGATCTGGGCCGACCACCTGCGGATCGCGGTCGCGTCCGCCCTCATGGGCGGCATGCTCTGGCTCCTGCAGCCATGGTCCCACGGGCTGATGCTCTTCCCCGTGGTGGCGGGGGCTGGCCTCGTCTACCTGACCGCCGCGCACCTGTTGGGCCTGGAGGCGCCGCGCCAGGTGCTGCGCCGCCTGCGCCCCGGTCCGGCCGCTCGCGGCCTGCCCCCCACCATCGACCCCGAGAGCGCCGCCGCCCTCATGGCCCTGCAGGGCGCCGCCCTGGGCTCCGTGCGGCTCGATGAGGGGACGCTCTCCCTGGAGACCAGCGCCGGCTGCTTCCGCGTGCGCGCCCAGGCCGGCGTGCTCAGCCTCGAGCGCACCGGCCCCGGCACGGGCAGCGGCCCCGCCCTCGATGTGGTCGCCGTCCTGCGCGTCCAGCCCCCGCCCCCGCTGCTTCACGGCCTGCGCCTCGGCGGACGCGCCTTCCGGGCCGAGGGCGACCGGGTCGTGGAGGGCGCCGCAGAGGGGCCGATGATCCCGGTAGCCGAAGTCAAGGGGCGTTAGTCTGGCCTCCCACCCAGGAGGCCCAACATGCGCTCTCCCCTCCTCCTCGCCCTGCTCGTGCCGGGTTGCGGCTTCCTCGACGCGGGGGTCCAGCCCGTGGTCGAGGCCCACCGCGGCGCCGCCGGGCAGTGGCCCCAGAACTCGCGCGCCGCCATGCTTGGCTCCATCGCCGCCGGCTACGACGGCCTGGAGTTCGACCTGGTGCTGACCGCCGACGGCATCCCCGTCCTCTCCCACGACCCCTGGATGCACGAGACCCTGTGCACCACCGCCGACGGCGAGGCGCTCACCGAGCGCGTCTACCTCCAGGACCTCACCCTGGCGGAGGTGGAGGAGGGCTTCCTCTGTGGCGGCGTGGAGGACCCGGACAACCCCCACGCACAGGTCGTGGCCGAGACGCCGATGACCTTCGATGAATTGCTCGCGGCCATGGCCGACGCCGATCCGGAGATGCTCTTCCACATCGACGTAAAAGTCGAGCCCGGCCTGACCCCAGAGCCCCAGGCCTTCGCCGAGGCGATCATGCCGCGCTTCTCGGCCGCGGACCTCCCGAACCCCTGGTACGTCTCGGCCAACCTGCCCGAAGCCCTGCTGGCCTTCGAGGACTGGGGCGCCGAGCACGACTTCCCCATCTCCTCCTCCATGTGCTGGCCGCGCTTCCCGCCCGATGGCAACGACACCGCCATCGCCCTGAAGAGCGAGCTGGCGGCGCAGGGGGGCATCTGGGAGCTCGTGCACGTGGCGCGCGACGCCTCCGCCGACGGTCTGGCCGTCCCCTACCAGGTGCTGGACCGCGGCCGGGTCGAGCTGGCCCGCCAGGAGGGCATGCAGATCCAGGTCTGGACCGTCAACGACCCGGACCTCCTGCACCGCTTCCAGCGCTGGCCGGTCGACTCCATCATCACGGACTACCCGGAGGAAGCGGAATGAGGCGCCTGCTCCCCCTCCTCCTCCTGCTGGCCGCGCCCGCGGCCCACGCACAGAAGATCCGCTTCCAGCGTGTGGATCTCATCTCCGAGGCCCCGGGCTGGTGGCTCAACTACGATCTGCCCATGGCCGACGTCAACCTGCAGACCACCGCCATCCGCTGGGTCGAGCAGCTCAACGTGGTCCTGGACATGCCGCTGGAGGGCCTCTCCACCGGGATCTCCATCGGCGCCCAGACCCTCTGGTACGAACGCCCGCTGCTGGCGGACGGTGACCTGTCCTGGGGCCTCGGCGTGCAGACCCGCCTGCTCCTGCCCTCGGGCTTGAACGCCGACCTCTCCTGGCGCTGGCGGCGGCTGCGCGTGGGGGCCGGGGTCTCGCTGGCCTCCTCGGCCACCTGGGCCCGCCCGGACTGGACCGCCTGGGACGCGGTCCCCACCCTGGGCATCGGGGTCGGGCGGCGCCTGATCAAGCCGGTACCCATGCCCACGGTTCCGTAGCCATCGGGGAAGGGGGCGGCTAAGGTCGGGGCCACCGCTCCCGGTGATCGAGGCGTGCGAGGTGTCCGTATGAAGGTCGCGCTGATCAACCCGACCCCCATGGACCACTACGCCCCCGCGCTGCGGGCGCTCTCCGCCACGCTCAGGGCCCACGGCCACGACACCCGCATCATCTTCCTGCCGGCCGACACCTACGGCATGCGGTTCAAAAAGAACAGCGCGGCCATCATCCAGGTCCCCCAGAGCATGATCGAGGACCTGCTGGGGCTGGTGGAGGGCTGCGATCTGGTCGGCGTCTCCTTCCTGTCCACCATGTTCGACACCGCCGTGCAGGCCACCCGCGCCATCCAGCGGCGCTTCCCGGAGAAACCCATCGTCTGGGGCGGCTTCCACACCACCACCATGCCCCAGCAGGCCCTGCAGTTCGTGGACATGGCCTGCGTGGGCGAGGGCGAGGGCGCCATGCTCGAGCTGGTGGAGCGGCTCGCGGCGGCCGAGGAGCCCTGGGACATCCGCAACTTCTGGTTCCGCAAGCCCGACGGGCGCGTGGTGGGCAACCCCATCCGCCCGCTCATCCAGGACCTGGACACCATCCCCTACCAGGACTTCGATCTCCACGACGACTGGTCCTACGACGACCGGAAGCAGCACCTCGTGCGCCTGGACTGGGCCCGCTGGCGCCAGGTCGGCCCGCGCTACATCGACCGCGCCGGGACCATGCGCCTGGCCTACAAGACCATGATCACCCGCGGCTGCCCGCACAAGTGCAGCTACTGCGGCGTGGCCTTCGCCCACGACCTCTACAAGGGCCAGCGCTACCTCCGGCGCCGCTCCGTGGAGCACATGGTCGGCGAGATCAAGGAGGTGGTGCGCCGCTGGCCCGAGATCGGCATGGTCCACTTCCAGGACGACGTCTTCTTCTCCACCTCCACCGCCGAGATCGTGAAGTTCGCCGAGCACTGGAAGCGCGAGATCGGGCTGCCCTTCCGCGCCCAGTGCTCCCCCACCACCCTCAACGAGGAGAAGTACGCCTCCCTGGTGGACGCGGGCCTGGTCTTCACGGAGCTCGGCATCCAGACCGGCTCGGCCTTCGTGATGAAGATGTACAAGCGGGGGATGACCAACGAGCAGCTCCTCAAGGCGGTCAACATCATCTCCAAGTACGCCGGCGAGACCCAGATCCCCGACTACCACGTCATCCTCGACAACCCCTGGGAGACGACCGAGGACGTGCTCGGCACCCTGCGCCTGCTCTGGACCCTGCCCACCCCCTACAACCTGCTGCCGTCCAGCCTCGTGCCCTACCCGGGCACCGAGTTCTACCACAAGACCATCGAGGACGGCTTCGTCACCGACGAGTACAACCAGATCTACCGCAAGGGCTTCCACACCCCGAACGGCTCCTACGTGAACTTCCTCTTCTTCCTCACCATCTTCAACAACCTCCCCAAGGAGATCGTCGAGCTGCTCGCCCAGGACCGCTTCGTGCGCCTGTTCAACCAGCGCCGCTTCGACGCCTTCTGGGGCAAGGCCTACGAGTACGGCGAGGTCTTCCGCCAGGTGCAGAAGCTCTCCACCTTCGCGGCCAGGGGGAAGCTCCTGGAGATCCCCAGCATCCGCGAGCTCAAACGTGTCGCCAACCAGATGAAGTGAGCTTGTCCTCCCTCGGTCCAAGGCTCCCGTTCCTGGCCGCCGCGCTCCTCTGCGGCGCGGGCCCGGCCACCGCGCGCGCCGCGGGCTTCCACCTGGCCAAGGCCGATCTGCTCGGTGGGATCTCCGAGAGCGGCCAGATCGAGGCCGGCCTGGGGCTCTCCCTGTACTCGGAGGAGCTCGCGGGCTGGGTCACCTTCGGCGATCCGGCCTTCGACGGCGGCCACCGGGTCAAGGAGTGGTGGTTCGAGAGCCGCGTGCGCGGCCCCGTGATGGGCACCCTGCCCCTCTCCATGGAGACCCTCGGCTTCGAGGAGCCCGAGCGCGTCGGCCGGGCGAGCCTGTTCATGCCCGTGCGCGCCTGGCGCCTGGGCGCCGACCACACCACCGGCCGCTGGCTGGACTGGCGCTGGTCCGGCCACGGCCTGCTGAACACGGCCGCGGCCTGGAGCGCGGATCCCCGCTCCCTGCTGTTCGGGCCGAGCCTTGGCCTGGGGGTGAACCTGACCTGGTGGCAGGGCTGGCGCGGCAACGACGAGAAGCTGATCAACACGGGCAAGCTGACCCTCGAAGGCGGATGGATCGCCGGCTTCGTCCTGCACGATCTCTTCTACACCCAGGTGCGCCTCGTGGCGCGCTACGACGCCTTCGGCGTGCATCAGGCCGAGCTCGGGGTGCTCGGGCTCACCGGGCTCTCCCTCGAGCAGAAGGGCCTGCCGCTGGGCCTGGAGCTGTCCGGCCACCTCTCGCACGGCGACGACACCGTCAGTCTCCGCACCGCCACCTCCTGGACCGTCCGCATCGGCCTCTGCTACCGCCTGATGCCGCGCCCGCCCGACCACCGCGGCGGTGACCTGCTGGAGACCGTGCGGCGCGCGCTGGAGGAGGCCGCGCCCACAGCGCCCGAGGGCGGCGCGCCGGCCGAGGCCGAGCTCGAGCCCGAGCTGGAGGGAGAGCCCGCGACCGAGCCCGAAGCCGAGCCGGAGGTCGAGCCCGAGCCCGCAGCCGAGCCCGCCGCGCCGCCTGCCCCACCCCCGGGACGGGGCCCCCGGGGTCCGGAGCCGTGACGCCGGGACGAGGTGGGTTGGGGGAACGGGAACGGGTTAGATCGCGCCGATGACCAAGCACCAACCCGAAGCCGAGCGCCGGCAACAGATCCTGGACGCGGCCCGCAAGCTCTTCGTCGAGCGTGGGTTCCTGGCCGCGCGGGTCGAGGACGTCGCCCAGCGGGCGGGGCTCTCCAAGGGCGCCGTCTACTTCTACTTCAGCTCCAAGCGGGCCCTGTTCGATGCCCTGGCCGAGCAGGAGCTGGCCCGCACCAGCAGCTTCCTGCTGCAGGCTCAGGCCGCGCCCATCCCGGCCGGCCAGAAGCTGATGATCATGGCGCGGCAGTACCTCGACTACTTCGCCGGCCTCGAGGACCCCCCCCGCTTCTTCCTGCTGATGACGGAGCAGGCCCTCCGCGACGACCTGATCCGCGAGCAGGTCCAGGCCATCCACCAGCGCTACGTGCAGGGCCTGGCCAACATCATCGCCCAGGGCGTCGCCGAGGGTGCCTTCAGGCCGGTGGATCCCGAGTCCCTCTCCACCCTCCTCAAGGGTCTCATCGACGGCATCTCCGGCCAGGCGGCCGCGGGCATCCGGCCCGATGTGTCCCGCCTCACCGCGGCGGGCATGGACATCCTCCTGAACGGCCTGCTGCTCCAACCCCAGCCACCGAGGGCTCCCCGACCTTGACCTCCCCGAAAGCTCCCTCCCCCGCCGTGCGGGCGGCCGCGCTCCACGCGCGCGTGCGCTGGGTCGGCGTCGGCCTGTTCCTGGCGGGCATCCTCACCCTCGGCGGCGCGCTCACCGGCCTGCTGCTGGGCCACGGCCAACTCGGCGACCCGTTCATCGCCCTGTTCTCCTGCGGGTTGGGCCTGGGCACATTCGGCGCCCACAACGACACCGCCCTGGCCATCCTGCGCGACCGGCGCTGGCAGGAGCCCGCGCCCCCCGCGCTGGCGGCCGAGATCGACGCCGAGGTGCTCTTCAACAGGCTGGATCTGTCAGAGATCCAGGCCACCCCGAAGACCGCCTGGGTGCTCACCGCCCTGGCGCCGCTGGCCCTCTGCTGGGCCATCCTGCGGCTCGTGTTATAGCCGATCGGCCTCCTTCCGGTACTTTTTCAACCCATCAGCGAGGTGTGCACCGTGGCTCTCCGCGACCTCCTCTCCTCCCTCGTGTCCCGCCCCGCGGGGCGCCTCCTCGAAGGCTCTGTGCGAGCCCTCGTAGACGATCTCATCCGCGATCACGATCTCGCTTCGGCCGCCGAGGTCGACTCCCTGCGCCGCAACCTGCGCGAGCTCGATGCCCGCGCCCAGGGCCTCCAGGCCGGCCTGGACGAGGCCCAGGGCCAGGTGACCGCCCTCGAGGCAGCCCTCGCCGCCTCGGATGAGCGCCTCGCGGAGGCCAACGCCCGTATCGAGGCGCTGCGCGCAGAGGCGCTCCGCCCGCCCAGCACCCCGGCCACCGGCGCCCCCCCCGCGCCCGAGGAGCCGCACCGCTGCCTCGTAGAGGGCTGCACCAACAAGCGCCGCTCCAAGGGCTTCTGCTCACCCCACTACCAGCGCTGGCGCCGGGGCACCCTCCCGGGCTTCGTGCGCCCGGACGGTGTGGTGGTCGAAGGCGAGCGTCGCTGGCGCCTCCACCCCAATCTCGGCGGCAAGCCCTACACCATCGAGGGCGACAAGCTCCTCATCGAGGGCAAGGCCTACTGAGGCCGGACGGCGTCACGCCCGCCCCTCCACGAGAGAGGCGGGCGGATGGCACCCCCGAGGTGACTCGAACACCTGACCTACGGTTTAGGAAACCGCCGCTCTGTCCTGCTGAGCTACGGGGGCAGGCCGCCGCAGGCTAACCTGCACGCCTCCGCCTGTCAGCGGGCCAGCGGGCAGATGTCGGTTTGGCTTTGAGAAGGGCCAGAATCAAGCGGCTCTCACAGCTTGACGGTGAGAAGTGCCCGGTGGTACCCTCCACCTCGCCCGTCGGCCGATTAGGACGGGCTGAGCGCACCTCGTCCGCGCAGGAGCGAACGCATGAACGCCTCCCACCTCGCCCTGTCCCTGTGCACCCTGCTGGCTGCCGGGTGTCACTGCAACGAACCGGTCGTCACGGACGACACCTCCGGCCCGGATGTCCCCGACCGCGATCGTGGCCAGTGGACCTCCATGGGCGTGTTGGCCGACGGCACGCCGGTCGCGTCCTACTTCGACCGCAGCGAGGACGGCCTCGGGGTCGCCTTCGGGCACATCCGGCCCGGCGGCACGAGCTGGACCTACGAGGAGGTCGACGGCTTCAAGGACGCCGATGGCCTCGACACCGGCGACCGCGGCACCTACACCTCCCTGGTGGTGGGCCCCGACGACGTGGTCTGGGTCGCCTACTACGACATCGGCAACAAGTCCCTGCGCTACGCCCGCCGCCAGTTCACCATGCGCGCCGACCCCATGCCTACCCCCGCCTACGAGTGGGAGGTCGGCGTGGCCGACACCGGCGGCGGCGCCCGCCCCGACGCCGGCCGGTGGGCCAGCATGGCGCTGGATCCTGCCGGCAACCCTGTCATCGCCCACTACGACGCCGGCAAGGGCCAGCTGCGCGTGGTCCGCTGGGCCGACGGTGCCTTCGGGAGCCCCGTGGTCATCGAGGGCGAAGAGAAGCCTGCGGGAGACACCGGCGGCGAGGCCACCCCGGCCGACGTCGGCACCTACGCGGATCTGGCCATCGCCCCGGATGGCACTGAGTACATCGCCTTCTACGACGCCGCCTGGAGTCGCCTGCTCCTCGCGGTGGGCGGGGCCAGCGGCTACACCGTCAGCACCGTCGATGAGGAGGGCGAGGTCGGGCAGTGGCCCTCCATCCATGTGGGCGAGGCCGGCGCCGTGCGCATCGCCTACCACGACATGGGCAACCAGGACCTCAAGTTCGCCGCCGGTACTCCGGGCCACTTCGAGACCCACGTGGTGGACGACGGCCCCTACGTCGGCGCCGACACCGAGCTCTTCCAGAACGGCGACATGCTGTCGATCCTCTACTTCGACGGCCAGAACGACGATCTGAAGCTCGCCACCCTGGCCGCCGGCAACTGGACATCCAGCACCATCGCAGGGAATGACGGCACGGGGCTCGGGTTCCACAACAACGTCATCGTCTCCAACGGCACCTTCTACGCGGGCTGCTACGACTACACGAACCGCAGCCTCTGGCTCGGCGCGATCCCCTAGGGTCCTATGCGTTCTTCTTTCCACGCCCTCGTCCGCCCGCTCCTCCTCCTGGCGGTCCTCGTCGCAGCCCTGCCCGCCACGGCCGGAGAGCTGCTCCTCGACATGCTCGACGTAGGCCAGGGCGACTCCCTCCTGCTGCGCAGCCCCGACGGCAAGGTGATCCTGATCGACGCCGGCGATGGTCACGTGGATGTCTCCCAGCAGCTGCTCTCCCGCGGCGTGGATCACCTCGATCTCGTGGTGGTCAGCCACGCCCACGACGATCACCTCGGTGGCATGGAGGCCGTGATCCGCGCCTTCCCGGTCGGCGTCTTCATGGACAGCGGCGTGCCCCACACCTCCCAGGTCTACACCAACCTCATGGCCGCGGTGGAGTCCCTGGGCCTCGCGTACCAGCCCGCCGAGGCGGGCCAGCACATCCGCTTCGGCAGCGAGGCCAGCATCGACGTGCTCTGGCCCGCCAAGATCAAGCTCCACGGCACCCGCTCCGATCTGAACGCCAACTCCGTGGTGTTGCGGGTGGAGCACGGCGACGACTGCATGCTGCTCACCGGCGACTCCGAGGAGGAGACCGAGGTGCGCGTCGAGATGCGCGGGCTGCAGCCCTGCGGCGTGCTCAAGGTGGCCCACCACGGCTCCAACTACTCCTCCACCGATCACTTCCTGGGCAAGGCCAAGCCGGGCATCGCCCTCATCAGCGTGGGCGAGCACAACCGCTACAACCACCCGGGCGAGGACACCCTCCGCCGCCTCACCGCCCGCGACATCCGCGTCTACCGCACCGATCTGGACGGCGCCCTGCGGGTGGTCTCCAGCGGCCACGGCATGCAGGTGCTCACCGGCATCGTGTCCGTCGCCGCCGGCGCCGTCGCCCCGCCCGCCGCCGAGGCCCGTCAGGTGGAGGCCCAGCAGCAGCGCGATGCCGCCCCGGCCGGGCCCAGGTACGTCGCCTCCCGCAACAGCGATGTCTTCCACGAGCCCGACTGTGAGTGGGCCAGGAAGATCAGCCCGGCCAACCTGGTCTCCTACCAGAGCTACGACGAAGCCATCGCCGATGGCAAGCGCCCGGCTCGCTGCTGCAACCCGCAACCCGACGACGAAGACCACCACTAGCGGGGAGGCCCAGCCATGATCGTCATCGACCGCATCGAGGGGGAGATCGCTGTGCTCGTGTTGGGTGAGCACCGCGTGGAGCTGCCGTTGGCCGCGCTGCCCGCCGGCGCCCACGAGGGTGCGGTGCTGCGCCTGGTCCTGGACGAACGCGAGGAGGCGCGCATCCTGGCCGAGAACGAGGCCCGCCTGGCGCGGCTGCGCGCGCGCTCCCCCATGAAGGGTGGCCTGCTGGACCTCTGATCTGGCTCGCGCACGATCACACCCGAATCGTCGGACACAGAGCCATCAGCTTTCAGGTATCAGGTTTCAGCAAGCACCTTTCCCGCGAGTCACCCCGCTCGGGCCTGCCCACCCCGCGGGTGAAGTGCGCTGATGCCGGCTGCCGCTCGAAAGAGCTGATAGCTGACCGCTGATACCTGACGGCTTCGTCGGCGCAGCCGACGATTCGGGATCACAGGCAACGTCCGCGCGGAGCGGGTACACTCAGCGCACCCCATCCCCCCGGAGCGCTCATGTTCCGCCTGTTGCTCGTCCTGTTCGCCTGCCTGCTCCTGGCCAGCCCCGCCTGGGCCGAGCCCGTCAACATCAACACCGCCTCCCAGGCCGAGCTGGAGACCCTCCCGGGCATCGGCCCGGCCAAGGCCTCCGCCATCATCGCCTACCGCGATGCGAACGGCGCCTTCTCCACCCCCGCCGAGCTCGACAACGTCCCCGGCATCGGGCCCGCCACCCTGGCGCAGCTCACCCCGCTGGTCACCGTCGGCGGCGCCGCCGAGGTCGCCCCGGCTCCAGCCCCGGCCCCGGCCCTGGAGTCCGAGCCCACCCCCGAGCCACGGCCCCGCCGCCAGAGCTCGTCCGCCCTGGGCCTGACCATCGAGCCGGCTGGCGACGAGCCCCCGGCTCCCCCGCCCTCGTCCGGGCTGCCCATCGAGCCGGCCCCCTCGGGCGCGCGCATCAACATCAACACCGCCAGCGCCGCCCAGCTCGATGAGCTTCCCGGCATCGGCGCCAGCAAGGCCGCCGCCATCCTCGCCGACCGCGAGGCCAACGGCCCCTTCTCGTCCTGCGCCGATCTCGACCGCGTGCAGGGCATCGGGCCCACCACCGTGGCCAACCTCGAGAGCATGTGCAGCGTCAAGTGAGGTCGGGCCCTACCCCTGGAAGCGCCTGAGGGCTTCCTCCACCAGCATGGCCGCGCTGCCCGGCGCCAGGCTGGCGGCCGGGGGCGCTGACCCCACGGGCCCGCGCACGCCCTCGGCGCGGGGGCCGAGGCCGGCTTTCTCGCGCTTCTCCATGAGCACCTGGACATCCGGCCCCGGGATGGGCCGCGGGCTGCCGACCTGCCTGGCCACCAGCGCGATCTTGCAGAGGTGCTCCACCAGCTCCAGGCGCAGGAAGCAGGTCTCCAGGTCGGGACCCACACTCAAGGCGCCGTGATTGGCCAGCAGCACCGCGTCGGCCTGGCGCAGGGCGGCCACCAACAGGGCGGACTCGTCCTCGGAGCCAGGGAAGGCGTAGGGCACCAGCGGCACGCGGTCGCCCAGGGACACCACCGGCTCGGGCATGAAGGGCGCGCCCAGCTCGATCCCCGCCACCGCGAAGCCCGTGGCCGTGGGCGGATGCGCGTGCAGCACCGCGGCGACCTTCGGGCGGGCCCGGTAGGCGGCGATGTGCAGCTTCATCTCGGAGAAGGGCTTGCGGGTGCCCTGCAGCACGTTGCCCTGGCCGTCCACCACGATGAGGGACTCAGGCGTGACCTCGGCCTTGGAGACCGCGGTGGGCGTGCACAGGAAGCGGCCTTCACCCAGGCGCACGGAGAGGTTGCCGTCGTGGTTGGCGACCCAGCCGGCGGCGTGCACCCGCTGGGAGAAGCGGACCAGATCGCGGCGGAGCTGCTCTTCCACGGCCTATCTCCCCGGGCCGGTGAGCATGGCGGCGCCGGCCATCTCGACCTCATCGACGATGGCCAGGATGACGGAGTGGTGCGGCACTTCGGCCATGGAGGGCTTGGCCAGGATCTGCCGGGCCGTGTTGCCCTCGCGGGCGCACAGCACCAGATCTCCCACGCCCGCCTGGACGGAGTCCACGGAGAGGAAGGAGCGGCCCATGGGCTGGCCGTGCTCATCCACGGGCTGGACCACCATCACAGAGTAGGCGTCGAACACGGGGTGCTTGACCGTGCTGATGGCGTTGCCGATGACGCGGCAGAGGATCATCGCAGGTACCCCTCGTCGCCCCAGTAGTGATCGACGATGGCGACGATGGCCACATCCACCGGGGCGAAGCTGTTGGGCAGGGCCATGGCGGCCTCGCGCCCCGTGACCCACTCCACCGTATCGCCGGGGCCGGCCTGCAGCGGGTCCGCGGCGATCACCGGCGGGCCGTCGGGCTGACCGGAGTGATCGTGGGGCTGGATGACCAGCAGGCGGATGCCCACGAGCGTCTCGTACTTCTGCTCGCAGACCGCGGTGCCGATGACCTTGGCCAACTGCATGATCAGAGCCCTCCGGGGGAAAAGGGGGCTGGCCGCAGCAGCCAGGCCAGGAATTCGGGGTGCGGCCGGGCGATGCGCTCCGAGGCGTACAGGGTACCGCGCCTCTTGAGCACGCGCTCACCGGCCTCCAGCGCCGCCTCCACGTCGTGCTGCAGCCCCTTGACCACGTAGTAGGCCCGGCCACCGAGCGCCCCGGCCACGCGGATGCCGCACAGGGCCACCTCGGCCTCCTTGAGGGAGCGGTCGCAGGCCTCCAGCACCCCGGCCACGTGCTTGCCCTCCACCACGCCGAGGCAGTCCGGATCGTCGCGGTCCTCCAGGCCCATCAGCCCGCGGGTGAGGCCGCGGTGGACCACCGGCAAGAGCATGCGCTCCACCACGCGATCCCCGCCCGTCTCGCAGGCGGCCTGGTAGGCCTCCTCCACATCGGCCACCGGGCCCGAGAACAGGATGAGGTACTTGCCGGGCTCGATGAGGTTGGCCTCGTGGACCCGGACCGCGGCGCGCTTGAGCAGCGCGTCCACGGCGCGCATGCCGCGCGCCACGCTGTCCAATTCCACCAGGGCCAGGGCCTCGACCAAGCGCGCTCCCCTCAGACGATCCGGAAGTAGCCCGCGAGCGTGCAACGCCGCGTGCGGGTGAAGTGCCCGGCGTGGGTGACGCCTTCGCCCGTGGGGCTGGCGATGGTGAAGGAGGCGTAGCCCTCGCCACCGAACCCCAGGCCCGCGTAGTGCGGCGCGTTCTTCACGAAGATGGAGCAGTCGCAGGCCCGCGCCATGCGGTGCAGGGCGTCCAGGTTCTTGGAGTACATGCCGGCGGTGTGGCGGTTGCCCTGCTCGGCCTCGACCGCCAGATCGATGGCCTCGTGCACGTCGCGGCATCGCACGATGCCGATGACCGGCATGAGCAGCTCGGCCTGCACGAAGGAGTGCGTAAAAGGCACCTCGGCGTAGATGAGGCGCGGATCTCCCGTGAAGGGGATGTCGACTTCCTTGAGGATCTTGCCCGCATCCTGGCCGACCCACTCGGTGACCGGGTGCTCCATGTCGGGCTGCACCACCAGCTTCTCGATGCGGCTGATCTGGTAGTTGCGCACCTGCACGCCGCCGCAGTGCTGCATGGCCTCCATGAGCTGATCCGCCACCGCGTCCACCACGAACACCTCTTTCTCGTCGATGCAGATGAGGTTGTTGTCCATGGAGGCGCCGGCCACGATGCCGCGGGCGGCCTGGCCGATGTCGGCGGTCTCGTCCACCACCACCGGCGGGTTGCCCGGGCCGGCCGCGATGACCTTCTTGCCCGAGCCCATGGCCACCTTGACCACCGCCGGCCCGCCCGTGACCACCAGCAGCTGGATGCCCGGATGCTTCATCAGCTCCTGGGCCGAACCGATGGTGGGCGAACCCACGCTGGTCAGCAGGTTGTCGGGGCCGCCGACCTCCATGCTGGCGCGGTTCATGATGTCCACGGTGAAGGCCGAGGTGTTCTTGGCCCGGGGGTGGCAGTTGAACACCACCGCGTTGCCGCCGGCCACCATGCCGATGCCGTTGCAGATGATGGTCTCGGTGGCGTTGGTGGTGGGGGTGATGGAGCCGATGACCCCGTAGGGCGCGCGCTCCACCAGCGTGAGGCCGTCGTCGCCCGTATACGCCACCGTCTCCAGGATCTCGGGGCCCGGGGTGCGGTTGATGGCGAGGACGTTCTTCTTGATCTTGTCCTCGACCCGGCCCATGCGGGTCTCCTGCACGGCCATGCGCGACAGCTCCACGGTCTTCTCCGTGAGCCGCCGCCGCATGTTGGCGATGATCTCCCGCCGCTTCTCCAGCGGCAGCGCCACCAGCACCTGCTGCGCCTGGCGCGCGGCCTGGCTGCACTGCGTCACATCCGGCAGCACCCCGTGGGGCTGGGCCGGAAGCGTGGAGGGAGCGGACGGCGCCTGGCCGCTGCGGACCTGGTTCAGGACCCGCTCGACGATCTCGGTGACCTGCTCACGCGGCAACATGGGGACCCCCGTTCAGGCACGACGACGGGGGCGGGATCAGCCCTCGCCGCGGCCGGGGTTCTTGGTGTAGACGGTCTGGCCTTCGACCTCGAGGAGGTCGACGATGGCCATGACCACGGCGTCACAGGGCTTCTTGTCCGTGGCCTTGGTCATGCGGGCGGAGGAGCCGGAGGCGTAGAGGACCACCTCGCCGATGCCGGCGCCCATGGCGTCGGCGGCCACCACGAAGCTGTCTTTTTCCTGCATGTCGAGGGACAGATCGCGGACCATGTAGAGCTTGAGGCCCTCGATCTTCTCGTCCTTGCGGGTCGACACGACCGTACCGACGATCTTGCCCAGCTTCATGGCGTCTCCTGGCGCAGTGGGGGGGACCGGGTGGCGGCGCCCGAAGGAGCGCCGGAAACCAGGGGACCCGCCTTACTTTTTCGGCTCGGGCTTGCGGCCCAGCGGCAGGACCTCGTCGATGTTCTCGTGCGGGCGGGGGATGACGTGCACGGAGACCAGCTCGCCGACGCGCTGGGCCTGGCGGGCGCCCGCCTCGGTGGCGGCCTTGACGGCCGCGACATCGCCGCGAACGATGGCGGTGACGTAGCCACCACCGATCTTCTCGTAGCCGACGAGCTCGACGCGCGCGGCCTTGACCATCGCGTCGCTCGCCTCGACCATCGCCACGAACCCCTTGGTCTCGATCATGCCAAGAGCATCGGCCATGAGGAACTCCTCTCTCTGCTGCGGAAGGGAAGCATGTGCATGCGGGGGACTCGCCAGGGAGCGGGTCCGCCGCGGGAACGCGCAAGCCTAGCGCGGGGCGTGCTTTGGAGCAAGCAGGGGGGCCGGGGCACCCCCTCGTCACCCGCCGACCCTCTCCGCCCCACCCACCCCGGTGACAGCCCCAGGTCACCGCGCCAGCACCACCGCCGGAAGGCGAGCCCCCGATCTCGCTACACCCTTCTGGGGGAAGCCTTCGAATGCGCTGTTCCCGTGCAGTCCGACCTGGCAGCCCATCAGCGGCGGCTGTGGCCAGGGCCGCTCCACGGGCCAGGACACGAACAAGGCTCGTCAGCCGGACACGACCCGTCCATTACCGTGGCGCGTGCCCAGAGACCGCTCTCCCCCGCCGGCCGGTTACCTTCCCGCAATGCTCCCCCTCCTCGCACTGCTGCTCGCCTGCGCCCCCACCCCCGAACCCGCCGCCGGGCTCCCCCCCCTCCCTCCGGCCCTCCCCGCCGAGGCCCGGGCCGGGCGGGTGGCCTTCCGCGAGCGCTGCCAGGCATGCCACGGCCTGCACGCCGCGGGCGACGGCCCCGCCGCCAGCGCCCTCGATCCAGCCCCCGCCGATCTGCGCGGCAAGCTCCACGACGCGCCCGAGCTGGTCCGCCGCATCCGCCAGGGCTCCGACGGCAGCGCCATGCAGCCCTGGCGCGACAAGCTGGAAGACGAGGAGCTCGAGCACATCGCCGCCTGGCTGGCGGGGCTGGCCGCGCCCCAGGAGGGATAGTGCGCCGCCCCTGGGCCTGGGCGCTGCTCCTGGCCCTGGCCTGGGGTGTGCTGCCCGCCCTGCCCGCCCTGCTGCACGGCCACCTGATCGGCCAGCCCTTCACCGACCTCTACCCCTCGGTCTGGGGCCTGCACTGGTTCGCCGCCCACCAGCCAGGCCTGCCCACGATGGCGCCCGAATTGGCCTGGCCCGACGGCGCGGGCTTCTACTACTCCAGCCCCATCCATGGCTGGGCCGCCTGGCCGCTGCTCGCCGCCGGCCTTCCCCTCCCCTGGGTCTGGAACCTCACCCTGCTGGCCGCGCGCCTCGCCGGCCCCCTGCTGGCCTTCACCTGGCTGCGGGCCGAGGGGCTGGAAGCCCGCGGCGCCCTGGTAGGCGCGGCGCTGTTCGGCTGCGCCCCCACGCTGCATGGCTACGCGGTGGAGGGCATCGTGGAGGGCACCGACGCCTGGACGCTGGCGCTCTGGGGCCTGCTGCTGGCCCGCCGCCGCCCCCTCGCGGCTGCCGCCGCCTTTGCCCTCGTAGTGGCCTCCTCCTGGTACCTCGGCCTCGCTGGCCTCATGGTGGCCGCGGCGCGCACCCGCGAGGGCCCGCGCGCCCCCCTCACCGCACTCGGGGGCACCCTGCTGGCCCTGCCGCTGTGGTTCCTCTTCCACGGCGCCTTCTCAGCCGCCGCCCCCCTCGACCCCGCCGTGCGCGTGGCCATGGGTACGGCGCTCACCCTCCCCCGCCCCGGCCTGCTGTCCGGCCTCAACCCCTTCGCCCTCACCAGCTATCTGGGCTTCGTCGCCCTCGGCCTGTTCGCCCTCGGCGCCCGCAGGCGCCCCTGGCTGGCGGCCGGTGCGGCCCTGTGCTGGCTGCTCTCCACCGGCTGGGGCCCCTGGTACGCCCTCCCCGGCCTGGCCATGGTGCGCTTCCCGTACCGTCTCGTGGTGGCCGCCCTCTTCCTGGCCGCACCCATCGCGGGCCTCGCCGCCCAACGCTGGCGGTATGGCGCCTGGCTGGCCGCCGCCATCGTGGCCGAGGGCCTGCTCCTCTCCCCCGTGGAGCCCATCCTCCCCGAAGCCCCCGCCGCGCTCCCCGCGCCCTACGCCGAAGTCGCCCCTACCGTGCTGCTGGAGGTACCCGGCCCCGTGGCCCTGCCCCCCGGCCAGGTGAATCCCTCCCGCCCGCGCGCCCGCTACCTGCTCTACTACCAGGCGTTCCACCGCGCGGCCTCGCCCTGGCGCTTCGATTTCAATTTCGTGGCCCCCTCCGGCCAGGCCCCCTGGCTGGCCACCTGGCGCGCGCTGGACCCGGTGGAGCAGGTCGAGGCGCCCGTCCAGCCACCCTCGGTGGCCGCGCTGCTCGCGGCAGGCGTCGGCCAGGTCATGCTGCACCCCCGGGAGCTGGGTGGCCGCGCCCCCCTGGCCCGCGAGGCCCTGCGGGAGGCGGGCTGGGAACGGGTGGCGGCGGATGACGAGCAGGAGCTCTGGGCGGCCCCTTGAGCCAGCCCCAGTCCGCCCACCGGAGCGGAGCCCTGGCGGGAAATGGTAATTGCAACATCCTGACCCCTGGGGGTCTGGGCACGGCGCCGGGGGAGGACAGGCAAGAAAAAGTAATTGCAACGTCCTGACCCCTGGAAGTTCTGGTGAACATCGCCGCCCCCTCGGGCGTTGGTGTAAGGAACCCCCCTCCCCCGCCGTTGTCCGACCGCTCCCAGGAGGTAAGCCATGCGTCCATGGATGCTCACCCTTACGCTGGCGGGTGCCGCCGCCGCGGCCACGCTGCTCGCGCCAACCCAGCGCCCCATTGCCGAGCGCACCGAGCGCCCCCGCCCCGAGCCGCCCGTCACGCCCACCGCGGTGCAGCCCAGCGGCCCCGCGGGCAGCCTCGCCCTCTCCGCCACCCTCGATCAGGGTGTGCTGCTGGCCGGCACCGACGAGGACCGCTTCCTGCTGCTGACGGTCAAGGCCCCCGAGCCCGAAGCAGACCTGCGCATGCCCGTGGACGTGTCCATCGTGATGGACTGCTCGGGCTCCATGAGCGGCTGGCGCAAGATCGACTACGCCCGCCAGGCCGCGCGGGAGCTCGTCTCCTCGCTGCAGCCGGGCGACCGCGTCTCCCTGGTGACCTTCAGCGACCGCGCGCGGGTCCTGCTGCCCGCCCAGGAGGTGGTGGACCGCGACAGCATCCTCTCGGCCATCGCGCGCATCCACGAGGGCGGCGGCACCAACATGTACGACGGCCTCACCACCGGCCTGGAGCAGCTACGCTCCGGCGGCGACGGCTACGTGCGGCGCATGTTGCTGCTCTCGGACGGGCACGCCAACGTGGGCATCTCGGACGCCACCAGCCTCTCCCGCCTCGCGGGCCAGGCCGCCATCGCCGACGTGAGCACCAGCACCATCGGGCTCGGCCTGGACTTCAACGAGGATCTGCTGGCCTCCATGGCCGACGCCGGGGGCGGCTCCTACCACTTCGTGGACGACGCCCAGCAGCTGGCCGGCATCTTCTCCGAGGAGCTGCACACCATGACCCGCACGGTGGCCCGCGACGTCACCCTGCGGCTGGATCTGCCCGCCGGGGTGCGCGTGGCCGAGACCTACGGCTACACCGACACCACCGACGGCCACGGCTGGCGCGTCTACCTGGGCGACATCTACGCCGGCCAGGAGCGCAAGGTGGTGGTCCGCCTCGACCTGCCCACCCCCACCGGAGACAGCCTGCCGCTGGCCTCCGTGAGCCTCTCCTACCAGGACCTCGACCTCGGCCAGCCCATCCGGAACACGGTGGAGCTCGCCCCCAAGGTGACCCGCAACGCCGCCCGCGCCGCCGCCAGCCTCGACCAGGAGACCGCGGTCCAGGCCGCTCGCGCCCAGGCCGCCGTCCTGGCCGAGCAGGCCGCCCGCGCCTTCCAGGCCCGCGACGCCACGAAGGCCCGCGCCGCCCTGGCGCGGACGAGCAGCCTGCTCAAGCAGGCCTCCATCGACTTCGACGCGCCCGAGCTCATGGGGGACGAGCAGGACTACATGTCCGCGCTGCCCGTGTACGCGGGCTCCTCGCCCGACTCCGAGGAGGGAATGCGCGCCCTCAAGGTCCAGAAGGAGGCCGCCCGTGAATACGCCCACTGAAGCCCTGAGCAGCCAGGGGCGCTTCGACCTCGCCCCCGCCGCGACCCTCCAGCTCCCGCGTCGCTTGCTCACCTGGACCCTGTGGCAGGCCGCCGCCTGGCTCGCCCTGGTGGCCCTCGGCCTCTCCGGCTCCCTGTGGGCTCCCGTCCTGGCCCTGGGCCTGGCCGCCAGCACCGCCCGCCCGCGCCACCTGCCACTGGCCGTCGTCGTGGTGCCCCTCGTCGTGGCCGCCGCCTGGCTCGCCAGCCTGGCCTCCCTGCCCGTCTGGAGCGCCGCTGGCCTGGTGGCTGGCCTGTGCGCGGCGTGGCTCGAGCTGGGCCGGCGCCCGAAGTGGCGCCTGCTGAACGCGGCCCTGGCGGGCGCGGCCCTCTTCCCCCTGGCCGTGGTGACCCAGCGCGCCCTGGCCCTGGCCCTGCCCCCGGTGCTGGCCTCGCCCATCTCCATCCTCACGGCCTCCCTGCTGCCGGCCCTCACCCTGGCCGTGATGGCCGTGGACTGGCGCGCCGTGGCCCGCATCCCCTCCCCGCGCCGCATCCGGGCGACCCTGGCGGCCCGCTACCGCGATCCCTGCCTCAAAGCCTGGGAGACCGACCGGGTGGTGCGCGGTATGGCCCCGGACCGCGAGACCCGCGAGGGCCTGGGCGAGGTGGCCGCCTGGGTGTACCGTCTCTCCCTGGCGCTGCAGGAGCAGGATCAGGAGCTGGAGCTGCTGGCCGGCGAGGGCATCACCGAGAAGGTCGAGGCCGCCCGCGCCGCGGTCTACGCCACGGACGACCCCTACACCCGCGACCGCCGCCAGGCGACCTTGAGGCACCTGGAGCTCATGGAGCAGCACGCCGAGGCCCTGGCCCTGGAGCGCCAGCGCACCGAGAGCCTGCTGGACTACGCCTCCGCCACCCTGGCCGAGGCCCGCGCCGGGCTCGCTTTCTCCCGCAAGGGCGCGGGCTTCCCCGCCCCCGAGGGCCTGGACCAGGTGCTCGGCAGGCTGCGCGCGCACGCCACGGAGGAGGCGGCGCGGAGGGACACGGCACGGGAGCTGGAGTCCGCGACGGTGTGAGCCCTACCCGCCCAGCTCCCCTACCAGCCGCTCGACGTGGGCGAGCACCTCGGGCGCCGGAGTGTCGGGCGCCCCGGTCCACCGCCGGGAGCGCCACGCGCGGCGGGCCCGGATGGTGAGCTTGTGGGGGCCGGCGCCCGCGCGCCACTGGACCTTGACCTTCACCCCCGCCCGGCGCCCCCGCGCCTCGATGCGCGCGCGCCACCCGGAGACCACCGCCAGCCCCAGCTCAGCGGCCACCGACTCCAGGGCGGACTGGTACCTGCCCCGGAGCCAGTGCTGCCAGAGCTGGTTCTTGAGCACGACCACCCACAGGACCGCGAGCACCAGCAGGGCACCCGTCAGCTCACTGAGGATGAGGCTCTCGTCGATCCACGAGCTCACCCCTCGAGGTCCACCTCGCCTCCTTCCCGAGCGACATGGACCACGGGCCCGCGGCTGCCTGCCCATCGCGCGGCCAGCGCGTCGAGATCGTCGTCGCTGGCTTCAGGCGCGTGGTGGAAGAGGTACAGCTGCGGGACGCCGGCTGCTCGCGCCAGCGCCACGGCGTACTCGGGGTAGGAGTGTCCCCACCCCATCCGCTCCAGGTACGCCTCCCGGGTGAACATCGTATCGAACACGAGCGCGTCGAGGCCAACCATGGCCGCGATCACCCGCTCCTCGGCCTCGGTCGGGGCCTGCCCGACCAGCACGCCCTCGTCGGGCCGCGCCATGGGGGAGGTGTCGGTGAAGTAGCCGATCGCCCGCCCACCGTGCTCCACCCGGTAGCCGCAGGCGCCCCCCGGATGGTTGAGGGCGACGGTGCGCACGAGGTAGGACCCGACCATGCGCGGGACGCCGGGGACCATGCTGGTGTACCGCACCGGGGCGGGGATGTCCGCCAGGCGAAGCGGATGGAAGACCCCGTTCAAGAACTCCATCAGCAGCCCCCTGGCCTCGGCCGGATCATGACCGGGCAACAGGATCTCCACGTCGAAGGAGGGTGCGTAGATGGGGGCGAAGAACGGGAAGCCGAGGGTGTGATCGATGTGGAAGTGGGTGAACGCCACGATGAGCTGCCGCGTTGGGCGGCCGAGAAGCTCCACCCCGAGCTCGCGCGCCCCCGTGCCGCAGTCGAGCACGAAGCTGGGCGCACCGGGCGCCGTGATCTCCACACAGGAGGAGTTACCGCCGTAGCGCAGGGCCCGCGCCCCGGGCACCGGGATGGACCCGCGCACACCCCAGAAGCGGAGCTTCACCCGTGGTCCCCGAGCAGCCCCCCGGCGAGGCGTGCGGAACGCGCGGTGCGTGGACGATTGTCGGTGAGGGGCATGGGGACCAACATCGGTCAGAAGTAGTAACGGGCCCCCACCTGGCCATCCATGCTCCAACCCCAGAGCGTGGCCACGTAGAGGGTGGGAGCGATCTCCAGGTAGAGATCGACGGGCAGCGTGGGGACGAGCACAGTGGCGCCGAGCACGACCCGGGGCCCGATGAGGAACAGGTTGCCCGCCTCGGCGAAGTTCTCGTCGATCTTGAGCCCGCCGCCAGCGTACACCGGGATCGAGAACTCGTCTCCCTCGACGTTGATGGGCCGGAAGTGGAGCACGAAGTCGCCGGTGGCCGACAGATCCTGGAACTCGCCCCAGCGCCCGCCGAACGCGAACTGCACGGCGTTGGTGTCGCCCAGCCAGAGCTTGCCGGTGAGGCCGGAAGGGGTCCCCACCGCGGCGCCGAGCCCGAAGGCGCCCCCGAGGCGCTCGCGGCTGGCGGGGGCGGCCACGCCGAAGCCGCCGTCGAGCGGCACCTGGGCGTTCGCCCGCGGGGCGGAGAGCAGCAGGGCGAGCAGGAGGGTACAGGGAGTCATGGCGGCGGCGATCCCCGTGACAGCGGCCGGCAGAGAGAAAGGAAGGCGCGCGGTACAGGATTCGAACCTGTGACCTTTGGTTCCGGAGACCAACGCTCTATCCAGCTGAGCTAACCGCGCATCATGGCTCGGCGGCCGTCGGCCGCCGGTTGCCCGGCCATGTAGGCCAGCGCCCAACCCTTGTCAAGGCAGGCTCAACGACTGGCTTCAGTCCTCTTCCTCGTCTCCCGCGACCCCCGTCCGCTCGGCGATCCAGGCGCGGATGGCGGGCAGTCGCGCCGTGGCCCACTCGCCCGAGACGCGGTCCTCGGCGAACTGCCGGAAGAAGGCCGCGACGAGCCCGTGCAGCTCCTCGTAGAGGAACATGCGGTCGTACAGCGCCTCCTCTCCGTCGCCCTTGACCACCTGCGGCAGGCTCACCTGGGCGAGATCGAGCTGCGGTGCCTTCAAGGTCGCGGCGAACTCGCGATCCTCACGCCGGATGCAGAGCCTGAGCTCGCGCAGCACCTTGCCGCCGGCGACCGCGGCGCGGGCCTCCAGGGCCTCTGCCGGGTTCTCACCGGTGATCACCGCGGCGGCCTTTCCTTCATCCGGAGCCTTGAAGGCCAGGCGATCGTCTACCCAGAAGTCCACCTCGCCGTGGGGCTCGCCGAGGTCGGCGTGGCAGGCGCGCTGGGAGGCCGACCACCACAGCCAGAGCAGGAACTCCGCCGCCAGGTGGGGCAGGACGGGGGTGGGCTCCTCGCCCCAGGGGGCGCTGGTCTCGACGCTCATCGGGTCACCTCGGGGCGATAGTCCAGGCCGCCGGTGGCCATGAGCATGTCGATCAGCCCGGCCTCCTCCAGCGGGAGCAGATCCAGCGGGGCTTCGGGCAGCACCCGCAGGCCGAAGGTCTCCCAGAACAGCTTGGTGAAGCGCTCCGCGCCACGCTCGGAGAGGCTGTGGAACAGCAGCCAGCCGTCCACTACGTTCCAGCACAGCTCGAAGACCTGCACCCGCGGCAGGGAGCGGGCGAGCATCTCGAACAGCAGCTTCTCTTTGAGCTCGCCCTTCACGCTCACCGGGCAGCGTTCGCGCTGGTGCTCGGCGCACCAGGCCTCCACGCGCTTCTCCAGGTGGGCCTTGAACAGCTTGGCCGGGACGGTCTTCTTGTCCACCCGCAGGGCGAACAGGGCGTAGCGATCCGCCAGCCAGTGGTTGATGTCGGTGAACTCCACGTCCAGCAGGTTGTGGATCTCGCACCAGCCGATGGTCTCCTCGGTCCGCGTCGGATCCGAAGAGGCTCGGAAGGCGTGCTCCCGCAAGGCCTGGGCGTACCGATCACGGAAGTCGGCGGGGACTGGCCCCACCACCCGGTACCGTCGCGCTGTCAACGCACCGCTAAGAATTCCCATGTCGTATCCTCGGACCCGGCCCCCGGATGGCAGGGGCGTGCGGACCACGACTATAGTGCTGCGGACCGCCCCCGGCCATCCCCCGAGGTCACCGATGAAGCCCGCGTTCCTCTTGTCGCTCTCCCTCGCCATGGCGCTGCCCGCCTGCCACCCACCCATCACGAAAAAGGGCGATGACTCGCAGCTTCCTGCCGACGACACCGACGCTGTGGACGACACCGGGGAGCCGGTCGATCCCGACGACACCGCGCCCCCGGATCAGCCTCCCGTCGCCGTGGTGGCCATGCCGGGCACCGCCCGCATCGGCCAGGGCGTCACCCTGGACGGTTCGGGCTCCTCGGACCCCCAGGGCTACGCCCTGAGCGCCTGGGACTGGAGCTGCGACGACGGCACCACCGCCGCCGGCGAGACCGCCGAGGTCACCTTCGCGGCCGCTGGCGAGCTCACCTGCACCCTCCAGGTCACCTCCGCCTCCGGCCTCACGGGCTCCGACAGCGGTCAGACCCTCGTCCTGGACGGCTCGGCCGCCGCCTGGACCTTCATGGTCTTCGTCAACGGCGACAACAACCTGGAGGACAGCGCGCTGGGCGACGTCAACGAGATGGAGATGGTCGGCTCCAGCGCCGAGGTGAACATCGTCGTGCAGCTCGATCGCGCGCGGGGCGAGTCCAGCGCCGACGGCAACTGGACCGGCGCCCGCCGCTACCTCATCGCGCGGGACAGCGACACCGACGCCGTCACCTCCACCGTCCTGGAGGATCTCGGCGCCACCGACTCCGGTGTCCCCGAGACCATCTCGGACTTCGCCACCTGGGGCATCGAGAGCTTCCCGGCCGAGCGCTACGCCCTGGTCCTGTGGGACCACGGCTGGGGCTGGTACCTGGCCGCCGATGGCGAGACCAAGGGCATCTCCGAGGACGCCAGCTCGGGCAACGACATCTCCATCGCCCGCGGCGACCTGGAGGAAGCCCTGGCCGGCGTGGCCGCCACCCTCGGTCGCCCGCTGGACCTGCTGGGGATGGACGCCTGCTTGATGAGCAGCTGGGAGGTCCACTACGTCTCCGCGCCCTACGCCGACGTCTTCGTCGGCTCCCAGGCCTCCGAGGACTGGGACGGATGGCCCTACGACACCGCCATGGCCGACCTCGTGGCCGATCCCGGCATGGACGCCGCGGCGCTGGGCGAGGTGATCGCCCGCCGCTTCTACGAGACCCGCGACTCCACCCAGTCCGTGGTGGACCTGGCCGCCCTGGGCGATCTGAACGCCGCCCTCGACGCGCTGGCCCAGGCCATGATCGACACGGGTCGGGCCAGCGACCTGCTGGACGACGGCGCTTCGGACGCCCAGGACTTCGAGCACGGCTGGGGCCAGGACCACGACATCGGCGACTTCCTCGATCACCTCGAGGGCTCCAGCCTGGCGGATGCCGACGTGCTGGCCGCCATCGAGGGCGTACGCGAGGTCTACGCCCGCGTGGTGCTGGCCAACTACACCAACGGCCGCTCCTACGAGGACGCCACGGGCATCTCCATCTACACGCCCACCTGGGGCCGCATGGACAGCGAGTACACCCGGGGCACCTGGGCCGACGAGACCCTCTGGGACGACTTCATCGACCAGGCGCGGGGCGGGTACTGACCGCTAGTGCACACGCCCGGAAGTCCTTGACCACCCCTCCGAAGACCGTCGGCGCGTGCACTGGCGGCCGCGGCTGCGGCCGCCCGCCTGTGGGGGGACTCCGTCCCCCCAGC
>JBDRKM010000353.1:0-17163 GCA_043814015.1 Pseudomonadota bacterium
GCGGCGGCGGCGGCAAGAGCGGCGGTGGTGGCAACTGGCCGAGCACGACCGGCAACCCGTCCGGCGGCAGTCGGGGAAACGCCCCTCCGGGTGGGAAGAAGTAGAAGCGGTATCAGAACGGCGGCACGCCGGACTGGCACCCTGTTGAGCGCCTGGGAACGAGGAGCCCAGGGCACCTACTCGGTGTCGTCCTCCGCGCTCTCTGCCCGCCCCTCTCGAACCAGGTCAGCATCGCGCCACTCGATCAAGGTTTCGAAGAAGCCCACCAGGTTGTTCGTGATCTCCTGGCAGTCACTTTCCGTGAGCGGGTGGCCGCAGCGAGGTTCGAAGACCTCCCGGCAGCCCTGCAAGATGTCGGGCGAGAACGTGCGGAATCTCTTGTCCTTCGGTACTTTTTGCATGTGGCCTCCTGACGGCGCCTGATGCGCCATCAAGACCCATATGGTTCGGGCTCGCCCGCCTTCCGCTGGATAGCCTGGGTTCATTCGGCCCCGGCCGGGTCAACCTCGTGACCGCGTCCCCCCCCCCACACTTGCGGCGCGAGGCCCGGCTGGGGCCTTCCGCATTCGGGGTCACGCCACCGCCCCCTGCTCCTGCCCGCCCGCCTCTCCACCGGGCCACCCCCCGGCCTCCTGCAACCGCCTCCGAAGCGTGGCCCGGCTGACCCCAAGGATCTTCGCTACTTCGCGGAGCCCCCTGCCTTCCTTCAACATGGCCACCGCTGGGCGCAGCTCCAGGTCCTTCCTCGGCCTGCCGCAGTGCTTCCCCGCGGCCTGTGCTCGGCGGACGCCGGCGATCACGCGCTCCCGGATGATGTCCCTCTCGAAGCTGGCGAAGGCAGCAATGATGGCGGTGAACAACCGTCCGGCGGGCGTGGTCGTGTCCAGGCCCGGGTCGCGGATGGAGACGAACTCGATGCCCTGGGCACCGAGCTGATCTAAGAGGCTTAGAACGTGCTGGACGCTCCTGCCGAGCCTGTCCAGTTTCCAGACGGCGACCAGGTCGAAACGCCCAGCCTGGGCGTCGGCCATCATCCGGTCCAGGGCGGGACGGGTCTCCTTGGCGCCCGACACCCCATCATCGACGTAGATGCGCTCCTCGGCGACCTGCCACCCCCGCTGGGCCGCAACCTGGCGCAGCTCGTCGAGCTGGAGGCCCACGTCCTGGCCCTTGCCGACGGTGGACACGCGGGCGTAGATGGCGACTCGGATGGGGGCTGGGGATGAGGACTTCACTGCGAACCTCCTGCTCTCCATGTAGGCCCCGCCGGTTCAGAAGGCAGGCAGAATCGTTCCCCACACCCGGGCTTCACCGCTCCATCAGCCCCTCGTCGGTGACCACGAGATCCGGGGGCGTGAGCCCCGCGGCCGTGGCCACCTCGCGGATCACCGGAAGCAGCTCAGTGATGTGCCGGCGGCAGGTGCCCAACTCGTCCTCGGGGCAGAACTCGGTGAGGGCCAGATCCAGGTCCTCGCGCACCAGCGCCACCAGCGCCCCCACATCACCGCGGAAGATCCACTCGGGATCATCCACCCCCGGGTGCTCGTCCAGCCAGGGGAACACCTGGTAGAGCGGTGCGCCCTCCTGGTACAGGTAGAAGGCGATCACTGCGCTCTGGGTGGCGGCGAAGCCGTGCTCCTCGAGCACGCCCGACAGCTCCCGCAGGGCCGCCGCCAGCCGCGGCGTGTAGCCCCGGCGCGCCTCCAGTGCCCCGCGCACCGCGCCCAGCAGCGCGGCCCGATGGCGCACCACGAACCCCTCTAGGTAGCCCCGGTCCACGCCCGCCGGCGGCCGCGCCCGCAGGCTGGCCACCGCGGCGTCCAGCACGGCCTCGGGGTTCACGCCGCCTCCATCCTCGCTCGTACGATCTCCACGAGGCTGGTCCGGTGTCGCGCCAGGAACCCGTCGAGGTAGGCGGGCTCCACCCCCTCGGGCAACCGCCCCCGCATGGCCCCTACCGCGGCGTCCAGCACCCGCTCGGCGGGGCCCTGACGACGGCGGCCGGAGGTGCCCGGCGTGGTGGTCCCGCTGTCACCCCGCTCCAGCGCAGCGATCCGCGCCTTCTGCTCCTTCACCGTGGCCTTGGCGCGCTCCAGGTCGCGGGCCAGGCGGGCGGCGCGCTTCTCGTCCTCGCCGGCCTTCACGGGCAACCCCAGCAGCCGGGTCACCAACACGGCGATGGCGGGCAGCAGGTGGGCGGTGGCGGCGCCCAGGTCCTCGCGGGCCGCGATGTAGGATTCTCCGTGTCCCTCGCCCATGCGGCCATCGGCATGCGTGAGCTCATGGACCGCCAGGCCATGCAGGAACGCGGCGATGGCGAGGGGCCGCTCGCGGTGGGCCTTCACGACCTGGGCGAAGCGGTCCGGGTGGACGTAGATGACGATGCCGCCGGCGGGGGTGGTGGCGGTGAGGCCGATCAGTTCGTCGTCCAGCACGAAGCCGGGGCGGAAGCGGCGCCGGATGCGGGCTTCGGCGGCGATGAGGCGCAGGGTGGCGTCCCAGGCGGCGAGGTGCGGGATCCAGCGGGCGTAGCCCTTCTTGAAGCGGGCGGCGCGGGCGCGGTCGTAGCGCTTGCGGCTGATGCGCAGGCCGGCGAGCCGGCCGAAGGGGTTGACCTTGCGGGGCGCGGGCACGGGGCTGTGGTCGGGCCGGGGCTGGGCCAGGGCGGGGGCCTGGAGCAGCTCGAAGGCGCGGGCGACGCCGGCGGCCTGGAGCAAGCCGCCACCACCCTGCTCGAGGGAGGCCTCGGCGGCCTGCTCGACGGCGGCGGCGATGGTGCCCAGGTCGGCCTCGGTCATGGGCCAGCCGAGCTCGGCGCGGTCCAGGGCCTGGGCCACCTCGTCCGTGATGGCGGGGGGGAAGCCGCCCGTTTCGGCGGCCTGGTCGGCGGCCTGCAGGACGACGCGGAGCTGCCGGGCGGCCTGGGCCGGGGTGCTGGGGGCGGCGACGTCGGGCTCGACGGGGGCGGCGGCCACGGCGACCCGCATCCCCGGGGGCAGGACGGTCCCGCGCTCGGGCACGTCGCCGTCGGAGGGCCGGGGGGCCCTGGAGCCGGCTGGGGCCAGGGAGGCGACGGGCTCCTGCTTGTCGGCGTAGCGGGCCTGCTCGGCGTAGAAGTCGGCGATGCCGCCGGCGGCCTCGGCCAGCGCCTTCTGGAAGGCCTCGTCGGCGAAGGCGTCGGCCGTGAGCTGGGCCAGCTCGGCGGCGCCGGCGCGCTCGGCGGCCTGGTCGGAGTCGGGGTCGTAGACCTCGTCCTCCTCGCTCCGTCCGACGGACTCGCTCTCCTTCTCGACCTCGTCCACGAGATCGGAGAAGGTCCAGCGGGCCGGGCCCTGCAGGGCGTCGCGGGCGGCGTTGAGGGGGTAGCCGCGCTCGCCCGGTCGGACGGTGGTGGCGAGGTCCACGACCACGTCGGCCTTGAGGCGGCGGCGCTGGGACGGGAGGGAGAACTGCGCTAATCCGCCGAGTCTGACGTAGTACGCCCCCTGTCTGTCCCCGGGCGGCCGGCGGTAGGCCTTGATGGTGGCGGTGGTGCCGCGCCCCCAGTCGCCCTCGACGCGGACCTTGCCGCCCCCGCGGCGGCTGAACATGGGCTGGACGGGCTCGCCGTTGAGCGTGAGGGTCATGCGGGGCAGGTCGTTGGCGGCGAGCAGCTCGCGCAGGCGGTCCTCGAGGGCGACGTTGGCGCCGCGGGCGTGGTCCCAAACCTGGTCGAACTCGGGGGCGACGTCGCGGACGACGAGGCGGGTACCCGGGAGGTGGGCGACGTCGAAGACCTGCACGTCCTGGCCGGCGCCATCGGAGACGGCGAGGTTGTCGCGGCTGTGCAGATCCCAGCGGAAGCTGGTGGAGCAACCGAGGATGACGGCCTTGGCCACGCCGAAGCCCCCCGCCGCCTCCTCGGAGTCGCCCGCGGCGCCCTTGCCGGTCTCGCCGATCACGAGAAACTTGCCGAGGATGGTGGCGGTGTCCATGCCCGCGCCGTTGTCTTCCCAGGTGAGGGTGCGGGTGGCGGCGTCCCAGGTGACGTCGAAGCGGCCGTCGCCGGCCCGGAGCTTGCGGGCGCGGACCGCGGCTTCGCAAGCATCGCGGGAATTCTGGAGCGCCTCGCGGGTGGCGAGGACGGGCAGGTCGCCGGACTGGTAGACCGCGGAGGTCATGAATTTCCAGACCACGGCGGCGTTGACGCCGATCTGGCCGGCGGCCTTGGCCTGGCGGTCCTCCATGGCCTCCAGCAGCTCGGGCTGGCCGCCGAGGGCCAGACGCAGGGCGGCCTTGTCGATCCGGACGCGGGTGGTGGCCTTGGGCACGGCGTCGGGGGCGCGCAGGGCCTGGCAGGCGCAGGCGGGGCGCTGTCCCCAGCCGAGGCGGTGGGCGACGATCTCGAAGGCGGCCTGCTGGCGGCGCAGGAAGGCGTCGGCGTCCGTGGCGGTGGCGCGGGCGAGGTGGTCGCGGCCGTAGTCGGCGGCGGCGGGCACCTGGGACCAGGAGCGCACGGCGCGGGGGACGCGGCCGGCGCGGACGTCGCGCTCGAGGGCGGCCTGGACGTGGTCGGCGAGGGACTGGATCAGGGTGGGCTCGGTCATGGGCCGGTCTCCAGGGTGGAGGGCAGCGTGGTGGCGGTGCGGCGGAGGGTGTCGGCGAGGGCGTCGGGGGCGACGCCGCGGGCCCGGAGGTCGAGCCAGACGCGATGGGCGGCGAGCACGGCACGGCCCATGGCCTCGGAGAGCGGGGGCGGGACGGCGTTGCCGATCTGGAGGTAGCGCTCGTGGACGGTGCCCTGGAGCGGCCAGTCGGCGGGGAAGCCCTGGAGCAGCAGGCCCTCGCGCACGTCGATGCGGCGCACGCCCGCGACGAGGAAGGCGGTGTCCGAGGCGCGGTCGGGGCCGCCGTGGAAGTCCCAGTCGGGAGCATGCGCGCGGGTGCCCTTCTCCTCCCCCACGACCAGCGTGGGTGCGGGCGCGTCCCGTCTCCAGGGCTCCGTGCAGGCGCGGCCGTGGGAGCCGTCGCAGGGGTAGCAGGCGCGGCGCTCGCAGCTCTCGCGGGTGAGGGTGTCACCGACGGCATCGCCCAGCGTGCGCCAGGGGGCGAGGCCGCGGTCTGCGAGGCTGGGGTCGGCGGGGTCGCCGTGGCTCGGCCGGGGCGGGTCGAGGGAGAGGGGCAGCGGCCCGGCCCAGAGGATCACGCGGCGGCGGTGCTGGGGCACACCGTAGTCGGCGGCGTCCACGGTCCACCAGCCGACGAAGGGGAACAGGGCGCGGAAGCCGGGCAGGACGCGGCGCTCCCAGGCGCAGCCGACGCAGGCCTCGGGCCGGGAGTCGCCACGGCAGCCGTCGCGGTGGAAGGTCCAGCCGAGGACGTTCTCGCACAGCGCCCAGGTGGGGCGCACGGCGGCCACGGCGCGCAGGGTCCAGGGCCAGCCGTCGCGGTCGTCGTTCACCCCGCGCCGCTGCCCCGCGGTGCTGCCGCCCTGGCAGGGCGGCGAGGCCCAGAGCAGGTCGGCCCGGCCCGCCCAGGGGGAGAAGTCGAGGGTGCGCACGTCCGCCTCCACCGCCGGGAGCCCCGCCGCGCGCAGGGTGGCGCAGGCTGCCGGCACCCACTCGACGCTGGCGAGGTGCCGCCACCCGGCCCGCTCCAGGCCCAGGCCCGCGCCGCCACCGCCGGCGAAGAGTTCGAGCACCCGGGCCTGCACGTCATCCCTCCTCCCGCGAGCGGCTCACCGCTCCCCGTTCGAGCCCTCGCGCTCCCGGTGGACCAGCTCGACCCGCAGGGTCGGGGTCCAGGAGCGCAGGGCCACGGGCAGGGCGCGCGCGAGCATCCAGAAACCGAGAAAGACCGCCCCGGGGAAGGTCAGGTCACCTACGTTGAGGGCGACGGGCCCGCCGGGGGTGGGGACGGCCATGGCTGCGGTGCCCGGGTCGGTCTGGCCCCAGGCCATGCCGAGGAAGGCGAAGCCGAGGAACCAGGCGACGACGAGGACGAGGACGGCGACGGGGCGGGGCATGGCGGTGCTCGGGTTGGAGGGGGTGGCCCCGGGGTGGTCCCCGGGGCCGGCGTGACGGGATCAGGCGCCCTGGGCCGCGGCGGCCTTGTCAGCGGCCAACTCGACAGCCTTGGCCTGGAGCTTCTGGAGGCGGACCGCCTTGCGGGCCTCGCGGCTCTTCTTGTTGGTGGCCAGGGTCCACAGCAGGCCGAGGGTGGCGCGCAGGATGGGGCCGTCGATGGCCTCGAGCGCAGCACCCGCGGGGCCGGGGATCAGGGTGTCGAGGGGCAGGGCCTTGTCCAGCAGGCCGGCGACCAGGTCGAGGGCGGTGTCCTTGTCCCAGCCGGCCTCGGCCAGGGCGTCGAGGGTGGCGAGGACGTCGTCCCAGGGGACGAGGTCGAGGAAGGCGAGCTTCTTGGTGCTCATGGGGATCTCCGTCGGTGGTGGTGGGGTGGCTCAGGCGGAGACCGGCCAGGGCCGGTAGCCGCCGGAGGCCGGGGCGTAGAGCACCTCGCGGCGGTTGGGCCGCGTGGTGGTGTAGGAGAGGTGGACGTGTCCCCCGCGCTCGGGGTCGTACCAGATGACCTGGTCGAAGGGAAGCCCGGAGCGGGCGATGAAGGCCGCGACATCGCGGGAGGCGGCCCCGGGGACCTTGAAGTCCACGGCCTCGCCGGAGCGGTGCTGGCTGGTGGGGGAGCCGTGGACGGCCTCGTTGACGGCGTCGGAGCGGAAGCCGGAGGTGACGCGGATGGGCCGGCCGAGGCGCGCGCGGAGCGGGTCGAGCAGGTCGGTGACCAGCCGCTGGAGGTTGGCAGCGGCCGCCGGCGGCGGGGTGTTGGCGAGGCCGAGGCGCTGGGCCGTGGTGGAGGCGGTCAGCTCGGCCCAGGAGAAGAAGCGGCCGGCTGCACCCTGGACGGCGGTGACGAGGGGCTGGGTCACAGTGGAACCTCCGGCGGCGATGAGCAGCAGCCCGGCAGCGCCGAGGCCGCCGAGGACGAACAGGGCGGTGGGGGCGCGGCGGGTCATGGGGACACCCCCGCGACCGCGGCGCGCGGGTGGCGAGGGGCGCGTGCTACACTCCGGGCAGACGGAGGTGCCGAGCCATGAGACGGCTGGGAAAGTGGATCCGTTGGGCGAGTCTTGCGGGAGCCACCCTGGTCTCGTTCGCAGCTTCCGGGTGCCACAGCTGCGAAGGCTACTGGGGTCAGGTCGAGTTCTCCACCACCGACTTCTTTGAAATCAGCGATGTCCCGACCGATACCGCCGATGAAATTGCGGGTTTCTTGCTTGGGATTTCGCAGTCGTCGGGCTTGGGGACTGGGGTCGGCATTGATCTCACCGAGGTCGAAGGCAAAGGCCTCACGTTCTCCCAGCCTGAGAGAATGGACCTGGGTAGTGTCGCGGAGGAGCACTACGCCCCCGAGAGCATCACGTTGCACTATTCCCTTGTGTTCTTGTGGAATTGGGGGGGGCCGGCTGTAGACGACACGTACCCCTCCTTGGACTTCCCGGGGGGATCCGAGGCTGAACTCTGGAACGGTTGGAGGATCAACCTCGCCTGGCTCACTTCTCACATGGGGTGTGAGTGAGCCGAGGTGGACGCGACGAAGCCTGTGAATCGCCCTCACGCCGCCCTCCCTTCCGCCTCAGCACCAGCCGCCTCCGCCTCGCGCTTGGCCTTCGCCAGCAGGTCCCGCGGGATGCGCCGGCCCCACCAGTAGTCGCCGATGTCGTCGAGCTCGGTGAACTTGAGCGCCGAGGCGGGGGCCAGGGCCAGGAGTTCGCGCCAGCCGGCGAGAGTGGGCGGGAGCACGGTGGCCTCGGAGCTGCCGAGCGCCGCCCCGCGCCCCAGGCGCAGCTCACCCCGGACGACGATGGGCACCTTCTGGGTGTCGGCGTACCAGGAGCGGGCCTCGGCCATGCGGGCGATGACGCGGGGGGCGATCCGGGGCCAGTGGCGGGTGAGCCAGGCGTCGGAGGCCCAGGTCCAGCCGAGGGCGGGCCAGGAGCCGGAGTAGCGGAGCTGCTGGTCCACGACCTCGGTGAGGGCGCCCTGGGTGGCGATGTCGTCGTCCTCGGGCCAGTCGAGCTGGAGCGCGCCGGGGGTGAGGCCGAGGATGGCGACCTGCTCCAGGGTCTTGGTGGCCCAGCGGCCGGAGCGGGCCTCGCGCACGCCGACGGTGGTGAGGTTGACGCGCCCGAACTCGGCGAAGTCGGTGCGGTCGGGGTTCCAGGCGTTGGGCTGGCCGACGCGCAGGCCCTCGTAGACGGGGCACTCGCCGCCGGTGGGGACCAGCACCTCGGTCTCGCGCACGGCGTACATCCACTTCGCCCAGGGCCAGGCGCTGGGGTCCACCTCGGCCAGGTCCTCCAGGCGGGCCTCGCCCTCGAGGCGCAGGCGGGCAGCCTCGGTGGGGTCGGCGGTGCGCTCGGCCTTGCGGAAGCGGGCGTTGGCGCTGCGCAGGAGACGCGCGGCGTCCTCGGCGACCTTGCGCCGGGCCTCGGCCTCGCGGCGGGCCTTGACCTCCGCCAGCCGGGCGGCGGTCTTCTCGGGGTCGCGGCTGATGAGGAGCAAGATCTCCTCGGGGCCGAGGTCCATCTGGGCGCCGGGGTTGTTGGTGTCCCGGGCCTGGGATTGCAGCAATTCCGTCATCCAGCCGAGCTTCCCCTGGATGAGGTTGAACCTCAGCCCGTCCTGGGAGCGGCGCGCGAAGTAGTAGTCGATCTCGATGGTCTGAAGCGTGTTTCCCTGGCGCACCCCGCGGCCGTTGCGCTGCTGGAGGGTGGCGGGCTCCCAGGGCAGGTCCAGGTGGTGGATCGCGCAGGTCCGCGTCTGGAGGTCGATGCCCTCGTAGGCGATGGCGTTGGCGATCACGACGTCGTACTTGGGCGCGATCTCCTCCTCGGGGGTGCCGTTGAAGTCCTGGGCGATGCGCTGGCGGTCGGCGCTGGCCTGGGCGGTGGTGGCGTTGAGGATGGCGATGCGGTCGCGGTCGATGCCCTGGTTGACCAGGACCTCGCGCATCCAGGCGTGGATGGCGATGTTGTCCACGAAGATGATGTGGCCGCAGGTGCGGTTGGCGGCGACGCGCTCGGCGCAGGCCTCGAGCTTGGGCGAGGCGGGGTCCACGGCGTCGGCGGTGACCGCGGTCTGGGCGCTCTTCCAGTCGTAGCCCTCGTCCAGGTCGGGGTGGATGGCGACCAGCGCCATGCGGGCGAGCAGGCCCAGGATCTTGGCCTTGTCGCTGGGGTCGGTGGACTCCAGGGCGGCCTCGATCTGATGGACGTAGCGGTCGTACTTGGCGTCCTGGGCCGCGTTCATGTCCACCTCGACGACCTTGACGGTCGGCTCGGGGAGCTTGAGGCCCACGTCCTCGGCGGTCTTGAAGTCGCCGTAGCGGAAGATGGTGTCGCGCAGCTCGTGCAGGTTCTGGAAGCCCACCACGGCGGAGCGCTCGACCACCTCCATCTTGCTGTCCACGACGGCCTTCAGCTCGATGCGCAGGTAGCGGTCGATGAACTGCTCGGGGTCGCGGATGCCCATGCGGACCCAGGCGTCGTGGTCGATGAACTGGATGAGGTTGTAGAACTCGAGCGGGCTGTTCTTGGCGGGGGTGGCGGAGAGGAGCAGCACGCCCGCGCCCCCGGTCTTGCGGCGCACGGCCGCACAGCGGAAGTCGAGCTGCCAGGCCCGCTTGCTGCCCTCGCCGGCGTTGCCCATGAAGCGCGGGACGCCGCCCTCGCGGGCCTCGGGCAGGTACAAGTTTTTGAAGTTCTGAGCCTCATCGCAGATGAAGAGGTCGATGCCGATGTCGTCCCAGGCCACGCCGGGGTCGTACTCCCAGCCGGGGGGGGCAGCTCGAGCTGCTCGGCGACCCACGCCGACACACCCTCCTTGAGGATGGCCTCCTGGCGCTCGGTGAGCTTCTTGCTGTCCAGGGCGTTGCGCTGGCGCAGCTTGACCTCGCGCCGGATGGCCTCGGTCTCGTCGGCGTAGGCCTTGACCGCGTCCTCGTTCATGCGGGTGCGGGCGAGCGCGGTGTAGGTCAGCAGCACCACGTCGAACTCGCCGGCCTGGAAGCGGGTCCACTTGCGGGCGCGCTCCTGGGGGGAGTCGGTCTCGGAGGTGACCAGCCCCTTGCGGGCGCCGCGGGTGACGAGCTTCTTGCGCGAACCGATGACGCCCACGCGGTAGTCGGGCAGCACGCGCTTGAGGTCGGCCTCCCACTTCCAGACGATGGAGTTGGGGACCAGGATCACGGGCCGGCGGCACCAGCCCTCCTGGCGGGCCTGGGCCAGGACCGCGATGCCGGTGTAGGTCTTGCCCACGCCCACGTCGAAGGCGAGCAGGCCCCCGCGGTTGGCGAGGATGCGGCGAGCGCCGGCGACCTGGTGGGGGTGCAGGCGGATGCCGTCCTTGACCCAGCGGGCGATGGGCAGGGGCTCGGAGGACCAGGAGGGGGCGCGGTAGCCGCGGAACTGGCGGTTGTAGGCCTCCTCGACCTGGGCCTTGCGGCTCTCGTCGCTGGCCACCCAGGCGCGGAAGCTCTGGTCCCACTCCTGGGCGAGCTTGAGGCGCACCTCGTCCAGGCTCTGCTGCTCGTCCTTCTTCTGGCGCCGGCCGCCGTCCACCGCGCTGCGCTTGGGCTTGAACACGGTCTTGTCGTGGTTCATCCAGCCGACGCACCAGCGGGCCTCGGGGGAGAGCAGGCGGGAGGAGTCGATGTCCTCGTAGGCCTGGCCGGCGACCTGGACGAGCCCCTGGTCGCGCACCAGCTCGACGGCGCCGTAGCGCTTGTTGAGCCCCTGGGAGATCCAGGCGGAGACCAGCGCGAGGGGCAGCCAGCCCTGGCGCGCGGAGACCCCGCCGATGTCGTCGAACACGGCCGGCTCGATGGCGTCGCGCAGGGCGCGGACCTGGGCGGCGAGCTGGTCGCTGGTGAGCCACGCCGGGAGCTGGTTCGCGGTGAGGGCGGCCTGGGCGCGGTCGAAGCGCGGCCAGAGGTGGCCCGAGGCGTAGTCGGGGCCTGGCAGAAGCTGCGTCCAGCCCTTGCCGTCCAGACACCAGCCGGCCTCGAACAGGGAGCCGAGGCGGGCGAGCACAGCGCGGCGGGCCTGGTCGCGGACGGGCTCGGCGGCCTGGGACCAGCCCGCGCCGTGCCAGGCGGCGGCGAGGTCTTCGATGGAGCAGCGGCGGCGGGTCCGGTAGACGAACTCCGCCAGGGCGACCGCGTCGTCGGGCTTGCCCTGGTAGCGGGGACGGAAGACGGGCTTCTCGGCCAGCCCGGGGATGAGCTTGCCCGCGGGGGAGAAGGACGAGAGGAAGCGCTCGGCGCCGGTGGAGCCGGTGGCCACGAGCTTGCGCAGGGCCTTGTGGGCGTAGGGGTTGCCGTAGGCGGAGGCCCAGGCTTCGAGAGCCTCTTTCAGCTCGGCCCACAGGTGCAGGGGCTCCTCGGTCTCTTCGCGGGCCACGGTGGCCAGGTAGCGGTCGGCGCGCAGGCCGAGGGTCACGGCGGCGTGCAGGTCTTCGGTGAGGCCCGCCGTGTCGCCCCGCAGATCGCGGGTGACCCCGCCGGAGGCCTGGGGCACGGCCCGGGCGGGCGCGTCGTGGCGGATCTCGCAGGCGCCGCAGACGGCGCGCTCCACCAGGTCGGGCAGGCGCGTGAAGGTCCCCTGGACCTGGTAGCCGAAGCGCGGCTTGGCCGTCTGGTCGTCGTCGCCCGCGTCGCGGCCCAGCTCGCGGCCGAGGATGTGGCCCGGGAACTGCTCGAAGTAGCGGCCGTCGAGGATGAAGGCGTCGTCCTCGTCCACCGCCTCGAGCGAGCCGCCGCGGGCGCGGAAGAAGATGAGGTCGGTGACCAGCATGGCGCCCGGGAACAGGGCCTCGCGGCCGTTGGGGGCGACCGACGGCAGCCGGTAGGCGGCGGCGAGGTGGTGGCGCAGCAGCACCTTCTCGCGCAGGGACTTGTGGCGCGCGGTGCGGCCGGAGAGGAAGCCGGCGGGGATGAGGTAGACCCCGAGGCCCTGGGGGGCGAGCAGGTCCAGGCCGCGGCGCAGGAAGTAGGCCCAGGCCTGCTTCTCGCGGTAGCTGCGGTCGGGATCGTCCGTGACGGCCGCGCCGCGGGCGCCGTAGGGCGGATTCGCCAGCACGAGGTTGAGCCGGCCCTGGTACTCGCTGCCGTGCTCGCGCACCCAGCGCTCGAAGGGGCCGGTGTAGAGGGCGAGATCGGGCCGGATGGCCTGGAGCATCCGGGCGGAGAGGTCGGACCACTCGACGGTCAGCCAGTGGAGGGGCTCGAAGCCGGGGCCGGTGAGCGCGCGGACGAAGCGGCCGATGCCGGCCGAGGGCTCCAGGGCCAGGACGCGGCCTTCGACCGACAGCTCGGGCAGCAGCGGGCGGACCACGCGGGCCACCTCGGCGCAGACCCGGCTCGGCGTGTAGTACTCGTGGACCAGGCCGCGCTGTTCCGGGATCGGGAAGCCCGGGGGGAAGCGGTCGCGCACCGCGTCGATGGAGAGCCCGCCCCAGCCGGAGTAGGCGGCCAGCGCCGTGCGATCCTCCGCGGTCATGGCCTCGGGGTGCTTGGCGGCGGCGATCTCCATCGCCTTGAGGTTGGCGGCCGTGCGCTGGGAGGGGGTCCACAGCTCAGGGGGCGGCGGGCCGGCGGGGGGCTGGGTGCGGGAGGCCAGGGCGCGGTCGAGCGCGGCGACCAGGGCGGGGCGGTTCCGCGTGACGAAGCCGTCGAGGTAGGCGGGGGTGATCCCGGGCGGGAGGTGCTGGCGCACCACCGGCAGGAGCTGGGCGAGGAGGGTGGCGCCGGGGGAGGGCGCAGCGGCGGCGGATGGATACATCATGCCCACCTTCCCAAGGCAAAGTGATGACCTACTTGCGAAATCGTGCTCGACAGGAGGAGATCTTCAACGGTGTTCTGGACCTCTCGGTCGAGGTCTACGACCACTACCTTCGCGCCCTCGATAGCCTTGCTACGCGCGACCTCGTTGACCTCCAGACTCAGGTCCTCGCTGGCTTGCTCCACCGAGGCGCCGATCTCCATGCGACGGTCTTCGCCTGCGGACGTCGGGAGGCCTTCCAGACCGCAGCGCGGATGGGGCTCCGAGCGTTGTCGGAGTTGTGCGCCGAGGTGGGATACCTGCTCGCCAACAACGTCGACGAGAAGTGCAGGACCTTTGTCCGCCATCAACTCGGAAAGGACCAGAAGCTTCAAGAAGCAGTCTGCCGAAACGAACGGGGGCATCCCCAGTCTCAGATCGGTCGCCGAATCGAGAATTCCATCCTCGGGAAACGAGAGGAGGCGAGCCATGGTGAGGACTTCCGCGCACCGCCACTCGGAGCCCACTGGAGCGGTCTGTCGGCGGAGAGGCTCTTTGAAGAGGCGGGTCTCGCCCGGTTCTACGGGTTCACCTACGTCCCGATGAGCGGCTACGTTCACTCTTCCTGGGACGACATCATCAAGAACCGTTTCGAAGCCTATGTAGAGCCTCCAAGGCTTCGAGTTCGAGTAGCCGAGATGGTGTGCCCGCAGATCCTCGAGGCATCGGTCTTCTGCTCTCTCTGGCTCTTGGAGCGGCTCCTCCCAGCCCTTCGACTTGGCCCCTTCCCCCAGTTCCGCTCGCACGAGGACATCACCACCGACCTTCACCACTGGATCGAGGTCCATGAAGTGGAACTCGCAGCGGAGAGCGAGGAGTAGGAGGGAGAGAGTCACGCCGCCCCCCCCATCGCCGCCGCGATGGCCGCGCTGAACGCATCGAGCAGGGCCTTGTCCTTCGCAGGATCCACCTCGGCGGCGGGCTGGGCCACGGCGGGAGCCGGCGCGGCCTGGGCCCTGGGCTTGCGGGGCCTGGGCGCGGGCGCGGGGGTGCTCACGAGCACGTCGGTCGCCGGCCGCTCGAGGAGCCCGGGCTGGAGCTCCTGCTCCTCGACGCCGGCCACGGGGCGGTCCCAGCGGACGCGCACGCGGCGTTGCGCGGGCAGCAGGGCCAGGATACTGCCCTTCTTGTCGGGCTCGCCGGCCAGGGCGAAGCGGTCGCCGACCGACCAGCCGCGGTAGGCGCCGGCGGGAGCCTCGTCCACCGCCGCCGTGAGGCTCTGCTGCCCCAGCGCACACGAGCGCGACAGCTTCGCCGCCGACAGCGCCACCCGCTCACCCACCCTCCGCAGCCCCCGCTGGGCGTCCGCAGCGCGCCCCTCGAGGATGGCGCCGCGGGCCTCTTCGTAGGCCTGGGCCGCGCGCTTGATGGCCTCGGCCGCCTCGCGCTGCTCCTTGCCCCGGCAGAGCGGGGACTGGACCATGCGGGTGGCGTACAGCACCAGCCGGCGCGCCCGCTCCATGAGCTGGGGCGCCTCCAGCAGGCCGGCCTTGAGGCGGTCGATGGCGGCCTTGGCCTCGGCGCGGTCGTCCGCACCCAGGTCCTCGAAGCCCAGGGCCTCGCGCAGCTCGGCGACGAAGGTGTCCAGGGGGCGGTCGGGGCCACCGTCGTAGCCGGCCACGAGCTCGGCCAGCTCCTCCATGCCGCGCTCGCCGAACCAGCGGGCGACCTCGTCGCGGGCGCCGGTCTCGCGCCAGATCCAGGAGGCACCGCGCAGCTCGGCCAGGGCGTCGGCCTCGGCCTCGACCTCGCGGGTCATGCGGGTCAGCGCGGTCTGGGTGGCGGGGGCGTCGGGCAGGCCCTCGGCGTGCTCGTCCAGCGCGCGGGGCGGGGGCGCGACAGTCTCGGCCTTCGGCTTGCGCGGCGCGCGGGGCTTCTTCTCCCTGGGCGGCGGGGGCTCGTGCAGCTTCTCGGTGGGGTCGGCCACGGGCTTGGGGTCCGGGATCGGGTGCTGCTGGGCGTAGGCCGGGTCGTGGGCGGCCCGGCGCTGGGTGTCGCGGAAGGAGCAGGCCTCCCGCACCAGGCGCATTGCGCCCAGCACGCCGGCCTCGATGGCGGAGGACAGGGTGGCGAAGCCCTCGCCGCCCACGGTCCCCTCGTCGCTGAACCACTTCTCGGCCCGCTGGAAGCGCCAGGTCCAGCCCTCGGCCGGGTCGGACTTGACGGTGAGGGTGCCGTAGGCGGCCAGCTTGCGGGTCAGCTCGATCCGGGGCTGGGCGTCCTCGCCACAGTGCAGCGCGCCGGTCCACTGGCCGCGCAGGGTCACGGGGCCGGAGTCGGGCAGGCTCCGCTGCTCGGCCTTGATGCCGGCGATGGCCTCCTTGGCCGGGATGGCGCGCTCGGGCCGGCGGGGGGCGTCCCCGGCGCCGGCGGGCGGGATGACGTGGGCGAACTGGTCGTCGGGGTGGAAGCTGACGTCCACCATGTCGCCGACGGAGACGCCGGCGGGCAGCCCCTCGTAGGGGGCGAAGGCGTGGCCCGAGTGGGGGCCGGCCAGGATGCGCAGGCGGGTCTGGCTGCCCACGGTGATGACCTCGGCCGGGGCGCGCACGGCCCCCTCGGCCAGGGCGGGACCGTCGCCCGAGCGCCAGGCCCAGGAGCCCTCGCGGGTGATGAACACCATGAGGGCCTTGCCCTCGCGGGGGCGCATGACCAGAGCGAACTCGCCGCCGCAGGCCTTGCCGTAGGCCCGCAGCAGGCGGGGCTGGTCCTCCATGGCGCCCACCAGGGCGAGGCGGAAGCGCTTGGGCTTGTGGACAGCGGGAGCGGGAACGGTCGGCACGGCTCACCTCATCTTCTTGAGCAGGACGGGAGCGGCGGCGGCGCCGGCGGCGAGCACGAGCCCGCCCACCAGCAGCCAGCCGAAGCCCGAGGCCTTGTCGATGGGATCGGGCGGGGGCGGCGGCAGGGTCGAGGGCGGAAGCGTCCGGCCCTCCTTGGAGGCGTCCACGCGGGCGCCCAGCTCCTTGTCCGCCAGCGCGGTCTGCTCCCTCAAGTTGACGCAGTACTCCCAGGCCGCGACGGCCCAGGCGATGGCGGCCACACCCACCACTACGCCGGCCACGATCAGCAGCGGGGCGACCCCGACGCCCTCCTGGGCGGGCTGGGCGTCAGCCCAGAAACCGGCGGCGAGATCCCGCCAGCGGTTCTCCAGCGCGACGTAGTTGGCGAGGATCTGGGCCTCTTCGGCGGTGCGGGGCGGGTTGGGGACACGAGTCCGCATGGAGTCCAGGCGCGCGCGGGTGTCGGCCATGACGGCCATGAAGCCCTTGACGCGCTCGGCGAAGGCGGCGGGGTTGGCGCGGATGGTGGCCTCGTACAGCCGCAGGGACTCGGCCTGCAGGGCCTTCCAGCCGTCGCTCCAGGCGCTCTTGATGTCGGTCCAGGAGGGCACGTCTCACCTCACGAACGGGTGGAAGCCGTAGAAGCCCGCCATCTCTTCGGGGGTGGCCCAGCGGGTGCCGGGCGGCGGGGGCATGAGCACGGCCTGGCCCTCGGGCTCGGCCACGGGGCCGGGGAGCTGGCGCGCAGGCGGGGCGGGCTCGGCCTGGGGCTGGGGGTGCCGGAACATGGCCAGCACACCCTGGCGCTGGGGCTGGGCCTGGGGCTGCGCCGGCGCGGCGGGCTGGGGCTGGGCCGGTTGCTGGCGGGTCACGATGCGCCGGGCGGCCTTGACCATCAGCGGCGCGATCAGGGGGATCACCCCGAACTCGGGACGGGCGAGTTGCTCGGGCAGCTCGGCGACCATGTAGAGGCCGGGCTTGAGCTCGATGACGGCGGCGCGGAAGCCGTCGCGGGCCTGCAGGCGCATGTGCATGCCCATGCGCGCGGGCGGGCTCCAGTGGTCGGGCACGGCCGGGACCTGGGCGACGGGGGCCTGGGCCTGAGGCACGGGCGCCTGGGCCGCGGCGGCGGGCGCGGCGGCCGGGGCCACCAGGAAGCGGCGGCGCTGGAACAGCGGGAAGGCCAGGCCCATGACCTCCTGGTCGAAGGGCAGATCCTCGTCCTCGGCCCAGTCGTCGGTGGGAGGGGCCGCGGGCGGTTGGGCCTGGGCCCAGGGGGTGGGCGGACCCGGGTAGGCCGGCTGCGCCCACGGCTGGGGCTGGGCCTGCGGCTGGATCTGGGACTGGGGCCAGGGCTGGGCCTGCGGGGGGTAGGCCGGGGGGTAGCCGGGCTGGGTGCGCACCAGGGCGGTCTCGGCGGGCTCGGCCTCGCGCCGGCTGCGGCGGCGGGGCGCCTCGGCCCGGTCCTCGCGGCGGTCGGCCCGACGGTCCCGGCGGTCCTCGCGG
>JBDRKM010000354.1:0-4167 GCA_043814015.1 Pseudomonadota bacterium
TGACCCCCGGGTGCGTGCACCCGGGGTGAGGAGGATGGACGATGAGGACGATGTTCGCGCTGCTGGCGCTGGGAGCCATGGCCTGCGGGCCGGAGAAGGACGACACGGGAGACGGTCCGGAGGCGGATGCCGATACGGACACGGACAGCGATACCGACACGGACAGCGACAGCGACACCGACAGCGACGCGGACGCCGATTCGGACGCCGACGCGGACAGCGATGCTGACGTGGACACCGGCTGCCTGGACGAGGATCCGCCCGCCGAGGACTGGCCGACGGTGGCCGACGATGCCGACGTGCACCTGTTCCACGGCAACTACATCGGGGGCCTCGGGGACGTGAACGGGGACGGCGACGACGACGTGGTCATCGACGCCCGCTACGTGCTGCGCTCACCCCTGTGCGACATGGAGGACCCGCGGGATGTCTACGCCTACCTGCTCGTGACCACCTACGAGGGCGCCTCCGCGGCCAGCGGCGCGGGCGACGTGGACGGCGACGGCCGGGCGGACATCCTGGTGGGGGACACTGCATCAGATGCCAACGGCCAGCAGTCCGGAGAGGTGTTTCTCGCCCTTTCCCCCGTTCGGGGCAGCGTGGACCTGACGGAGGTCGCGGACGCAGATGTCGTGGGTACCACCGAAGCGACAGGCCTCGGGTACGCCGTGGCCGGCGTGGGGGATGTCGACGGGGACGGCGTGCCGGACCTGCTGGCCGGCGCCCACGGTGAAGATGGCGGGAACGGCGCCGCCTGGCTGATCCCCGGAACGATCCGGGGGTACCATGTCGTCAGTGAAGTCGGCGTGCCCATCCGTGGCTCGGAGGACACCCTATGGACGGGGTTCAACGTGTCCGAAGTGGGGGACACCGACGGGGACGGGCTGGCGGACTTCCTGGTGGGGAACGGCTACTATCCAAGGACGGTCGGCATGTTCCGCGGGCCGGTGGCGGGCGACCTCACGTTGGGGGACGCGGACACGGTGTACCTTCCCGGAGCAGGCTCGGACAGCTACGGAGATGCGTTCGGCGGATCACTTGCAGGTGCCGGCGATCTGGACGGGGATGGGCTGCCCGACGTGGCGGTGGGGGCGGTGGGAGCTGACTTCTCTTCAGAGGGTGACGAGGGAGCGGTGTATGTCTTCCCGGGGGCCTGGAGCGGCGCCCTCACCGCCGACGACGCCTGGGCGGTGCTCGTAGGGGAGCCCCACGACGTAGCAGGGGTGAGCGTGGATGATGCCGGTGATGTGAACGGCGATGGCGTCGACGATCTGGTCGTCGGGACCAGTGTCGACACCGCGTACGAGGTCAACGCCGGATCCGTCTACATCGCCTTCGGGCCGTTCTCCGAAGGCAGCCAGTCGCTGGCCTCCTCGGGCGTCGTGGTGTTCGGGACCTGTCTGCACTGCTCCTTCGGCTCCACCGTCATCGGCGTGGGCGACACCAACCGCGACGGCCTGGACGACGTGCTGGCGAACGGCTGGGTTCCCGTGCCAGGGTCCGGCTCGCACCTGCTGCTGGGGAGGCCGTGATCGAGCCGTCGGTCAGTCCTGCGAGGGATGGAATCGTGGTTTCGTCTCCGAGGGCTGCATTCGCGGTGCTCTCTCGCGCGGCTCGACGGCCGTGTGGGCGTCCACGGTCACCCCGAGCTGCTCGTGGTCGCAGAGGACGCAGATGGGCGCGGGGTTGGAGGTCGGGTCGGCGGGGAACACCTGGACCCCGAAGGCACCTGGGAAGGTCCTGGACGCGGTGTTGAGCTGGGGCGTCACGCTCCAGTCCAGGCTCTCGAGGGCTGGGAAGCCGTTCTCGTCTGGGAGCCCGGAAGCGCTGCACGTCACGATCGGCACCAGGGGGAGCACCTCCCAGTCCCCCTCACCGAACAGCCTCAGGGTGAAGGAGTGCGCCGCCGAGCTGGCGGCGTCGACGGGGTCCAGCCAGCAGATGTAGGCATAGGCGTAGCCTGGATCCGTCGCGTCGTGGAAGGGTGCCTGGGGGCTGCGGAAGCCACCCCTGGCGCTCAGCCGCAGCACCCAGGCGCCGGTGGGGCTGGAGAAGATGGTCTCCAGGCGCCACGCGCGGGCGCGCAGCCAGACGAGCCGGCGCAGGGCGAACCAGGCCGGCCGCCGCCAGGCGTGGGTGCCCTGGAGGAAGTCCAGCTCGTCCAGCGCAACAGGGGCCCCCTGGTCCTCCGTCAGCTTCGATGGATTTTCCTGGAACAACACGTTCCTCAACCCCGTGGCGCTGAACAGGTCCCAGCGGCAGGCCGCGTCCGTGAGGGGCCCCATGGCGGTGTACCAGGTCACGAACCGGGGCCGCGCTGGCTGGGCGAAGGCGGCCAGCAGGCGGCGCACGAGCAGCCCCCCCTCGTAGAGGAGGGTGTTGCCGGAGTAGTACTGCTCGTCATAGCCAACGACGCTGCCCGGAGCGCTCGGCTGGCTCCCCTGGAACCCGACGCAGCAGGACCATGTGAGGGAGTCCCCCACCAGGTCCGTGACCCTCTGGTGGTCGGCGACCTCCGCCATGAACTCCATGGCTTCCTCGGAGAAACCCGTCTCTGCACGGTAGATCTCGTCGGTCCACGTGAACCAGTGGAAGCCCGTCTCACGCACCAGGTCCCGCACGCTCGACGCTCCCGCCGAGGTCCACCACTGCCATCCTGCCTCCCTGGCCAGCGCCGTCCACTCGGGATCGGAGGAGGGTGAACCGACGACGCGGTGCCACCGTGCGACCTCGTCCGCGATCCCATCGGTGATGGTCTCACGCAGCCAGGGGAGGATGTTGTCGGTCCAGTCCGAATGCTCCACGAGGTAGAAGTAGGTCTCCCCGAGCCGAGGCCGCAGCCCGAGGTCTCTGGCCACGATGGGGCCGGCCAGCAGCGCATGGTAGCGGCCCATCTCCTGGGCCGCGTCCTTGCGCGTGCTGGAGAAGCTGAGCTGGTAGTACGAGCCCATCTCGTTGCCGCACTCGAAGGCCGGGACCACGTCCGCCAGGCGCATGGATTCGCCGGTGCAGTCGTAGATGGCCGCATCGAGGATCTCGAGGTAGTCGGCGATGGCGGCGGAGAAGGAGAGCAGGCCCAGCATCTTGCGGTGACAGCAGCTTCGCGCGTAGCCGCGGTCCGCGCCGCTCGGGGCGGGGATCAGGTTGAGCGCGTACCGCTGGTAGAGGGAGTCGCCGATCCTCCAGGGGACGAACGCCCAGTACCAGGCATCCCAGCCCGCGTCCTCCGGGATGTACGCGGTCTTCTGGAAGGACGGCTTGAACGCGTCCACGTCGGTGCGGGCGGTGCCCGACCCCCCGCCCTCTCCGAAGAGCAACGGGATGAGCTGCTGGCCCGTGTACAGGCAGGTGATGACCATGTAGGTGAAGCGCGACAGCGCGGCCCACTGGTCGGCCTCCAGCAAGCCTTTCATGTCCCAGGGGGCCGCGATGGGCACCTGCTGGCCCTGGATGAGGGGGTCGAAGAGCTTGGCCCAGACCAGATCGGCCTCCTGGATGTGGCGCAGGGTCCCCACGCCGGCCCGCGCCAGGTCGTGCGCCACCGCGGGTGGGAAGCCGTACTGCTCCGTGGTGCGGGCGTCGAGGTCTGGCCCGACCGTGGTCCGGTTGTGGAAGTAGAGCGAGGGGTTGTTGACCCCGAACCGCGGGTCGGGCTCCACAGCCTCCAGGGTGTCCTGCGGGGCCGACGAGCAAGCCTCGAGCCGTGCAATGGCGAGCTCGCGGGACCACTCCGGGGGAAAGAAGCGCCTGGACGGCGTACGGCCCTGTGGATTCCCAAGCGGAACCTGCGGGTAGGGCCTCAGCCCGTGAGCCTCGAAGCAGTCGAACACGTCCTCGACCGGCGTCGCTGGGTCGAGCAGCGGCAGCGGTGTGCGGGTCCTCGGCCGCCCCCACGGCCGCCCGATCCCCCCAAAGGGGGCCTGGCACGCCGGCTCCTCCCCCGCGTTCACCTTGCCCACGAGCTCCTCGAAGGTCACGTACTTGCCAGCCATGGCTTCCCTCCTCGTGGGGCAAGGGTGGCGCGGGCGGGCGCATCCCCGCGCCCGCCCCCAGTGGCGCGGGGCTCTCAGGCGCCCTGGTAGAAGCGCAGGGCCACCGCCACGTTCACGATCCCGTGCTCCACGGCGCCGTTGTCGCAGGTGCCCAACTCGAAGCGGATGCGGCGGC
>JBDRKM010000355.1:0-21368 GCA_043814015.1 Pseudomonadota bacterium
GATGCTGACCGAGGGCGAGAAGAAGGCCCTGGCCCTGACCCAGGAGGGCTTCCCCGCCATCGGCCTGCCCGGCGTCCACATGTTCGCCGACCCTACCAGCCGGCAGGCGCCCGGGCGCAAGCCGCTGCACCCGGATCTGCGTCGCTGGGCCTGGCGCGGACGGACTGTGTACGTCTGCTTCGACTCGGACCGAGTGGAGAAGGACGGCGTGGCCCTGGCCTGCGAGCGCCTGTGCGCGGCCCTGACCCGGGAGGGCGCAGCGGTGCGGGTGGTGCGCCTGCCCAGGCTGCCGGGGCTGGAGAAGACGGGCGCCGACGACTTCCTGGTCCGCGAGGGGCGCGCCGCCTTCCAGGCCATTGTGGACGCCGCTGGCCCCTGGGAGCCCTTCGCGTGGGTGGTCGACCTCTTGCCTGCGGCGCTCTCCCCCGAGGCCCTGCCCGCCGCGTTGGATCCCCTCCGGGGGCACATCGCCGGGGCCAGCCACGCCGAGCTGCGGACGGTGGCCCAACGCCTCGCGGCCCGCTTCTCACCGCTCTCCAGTGAGGCCGCGCTGCACCTGCTGGTGCCCTCCGAGGCCTCCGTGGCGCCCGACGCCCCGCCCCAGGTGGTGACATCGGGCCGTCAGCTCCGGGAGGTGGTCGCGGACGCCTGGGCTGCGCTCTTGTCCTCGCCCTTCCGCGACCGGGTGTTCCGCCACGGTGAGGCCCTGGTCTACGCGGGCGACGAGGCGGGCGCCGTGGTCGGGCGCTCGCCCCTGCAACCGCTGGACGCCGATCTGTTGGCCGCCCTGCTCAACCGGGCCGCCACCTGGATCGCCGTGAGCGAGCGCGGGCCCCAGGACGCGCGCCTCCCCCCTGACGTGGTGCGCGACATGCTCGTCCTGCCCCACCCCGAACTGCCACGGATCGAGGGCGTCACGCGCCTGCCCCTGGTGGCCCTGGACGGCAGCGTCGCCGTCGGGGCAGGCTACGACCCCACCTCGCGCCAGTACCAGGTGTTGGCGCCCGAGGTGCTGGCGGCGGCTGCGGCGCTCCCCACCGTGCCCGACCGGGCTGCGCGGGAGGCGGCCCGCGCCCTGCTGCTGGACGACCTCCTCGGCGAATTCCCGTTCGCCCGCGCTAGCGACCGCGCCCACGCGCTGGCCGCGCTGCTCCTGCCGGTGGTGCGGCACCTCGTGCCGGGGCTGACCCCGCTGCACCTGATCGAAGCACCCACCGAGGGCACGGGCAAGACGCTGTTGGCCAAGGTGGTCAGCCTCGTGGCCACCGGGGCGGTGGCTCAGGGCACCTCCCTGCCGCGCAGCGAGGAGGAGATCCGCAAGAAGCTCACAGCCACCCTGGCGGGCGCCCCCAGCGTGGTCCTGCTCGACAACGTGGCGCACGCTCTGGACTCCGAGAGCATGGCGGCCGTGTTGACCTCCGAGGTCTGGTCCGACCGCCTGCTGGGCCAGACCCGCATGGTCCACCTCCCCAACCGCGCCCTGTGGCTGGCTACGGGCAACAACCCCGTGCTCTCCCGGGAGCTGGCCCGGCGCGCCGTGCGCATCCGCCTGGACGCCTCCCTGGAGCAGCCCTGGCTGCGCGCAGGCTTCCGGCACCCCGACCTCGAAGCCTGGACCCTGGCCGAGCGGCCCCGCCTGGTGGCGGCCCTGATCACCCTCGTGCGGGGCTGGATCGCGGACGGGCGCCCCGAGGGCGACGTAGGGCTCGGCAGCTTCGAGGGCTGGTCTCGGCTGGTGGGGGGCGTGCTGCGGAGCGCTGGCGTGGCGGGCTTCCTCGCGGACCGGCACGAACAGGTGGCCGTGAGCGACCCGGGGGAGGTGGAGTGGGGCGCCTTCGTGGCGCTCTGGGCCGAGCGCTTCGGCGAACGTTCGGTCAGCGGGGGCGAACTCCTGGACCTGGCCGCGGCCGAGCGCTACTTCGACCTCGACCCGCAGAGCGCCAGCCAGCCCCGCGAGCGGGCGCGCTTCTCCCGCGCGCTGGCAGCCCGGCGCGACCGCCACTACGGCTCCTGGCGCGTCGAGGTCCGCCGGGATGCCAGGCGCAAGCAGAACTCCTACGGGGTGGTGGGGGCGCGGTGAGCGGTCCGAAGCGGCGGGATGGCGCGGTTCGACTCCATCAGCTTCCGCAATCGGTAGAAATGGTGGCATCCCCATCGTCGCAGTCGGTTCCGGGCGAGGTGGCGGCATCGTAGGCGCCGGCCAGCCACCAGGCGTTGTAGCCGTCGCCGTCCAGGTCCCAACTGCCGGCGGCTGCGCCTCCGTAGATGCCGATGTCCGATGGGGACCCGTCTGGGTCGAGGATGTCCGGATCCCCGGCGTCGATGAGGGGTGAGGTGACGGCGAGATGCAAGTCCCTGCCGAATGGGTCGTCCCAGCAGCTCCCACTTCCGATGTCGAGAAACTCGGGATCCACCGATAGGTTGCCGGCGGTGCCTGTGGGGTCGACGAAGCCGGCGTAGTCTCCGTCGCTGTTGCCCCACGCGTCCGAGCTGACCAGGGTGACCGTGCTGTCGCTGGTCGCGTAGATGCCCCCACCCTCCGGGCTGCCGCCGTGGAGCGTGTTCGAGACGACCGCCGTGTTGGTCAGCACCAGCGTCGAAGATCCGGCGTAGATACCAGCTCCCTGGTCGAGCACGCGAGCGCTGCTGATGTTCTGGGCGACGACCGATGCGGTGAGCGAGGCTTCGGAGCGAAGCAGGCGCAGACCTCCCGAACCGCCCTCATCCCCCCCGTTTGCATGGTTGCACCATATCGCCACGTTCTCGAGGTCCAGGCGTGAGTCGAGCGAAAAGGCGGCACCGCCGTAGATGTCGGCGTAGTTGTCGGTGAGGTCCACGTTCACCAGCCGCAGGGAAGATGCTTCCGCGTACAATCCTCCGCCGTGGTTCCAGGCCCAGTTGTCCGAGATGATCACGTCGGTCAGGAGCACGTCCGAGTCGATGGCGCCGAGGCCCGCTCCCCAGCCGTAGTAATCCCCGGCCCAGGCGACGTTGCCGCTGATCCGCACCCGCTGGAGGAGCGCCGACGAGTCGCCGAGGTAGACCCCACCGCCATACCAGCCGACCTCGTTTCCGGTGACGATGAGGTCCACGAGGGAGGGAGAGGCCCCCTCGACCAGGATCCCGCCGCCATGGAAGGAGCTGTCTCCTCCACTGACGGTGAAACCCTCCAGGATGGCCCCCGGACCCTCGGCCGAGGCGAACGTCACGGCGCTCGATGAGCCGGTGCACTCGATGATGGTGTCGGCGGGACCACCGATCCCGAACAGGCGCACCTCGACGCCCCCGAAGTCGATGCACTCCCGGTAGGTGCCCGGAGCGACGCAGATCACGTCACCGTCCGTCGCGACGTCGAGGGCATCCTGGATCGTGGCGTGGTCGGTGGGCACAGTGCTGGTGCAGGCGGTGCAGTCCGCGTCCACGCAGCCGTCGCAGTCGTTGTCCACACCATCATCGAGTTCCACTGCCCAAGGATGGACCTCTCGGCTGGCCTCGTCGCAATCGCCGGGTGCGGCGGCGTAGCCAGCCGGCCGATCGCATGCCTCGATGGTGACTGCGATGCCATAGCCATCGCCGTCCTCGTCCAGGTACCAGGTCACGAGGTCAATCGCGTCGTCTTCGTCCGCCCGGCCGTCACAGTCGTCATCTTTACCGTTGCAGGACTCTGCGGCCTCAGGGTTCACCTCCGCGTCCGCGTCGTCGCAGTCGTCCCCCCCGCAATCGTCGCTCTCGTAGCCGTCTCCGTCCTGGTCGTAGTCAGAGGCGCCGTCGCAGTCCTGGTCCACCCCGTCATACCAGATCTCCCAGGCGCCCGGACTCTGGGCTGCGTCGCTGTCGTTGCAATCTCCATCGCAGGTCGAGAAGCCGTCATGGTCGGCATCCTGCAGGTTCAGCAGCGGATCGCCATCGTCGCAGTCCCCATCACAGGTCGAGAAGCCGTCATGGTCGGCGTCCCGGGGATTCAGCAGCGGATCGCCATCGTCGCAGTCTCCTTCGCAGGTCGAGTAGCCGTCACGATCGACATCCCGGGGATTCAGCAGCGGTTCGCCGTCGTCGCAGTCTCCATCACAGGTCGAGAAGCCATCCCGGTCGGCGTCCACTGGATTTCGCCACCGGCTCCCATCGTCGCAGTCCCCATCACAGGTCGAGAAGCCGTCCCGGTCCTCGTCCGCTGAGTTCAGAAAGGCGTCGTTGTCATCGCAGTCTCCATCACAGGTGGAGAAGCCATCGCCATCCCGGTCCTCTGGGGTCAGCCACGGATCGTCGTCGTCGCAGTCCCACTCGTCCTCTGAGTACCCATCACCGTCATCGTCGGTGCTGGAGGGAGCGGGTGGGCGGCCGGCAGGGGGCTCCTCGGCATCGTTTTTACAAGCCACCGCAAAGGAGAAGACCAGCAGGACGGCCGAGAACCCACGTTCGAGAGCAGGCATGGGCGTCTCCTTCACCGTCGTCGCTCGCACAGCATACACCAGGAGCCAGGCCTGGAGCGCGTGACGTCGCGCCCTGCAGGGTTCGACCAGCCGACTCTGCCTCGCCCGCAGTGTTGCCCCTGACCCGAAGCTCCGCCAGTCGGGACGACCATGAGGATGTGGCCATACAAAGCCACTCTTTCCGCGAAAAGGAGTTGGCTGAAGAAGCAAAGCGCAGCCCAGCCGCACGAGCGCGCGCTTCTCCCGGGCGCTGGCGGCCCGGCGCGATCGCCACTATGGCTCCTGGCGCATCGAGGTCCGCCGGGATGCCAGGCGCAAGCAGAACTCCTACGGGGTGGTGGGAGCGCGGTGAGCGCCTCCGGGAGCGGCAGACTGCGGGTGGTCGCAGGAGGTGGCAGGAGGTCCCGCCGCTGGTCCCGCCGGGGCTCTGTGCGCTGCGCGCAGCGCACAGTGGTTTCTGGGGCTGGCGGTACGACCACCCGCGACCACCCGCGACCACCCGCGTGGGAGGGGGCGGGCTACCCGGGGCAGACCTCGTAGGCCTGGTAGGGTGCGTTCGGGTTCCCGGCGGTGGCCCTGATCTTTCCGGACTCCACCAGCCCGGCGAGCACAGCGCGGGTGGTGGCCCGGGTCCAGCCCAGCGCCGTGAACAGCTCGCGGGTGGTCTGGCGGCCGTGCTGCCGAACGTGGGCCAGCAGCTCCTCCTGGCGGTCCTCGGCGCTGCGGTAGACCGGCGTGGGCGGTGGTGCGGGCGCGGGTGTAGGTGGGAGCGTCGGCGTCGCGGGCGTCGGCACCGGATCGGGCGGGGCTTCAGGCGCCGGGGGTGGCGCCACGGGCACCGGCGGGGTTTCCACGGGCTGCAGCAGCCTCGGCTCCGGGCGACGCGGGGGCGCGGGGCTCCGCGGCAGAGCGCGCCAGGGCAGATCCACCACCGCCGTGACCTCACCTCCCCGTGCCACCAGGCTCATGGGCCGGGCGCCGAGGCGGTTCAAGGCCTCCGCGACCCGGCGCAGGCCCGTCCCCTGGCCCCGGGCGAGGCCCTGGCGGCACAGGAGTGCCAGCAGGTTGGGATTGGTCGTGGCGCCGTGGACGAGGGTGCCCGGGCTTCGCACCTCCAAGTGAGGACCCTCGCGGACCACCTCGATGGGCCGCGCCTCGGCGGCCACGGACCAGTCGCGGTGCGCGATGGCGTTGACCAGCAGCGGCGCCAGCACCTCGGGCGGGAGCCCGCGCATGAGGGGATCCCAGCGCAGCGCGAGCTTCACCTGCCGCCGGGCGTCGCCCGTGAAGACCACCTCGGCACCGTCCACCCGAGCGACCAGGCGGGCGCCCGGCAGGAACAGCTCCGGGCGTTGCCCCAGCGCGAGCAGCCCCGCGACCGTGGGCACCAGGGCGCGGCCGACCTCCACCGCGGCACCGGCCGCCAGCGCCCAGCGCCCGAGGACCCCGTACCCGCTGGGCCAGCCCTGCAGCATGGCGCGGGGCTGGCCGAGATCCCCGAGGGCGTCCTCGTCCAGCTCGTACATCGTGGCGCCCTCCACCGGGCGTTGCTCGGGCAGCCTCGGGTCCTGGGAGCGGGGCGGCCGCACCGGAGTCGCGATCTGGGGGCGGGCCGCGGGCCGTGGCCGCGCTGGCACCAGGGCGAGCAGCAGGTGCCCCTCGGCCACGGGGACGGACTGCACCTCGGCGAAGCGGCTACCCTCCTCCACCCCGAGGCGGGCCTGGAGCAGCGCCGCCAGCGCCGGGTCGCCCACCAGGAAGGCCAGCAGGCCGCCGCGGGGGTGCTCGGCCAGCGCTGCGGCGGCGGCTCGGATGTCCCGCTCACCCGCGGTGGACGGCAGCACCTCCACGGGCGGCTGGCCGAGATCGGCGACGACGAGATCGAGGGCTTCCTGGGCGGCGGGCAGAGCTGACATGGCGTGACTCCTCAACACCTGTCAGCTTGCCGGATCGCGTGTTTCCATGGGGTTGGAAGGGGTTGTCATGGGTTGGTGGATCGCCAGGGGGCGGGGGCCGTGAAGGGCAGGAGGTGCGGGATGCGACTCTGAGCCGCCCCGCCGTGGTAAGTGGTGGTGGACTTTGGAAGCACCAGCCCGCACGAGCACCGCCCATGCCTGACCTCGATGTGCTGACCCTCCCCGAGCTCGCCGCGCCGCTGCGCGTCGGCCGCAAGAGGACCACCACGCCCATCGACGCCCGCACCCGGCGGTCCACGGCCACGGGCGGGGGTGCGGCCCACGAGGGGGAGCAGCGCTGATGGCGAAGAACAGCAACGGCCACGACGACAAGACCGCCTCCCTCGGCTTCGAAGACAAGCTGTGGGCGGCGGCCGACGTGCTCCGCAACAACATGGACCCGGCCGAGTACAAGCACGTCGTCCTGGGGCTCATCTTCCTCAAGTACATCTCGGACGCCTTCGAGGAGCGGCGCCAGGCGCTCGTCGTCGAAGGAGACCCCGACGCGCTGGACGACCGCGACGAGTACACCGCCGAGAACGTGTTCTGGGTGCCCGAGGTTGCACGCTGGTCCCTGCTGCGGGGCCAGGCCAAGCTGCCCACCATCGGCAAGGCGCTGGACGACGCCATGGACGCCATCGAGGTCGACAACCCGGTGCTCAAGGGTGCTTTGCCCAAGGTCTACGCCCTGCCCGCCTTGGACAAGCACAAGCTGGGCGAGCTGATCGACCTGATCTCGGGCATCGGGCTCGGCACCCGGGCGCACCGGGAGAAGGACACCCTGGGGCGGGTCTACGAGTACTTCCTGGCCCGCTTCGCCTCGGCCGAGGGCCGCGGGGGCGGAGAGTTCTACACGCCCACCAGCGTGGTCCGGGTGCTGGTCGAGCTGCTGGAGCCCTACCAGGGCCGGGTCTACGACCCCTGCTGCGGCTCGGGCGGCATGTTCGTGCAGTCGGTGAAGTTCATCGACGCCCACGGGGGGAGGCGGGATGCGGTGACCGTCTTCGGCCAGGAGAGCAACGCCACCACCTGGCGCATGGCCCGCATGAACATGGCCATCCGGGGCATCGAGGCCAAGCTGGGCACCCAGCACGCCGACACCTTCCACCGCGACCTGCACCCCGACCTGCGCGCCGACTTCGTGCTAGCGAACCCGCCCTTCAACATCTCGAACTGGGGCGGCGAGCGGCTGGTCGAGGACGTGCGCTGGCGCTACGGCACCCCGCCGGCCGGCAACGCGAACTTCGCGTGGGTGCAGCACATCGTCCACCACCTCTCACCCACCGGCACGGCGGGCGTGGTGCTGGCCAACGGGTCCATGTCGTCGCAGCAGTCGGGCGAGGGAGAGATCCGCCGCAAGCTCGTCGAGGCCGACCTGGTGGACTGCATGGTGGCCATGCCGGGGCAGTTGTTCTACGCCACGCAGATCCCGGTCTGCCTGTGGTTCCTGGCGCGGGACAAGGGGAACGGGAAGCACCGCGACCGCCGGGGCGAGGTGCTGTTCATCGACGCCCGCAAGCTGGGGAGGATGGAGACGCGGGTGCATCGGGTGCTTGATCCCGAGGACATCGAGAGGATCGCCGGGACCTACCACGCCTGGCGGAACGTCAGTGGGGGCTACGAGGACGTGGCGGGGTTCTGTAACGCGGCGAGGCGGGAGGAAATCGCCGGCCATGACTTCGTGCTCACGCCGGGGCGGTACGTGGGGGCCGAGGAGGTGGAAGACGACGGGGAGCCGTTCGAGGAGAAGATGGAGCGGTTGGTGGGGGAGTTGCTGGTGCAGCAGGCCGAGGGGAGGAGGTTGGATGAGCTAATCGGGCGGGCGATGGGGGGGCTGGACTATGGCTGTTGATACCGACCTCCTTCCCGGTCTTCCCAAGTTGCCCGCTGACTGGGCCTGGCGGCCTCTAGGTGAGATTGCGCTTCGCGAGCGGGGCATCTGCTACGGCATCGTGCAGCCGGGTCAGGAAGTGGCGGACGGAGTGCCCGTTCTCCGAGTTCAGGACCTTGGATCTGGTACGGTCGATGCGTCGTCGGTGAAGAAGGTTCACCCAGACGTAGAGGCGGCCTACCAGCGATCAAGGCTTCGCGGAGGCGAGATCCTGCTTTCATTGGTCGGAACATTGGGTTCGGTTGTGCTCGCACCACCGGAGGTCGCGGGATTCAACGTGGCGAGGGCGGTGGGAGTGATCCCGGTAGATGAGGAGGTGGCACGCTTCACTACGCTGGCGATGCGCTCGCCCGTGGTGCAGCGATACTGCCGTCAGTGGGCCACAACGACGGTACAGGCCACACTGAATCTTCGGGACGTGAAGCGGCTTCCAATCCCGTGGCCCCCCATCGACGAGCAGCGCCGCATCGCAACGATCCTCGGCGCGCTCGACGACAAGATCGAGCTGAACCGCAAGATGAACCGGACGCTGGAGGAGATGGCCCAGGCCATCTTCAAGTCGTGGTTCATCGACTTCGACGGCCACGACGACCTCGTGGACAGCGAGATCGGGCCGGTGCCGAGGGGGTGGGCGCTGGGCGGCCCTGACGCCATCATCGAGTTCGACCCCACCATCCCGCTCCGCAAGGGGACCGAGGCCGTCTACGCCGACATGAAGGCCATCCCCACCTCGGGGCCGGCGGTATCGGAGTGGACCCGCCGCGCCTACGCCGGGGGAACCCGGTTCCAGCAGGGCGACACGCTGCTCGCCCGGATCACGCCCTGTTTGGAAAACGGCAAGAGCGCTCTCGTGGACTTCCTCGCAGAAGGCGAAATCGCGTTCGGTTCCACTGAGTTCATCGTCCTTCGCCCCCGACGCGGAGTGCCGCGCGTCTGGCCATACTGCTTGGTCCGGCACGAACCTTTCCGCGCGCACGCCATCGCCAACATGACCGGCTCTTCTGGTCGTCAGCGGGTCTCGGCGGCGGCGCTCCTGGGCTTTCGCCTCGCTGTGCCACCCGCGGAGGTTCTCGGTCGCTTCGGGGTGACCACCGATCCGCTGTTCCAGCGCATCACGGCGAACACCCGTGAGTCGACGACCCTCACCACCCTCCGCGACGCCCTCCTCCCCAAGCTCATCTCGGGCGAGCTGCGCGTGCCCGAGGCCGAGAGGATCGTGGACGCAGTGCCCTCCGCCAAAGGAACCCTCTCATGAGCCTTACGTTCAAGAAACCTCAGCCACTGAGCCTGAAGAACCACTCCGACTTCAACGAGGCCTGGCTCCAGGACCGCCTGGCGGACGACCCCTCCCTGCTTGGTCTCGGCGACCTCTTCTTGCTCGAACGTGAGCGCGTGCAAGAAAGAGCAGGACGCCTCGATCTGCTTCTGTCCGACCCGGAGCAGAGCCGACGCTTCGAGGTCGAGATCATGCTTGGCCCCACCGACGAGTCCCACATCATCCGCTGCATCGAGTACTGGGACATCGAGCGCCGCCGTTATCCGGCCTATGACCATGTCGCCGTCCTGGTCGCCGAGGACATCACCGGGCGCTTCCTCAACGTGCTGAGCCTGTTCGCTGGCTCCGTTCCGCTGGTCTGCATCCAGCTTAACGCGCTCCAGGTAGACGACTTCATCATCCTGGACTTCGTGAAGGTCCTCGACCAGCGCCTGCTGCGCCGCGACGACGAGGCGGAGGCGAAGAGCGCCCCCGCTGACCGGAAATACTGGGAGAACAGGGCGTCGGCCAAGGTGGTCAAGCTCATCGACGACCTGTTCAGTCTGCTGAACGAGGGTCAAGAACGGGCCTTCTCGCCGAACTACAACCGCTACTACATCGGCGTGATGGACGGCCACAAGGGATCGACTTTCGTCTTCCTGCGTCCCCGCAAGCAGTTCGTGCACATGCGAGTGCAGTTCCCCGATGTCGAGTCCTGGCTGGAGAGGATCGAGGAGGCAGGACTCGACGGGACGCTGCAGGACGGACGGCTGCAGGTCACGCTCAAGCCCGGCGACGAGAAGAAACACCGTGACCTCCTGGTCAACATGCTCCGAGAAGCACGAAAGGAGTACGTCGGATGACCCCCACCGCCCTTGGCCGCCTCACGCGCGTGGACCTCCGCACTGCCTGGAAGAACGAGGCCACCAACTTCACGCCCTGGCTCGCCCAAGAGGAGAACATCGCACTGCTGGCCGAGACCCTCGGCTTCGACGGCCTGGAGGTCCAGAGCCAGGAGCAGGCGGTGGGACCGTTCCGCGCGGACATCCTCTGCCGCAACACGGCTGACAACTCCCTGGTCCTCGTCGAGAACCAGTTGGAGCGGACCGACCACAGCCATCTCGGCCAGCTCATCACCTACGCGGCGGGGCTGAAGGCCGTCACCCTGGTGTGGATCGCGCAGTCCTTCACCGAGGAGCACCGGGCCGCGCTCGACTGGCTCAACGAGATCACCGACGAGTCGTTCTACGCCTTCGGCCTGGAGATCGAACTCTGGAAGATCGGTGACTCGGCGCTCGCCCCCAAGTTCAATGTCGCCGTGAAGCCCAACGAGTGGGCACGGGTGGCGCACGATTCCTCCAGGACTCAACCCCCACCGGGTTCTGCAGGAGCCACCTACGCGGAGTTCTGGGCTGCGTTCGGTCAGTTCCTGGTAGAGAAGAAAGTCAGCATCAAGCCACCGAAGCTGGGAGCCTCCGACAACTGGCTGACGTGGGGCGTGGGGCGGACGAACTTCGGGCTGTGCTTGCGCCTTGACCTGAAGAATGGACGCGCCTGGGTGTTCCTGAACCTGGGCGGCCCCGACGCCCGCGCGCACCTCTACCTGCTCAAGCAAGACGCCGAGGCCGTTTCGTCAGAGTTGGGCGAGGACCCCACCTGGGAGGACAAGCCGGACAACAAGGAGAAGAAGGTGCTCTCCGAATTCCAGGCGCCCTCCGCCGACCGCGCCCACTGGCCCAAGGTGCTCGCCTGGGCAGTGGACCGCCTCGAAGTCTATGACCGCGTGTTCAGGCCGAGGGTGCGAGGCCTCGACGCCACAACCTGGGATGGCAGCGCCCCATGACCGCCTTCCGCGACGCCATGCACGCCGACCAGATGGCCTGGAAGGCCCGCCACCTGCCCCACGTGCGCGAGCCTGGTTGGTGGATGGGTCGTCCCTACGACCACATCCTCCCGCGCTCGGCATCCGCCGAGAACCTCTGGCCCGGTCTGCGCGGTGGCGGCGTGCGCCCCCTCGAACCCTGGCTCCGCGAGAACGCGGTGCAGCCCCACAAGGGGCGCGACAACCTGCTGTCCTCGTGGACGCTCTGCGCCAACCTCTACTTCCCCTTCGGCGCATCCACCGAGGCCCGCGCCGTCCTGGCCGCCTTCCTGCGGTCCCAGACCGGCCTGCCCGTGGCCAAGGTCCGCGCCGTGGAGCTGGAGTACGCGCTCCCGGCCCCCCACGACCCCGGCACCCTGCTCGGCGAGCAGGACGGCACGCGAGGTGCAAACCAGACCTCCCCCGACGTGGCCTTCGAGGTCACCCTCGACGACGGCGGCCGCGCCCTGGTGCTGACCGAGGTCAAGTTCGTGGAGCACTCCTTCTACGACTGCTCGGGCTGCAAGGCGCTGCCGACCACCGAGCGCCGCGAGACCTGCTGGGACCTCGCCCACGTCCTCGCCGACCCGGCTACCCACTGCGCCCACGCCGCCACGCGCGGCCGGCGCTACTGGGACCACCTCACCGGCCCCCTCTCCAACTCCGACCCCGCCGGGCGCACCCGCCGCTGCCCCGCAGCGAATGGGGGCTACCAGCTCTTCCGTCAGCAGGCGCTCGCCGAGGCGCTGGCCCACACCACCGACCTCGCCGCGATCGTCTCCTCCGTCGCCTGCGACGCCCGCAACGCCGGACTGCTCGCGTCTGTCTCCGGCCTCGCCGACCTGCGGACGGGCTGGGGGCCTATGTTCGCTGGGCGGGCAGGCTTCGTCGTGTGGAGCCACCAGGCGTGGTTCCGCTGGATCGCCGAGGCCGAGCACGCCCCCGTGTGGGCAGCGGACTGGCTCGCGTGGGTGGGTGACCGCTACAGCTTCGAAGTAGGGGGGGCTGAGTGATCTGGGACTCCTCACCATGGAAGGCGGAGTTGAAACGCATCGGCGTCGATCTGAGCCGGCGTAGGACGCAGGTGCGGTGGCCCGACAGATCGCTCGCGCTGGTCGAGCGAAACCTGATGATCGGCTACTACATCATTCGCAAGCTGATGGAGGCGAAGAAGCTGTCTGACCAGTATACGGGGCAGTCAGTTCGACTTCGACTCCATCGCCGGATCGGTAAAGTCCCAGACGTACTGGACTGGCATCGGGTCGAGCACTTCGTCGACCTCGGCAAGCCCGTTCTCATCGACAGGAGCTTGAAGTTCCTCTGTGATCAAGTGGTGCACAGCTTCGTGTTCATGGTATCCACCGCGGACGAAGGCGGTCTTGACGGCTTCTTCGTGGCTTCGGATCGCGCCAGATCAAGTTGCATCTACTTCGTGGCGGTGGAGGATGCCGTGGCCACCTTCTTGGGCGCCGCAAACGATGAGATCAAAGCTGCGTCTTGGAACCGTGGCTCCGACGGACTGACAGCCCACAGGCTCGATGACTCGGCCCCAGTAGCGTTCGACCATGACGGAGACGGCGCATGACCCCTGGCTCCGGCGAACTCATCCTCTACACCGACCCCAACGGCACCACCCGTCTCCAGGTCCGCCTCGTGGACGGCACCGTCTGGCTCTCCCAGGCGCTGATGGCGTCCCTCTTCGGCAAGGACGTCCGCACCATCAACGAGCACCTCCGCAACATCTACGAGGAAGGCGAACTGGCGTCCGAGGCAACCATCCGGAATTTCCGGATAGTTCAGACCGAGGGTTCCAGGGAGGTTTCTCGTGAGGTCGCCCACTACTCGCTGCCGGCGATCCTGGCTGTCGGCTTCCGCGTCCGCTCGCCCCAGGGCACCCGCTTCCGCCAGTGGGCCACCCGCGTCCTGGAGGAGTTCGCCGTCAAGGGCTTCGCCATGGACGACGAGCGCCTCAAGGACCCCGGGCAGCTCGACTACTTCGACGAGCTGCTGGAGCGCATCCGCGCCATCCGGGCCTCCGAGCGCCGCTTCTACCAGAAGATCACGGACATCTACGCCCAGTGCAGCGTGGACTACGACCCGAACGCCGAGATCACCCGCGCCTTCTACGCCACGGTCCAGAACAAGCTGCACTTCGCCGTCCACGGCCGCACGGCCGCCGAGATCGTCGTGGAGCGGGCCGACCACCGGCAGCCGAACATGGGGCTGACGACATGGAGCCACGGTCCCGCGGGGGCCATCCGCAAGAGCGACGTGCTGGTCGCCAAGAACTACCTCACCGAGGAAGAGCTTTCCGACCTCAACCGCGTCGTCACCATGTACCTCGACTTCGCCGAGGACCAGGCCCGCCGCCGTCGGGCCATGACCATGGAGCGGTGGGTGGAGCGCCTCGACGCCTTCCTGCGCCTGAACGACCGCGACGTGCTGGCGGGGCCGGGCACGGTCTCCCAGGCCCTCGCCGCTGCCCGCGCCGCTGAAGAGTACGAGCAGTTCCAGGCCGCCCGCAGGGTCATCGAGGCCACCGAGCCCGTCTCCGACTTCGACCAGGTGGTGGAGCAGACCCGCTGCGCCCTGGAGCGGAAGGACGAGCCATGAGCAGCTTCGAATCCGTCGTCGAAGAAGCCGCCATCGCCTGGCTCGGCGATCTGGGCTGGCACCACATCCCCGGCCCGGTGCTCGCCCCCGACGGCGACGCTCCCGAGCGCGACAGCTACCGCACCGTGATCCTCGAAGGCCGCCTGCGTCGGGCGCTCGCCCGCATCAACGACCACCTCCCACCCGCCACGCTCGACGAGGTGGCCCGCGCCGTACTGCGCCTGGACTCCCCCTCCCTGGAGGAGCGCAACCACGCCTTCCACAAGATGGTCCGCGAGGGTGTGGCGGTGAAGGTCCGCAAGGACGGCCGCGAGCGCGGCGACCTGGCCTGGCTCTTCGACCACGAGGACCCGGACCGCAACGACTGGCTCGTGGTCAGCCAGCTCACGGTGGTGGAGGGCAACAACAAGCGCCGGCCCGACCTCGTGCTCTACGTCAACGGCCTGCCGCTCGCCGTCGTCGAGTTCAAGAACCCCGAGGACCCCAACGCCACCATCGAGGGCGCCCACAACCAGCTCCAGCTCTACAAGGACCAGATCCCGGCCCTGTTCTCCACCAACGAGGTGCTGGTGGTCTCCGACGGCACCGAGGCCCGCGTGGGCAGCCTCACGGCCGGCTTCGAGCGCTTCGGCCCCTGGCGCACCATCGATGGAGTAGGGCTCGCCCCCGCGGCCCTGCCCCGGCTCCAGGTGCTCCTGCACGGCCTGTTCGAGCGCCGCCGCTTCCTCGACTACCTCTACCACTTCGTCCTCTGGGAGACGGACGACGGCTTCGTAAAGAAGACCGCCGGCTACCACCAGTTCCACGCCGTCAACAAGGCCGTGGACGCCACGGTGCGCGCCTCCTCCGAGAGCGGCGACCAGCGCATCGGCGTGGTCTGGCACACCCAGGGCTCGGGCAAGTCCATCTCGATGGTCTACTTCGCCGGCAAGGTCATCCTGCACCCCGAGATGCAGAACCCGACGCTGGTGGTGGTGACCGACCGCAACGACCTGGACGGCCAGCTCTTCGCCCAGTTCTGCGCCGCCAAGGACCTGGTGCCCAACCCGAAGCAGGCCGAGAGCCGCGAGCACCTCCGCGCGCTGCTCGACGTGGTGTCGGGCGGGGTGGTGTTCACCACCATCCAGAAGTTCTCGCTCACCGAGCAGGAGCGCACACTCCGCGACGCTTTCCCCGCCCTCTCTCGTCGGCGGAACATCGTGGTCATCGTGGATGAAGCCCACCGCACCCAGTACGGCTTCGAGACCCGCATCGACGCCACCACCGGCCAGGTCACCGCCGGGCTCGCCCAGAACCTCCGCAACGCCCTGCCCAACGCCAGCTTCATCGGCTTCACCGGCACGCCCATCGAGTTCGACGACCGCTCCACCCCGGCAGTCTTCGGCGACTACATCGACACCTACACCATCCGGCAGTCCGTCGAGGACGGCGCCACGGTGCCCATCTTCTACGAGGCCCGCCTGGCGCGCATCAACCTGCCTGACGACGAGAAGCCCAAGGTGGACGAGGCGTTCGATGAGGTCACCGAGGCCGAGGAGGAGCCCACCCGCCAGAAGCTCAAGACCACCTGGGCGCGACTGGAGGCCCTGGTGGGCACGCCCCGGCGCCTGCACCTCGTCGCCGAGGACATCCTGGACCACTGGGGGCGGCGGCTGGAGATCCTCGACGGCAAGGCCATGATCGTCTGCATGTCCCGCCGCATCTGCGTGGACCTCTACAACGAGATCACGCGCCTGCGGCCCGACTGGCACAGCCCCGACGACGAGGGCGGATCCATCAAGGTGGTGATGACCGGCTCCGGGGCCGACCCCGTGGAGTTCCACCCCCACGTCCGAGGCAAGGACCGCCAGAAGGCCATCGAGAAGCGCTTCAAGGACCCGGCCGACCCGCTCCGCGTCGTCATCGTGCGCGACATGTGGCTGACCGGCTTCGACGTGCCCTGCGCCCACACCCTCTACGTGGACAAGCCCATGCAGGGGCACGGGCTGCTCCAGGCCATCGCGCGGGTCAACCGGCGCTTCAAGGACAAGCCCAGCGGCCTCGTCGTGGACTACCTCGGCCTGGCCGAGCAGCTCCGCAAGGCCATCGCCAGCTACGGCGGCGAGCAGGGCGACAAGCCGGGCGTGCCCGTCGAGACCGCGCTCCTGGTCCTGCGCGAGAAGTTCGAGGTCGTCCGCGACCTGTTCCACGGCTTCGACTACACGGGCTACTTCAGCCCGAAAGCCACCGAACGCCTCGCCGCCCTGGCCGGCGGCGTCAACCACGTCTGCGGGCTCGACCCCGGCGACCCCGACCGGGCCAAGAAGCGCTACATCGAGGCCATGACGGCGCTGAACAAGGCCGCCGGCATCGCGCTGCACCTCGAAGGTGCCAGGCACCTGCGCGACGAGGTGGGCTTCTTCCAGGCCGTGCAGGGCAACATCCAGAAGTACACCGTGGGCGGCTCCGGCAAGTCCGACGCCGAGCTGAACGCCGCCATCCGGCAGATCGTGAGCGGGGCCGTCACCTCCGAGGGTGTCATCGACGTGTTCGGCGCGGCCGGCATCCAGAAGCCCGACCTCTCCGTGCTCTCCGACGAGTTCCTGGAGACCGTCAAGAAGTCCGAGCACAAGAACCTCCAGCTCGAACTCCTCAAGAAGCTGCTCGCCGACGAGATCCGCGTGCAGAGCGGCCGGAACGTGGTGGTGGCCCGCAAGTTCTCGGAGATGCTGGAGCGGACCCTCATCCGCTACCAGAACCGCACCCTGTCGGCAGCCCAGGTCATCCTCGAACTCATCGAGATGGCGAAGCAGCTCCGCGACGCCCCCAGGCGCGGCGTTGCGCTGGGGCTCACCGAGGACGAACTGGCCTTCTACGACGCTCTGGTCGACCACGCGGGCGTCCGGGAGGTCATGGGCGACGCCGTGCTCGCCACCATCGCCCACGATCTCGTCGAGGCCATCCGGGGCTCGGTGACCATCGACTGGACCCAGAAGGAGGCGGTGCGGGCGGACATGCGCCGAAAGGTGAAGCGCCTGCTGCGGAAGCACGGGTATCCGCCGGACAAGCAGGCGAAGGCTGTGGTGGTGGTCATTCAGCAGGCCGAGCGGGTCTGCCGGGACTGGGCGAGGATGGCGTGATGGCCAAGTACAGGTTCACCGCTGCCGAGAGATGCGGAATCTGGCTGGCGCACGATTCCAGGTGTTTCTGGTGTGAAGAGCCGGTCGAGTTCAAGCATGTGACCGTCGACCACGTGATTCCCGAACACCTTGTAGACAAGCCAGAGGAGCTGGCCAGTGTACTCACGGAGTACGGATTGCCCGAGGAGTATCAAGTCAACGACTTCCCGAACTGGGTACCCGCCCACCAGAGCTGCAACCGTAGCAAGGGGACAGTCGTACACCGCGCTTCACCGGCGATGATCAGTGCGCTGCACCGCGCAAGCAGGAGCGCCGAAGTCGCTCGTCGCAAGGCTGCGCAGATCGCCCGTGAGCCTGACCAGGCCAAGGCGATCGCCATGGTGGAGACATGGGTCCGAGCCGACATCGTTCAGGTGACGGACCTCGCTGAGGTGGTTTCTCGTCACCAGGGCGTGGCCATGAGGCTGGTGGCCGTCGAGGCCCCCCCCCGGTTGAAGGTGGAGGGACTGCTGCCGTAGGCTCGATTCGTCGAGCCGACGATCCCTTTGCCATCGAGATTGATGCATATCGACGCCTTTCCGACCGAAGGCTCTTTGCCGAAGCTTTGGAGGGCTTGCGCGAGCTGCAGCACAAGGCCGAGACCGTGCCGGGCGCCACTCGGTCTCGGTTTCGGATCGCCAACAACACCGGAGTCTGTCTCTTGGCCCTCGGTCAGCTCGCTGAGGCACGCTCCGAGTTCACGAGAGCCATCGAGCTTGACGATACCGAAGATTTCCCACGTGTGAACCTGGCCGCAGCTTACCTTGCCGATGGCGACGCGGAGCTCACCCTGGAGGTCCTCACGCAGCCGATTGCAGACACTTGCGTGCGAGGGAAGGCCTGCGCTCTCCGCATTGAGGCACTTGCCCGACTCGGGCGCAGCGCTGAGATTCGAGAGGTGGTTGATCGAGAAGCCTGGGCAATCCTCGATCCCCAAGTTCAGGTTGCACTGGCACGAACCTCCAGCGGTGCCGAGTGGTACGACTTCCGCGGCTTTACGGTTGCGCTCGATGACCCGGCGACGGCGGTGGAGGCGAACCTGCTCGCAGGCACGAGGATGTTGGGGCTCGAAGGGGTCGAGCAAGGCTTCGCCCGAATCCGCCGCGATCTGGACCCATCCCAGCTGCGGCAAGCATCAGCTCACTTTCAGCGAGCATTGGAATCGTGCCCGGCCGACCAACGGGACGTTCGGGCGGACCTGTACGCGTACTGCGGGCTTGTGCATGCGCTGCTCGGGGACTCGGCTGCCGCACTCGTCGAGTACGCGCGGGCCTCTCAGGTGGGGACCAAGCCCAACATCAATGTCGTGGCCAATCATGCCGCCCTCCTGATGCAGGGGGGGTCTCATGCCGAGGCGGCGCGCCTGATCGCGGATTCGGGTCTTCTCGACGCGTTCCCGCAACTTCGGCTCCAACTGGGGGCTGCCCATCTCGGTGCCGGGGCCCACGCGGAAGCGATGAACGCGTTGGGGGAGTTCTGGCCCGTGCTGTCGACCCGAGAGGACCAGGTCCGCGGGGCCGCAGTAGTACTTGACGCAGCGAGGAAGCGCGGTTGGTCGACACTTGCTCACGAACTCGCGGAGCAGCTCTCCGAGAAGTACTCCGAGAGCTGGGAGGCATGGTTCCACCTGGGGCGGCATTTCTCTGCCTCGGATGAGCGCGAGCAAGCCAGGGAGGCCTTCCTTCGGGCCATTGCCCTAAGCGACGGCCCAGACCAGCAGCACGCTCGGGAAGCGTTCGCCTATCGGCTTGCTGGCTGGAGCGATGCTGAGGGCTGCGTAGCCATACTGGAGCCCCTCGACCCCGTAGATCTCGACGATGGCGCGGCTCAGGCCCTCGTTGTGTCGCTCTACAATCTCGGAGACTTTGTCCGCGCGCGCGAGGCGGCAGAGAAGCTGTTGTTGCGGGACAGCGTACCTGCTCCCGTAATCGAAGTAGGGGCCGCGATTGCGTCGAACGCAGGCGACCTTGACCACGCGATCCACCTTCAGCGCCGCCTCCTCAGGGAGCACCCCCCGCGTTTGAAGGACATCAATAGCCTCGGTATCCTTCTCTTGAGACGCGGAGACAGCTCGGGTGCCATCGAGGCCCTTGCCATTGATCCTCTTGGCATCGAGAGCGCGGCGACTGCTCACGAACTGATGATGTTCGCACACTTGCTCGGTGCCATTGGCGACCCCCGAGCTCTGGAGATCGGGTATCGCGCCTGGGAACGTGGGCGCGATCAACCCCAGGTGCAGCTTGGCTACGTTGGCCTGTTTCTGCGCCGGGAGCAGGGAGAGCGGGACGATCTCGAAAGAGATGTGGTGGAAGCCGGAACTACCGTCAAGCTCCTCCACCGTGCGAATGGAGCAACTCGTGTTGTATCGGTGCTTCGCGAAGGCGACCTCGTACCCGACCCATCCAACTGGGTGCCACCAACGGACCCACTTGCCGCCCGTCTACTCGGCAAGCGGGTGGGCGACGAGATTGCAGGTCCATCGACGCCGTTGGGTAACACTACGTACATAGTTGAGCAGATCAGAGCGAACTACGTGCGAGCGTTTCAGGAGACAATCGTAGGCTTCAACGACCGATTCCCGGAGGCGGATGGCCTGTGGAAGTTTGAGGTCAAGAACGATGATCCGATGGACATCACTCGGGTTCTGCTGGCCGCCCTCGGCAACGCTGGCAGGTTCCGAGAGGTTGTGGATCTGCACTGTGCTGGTCGCATGCCCGTGGCCGCCCTCGCAGGAGTGCTCAACAAGCCAGTGCCAGTAGTGTGGTCGGCGCTCTGCCATGACGACAAGGCGAATCTCAGATTCTCGGACGGCGCAGACCGCGAAGAGCGGACTGCGACCGTCGTCCTTGCGGCGCAATCGCCGGTGTACCTCGACTACACAGCGCTGATGACGCTCTTCGCTCTCGGACGGGACCTTCGAGAGAAGGTGTGCGCCTTGCTGGGGGAGGTCCGCGTGGTGCAAGCCATGCTGGACGACCTGGGTGAAGCCGCGATGCGTGCCGGCCCCTACGGTACAGGCGAGGGCCTACATGTCGGGGTTGGTGACGACGGGCGCCTTCGAGTCAGCGAACTTGGTGACGAGCGGGGATTCCTGCTGCAGGTTGAGGAAGTCGCGAGGGCCGTCGCGACCCCTTGCAGTGCGTACGCCGCCCTCGACCGTGAGCCCGGGAAGCGCGACGTGGTCGAACAAGTGCTGGGCAGCGCCACAGCGGCTGCGCTTGCGGAGGCAGCGGCTGGCCGGTTTAGGCTTGTGTGTGACGATGCGGCCCTGGCGGCACTTGCGCGAAATGAGTGGGGGGTGGGCGTCGTCTCGGTTCAGGGCCTGGCGTTGGCCGCACACCGGAAGGGGCTGCTCTCGCTGGCCGACTACTCTGCGGTCGTCGAGCGCCTGGCGGTCATGCGCTACAGGTTCGTCAGCATGAATGCTGACGTGGTAGTCGCCATCCTGGCGCGCCACGCCTGGCAGCCAACCATGGAGGTTGAGGAGGTCTTCAAGTGCCTGCAGGGCCCGGCCTGTACAATTGAGAGCGCCGCCGTGGTCACCAGCCATGTGCTCAAAGCGACCGTCTTGGAGCCCGCTGCCGCGCTAACCCAGAATGTTCTGATCGACCTTCTTCTGGCGAAGCTGACGGCCGGTCACGATGTCAGGCTGCTCGCCGCAATGGTCGATCAGACACTACGACTGCTGCTTCGCCTTGCGCCCTTCCATCTCGCGAAACTCCAGCAGAATCTCCGCTACTGGGCTACTGCACGCGCCTGAACTCCTGCTCGCTCCCTCGGCCTCCGCACGACCCCCGCCTCGGCCTCCACGCAGTAGTGCTTGCATGACCCCAACGGCGGGCCGTACGATTCCTGGTAGCCAACCCCTCTCCAGAAGAGGCATGACAGGCGGATTCCCGGTTCACGTTTCCTGCCCCTTCTGCTCAGCCCCGTGTGCGCTCCCGAGAAACGAGAACGTGGTGGCAGCCTGAAGCCGTGCCCCGCGGCGCCACCTGTTCGAAGGGGCCAGGTTCTGTCCGCCTCCTCCCGACAGCCGAGCGTTGGGGATAGCAGAGGGCCATGAACCCGGCCCTCCCCCTCGACATCCACGCCCTGCTCCACGGCCGCAAGGTCGAGTGGGAACGCCTGGAGTTCAAGGCCGGCTGGAACCCGCTCCAGGTGCTCCACACCCTCTGCGCCTTCGCCAACGACTTCCACAACCTGGG
>JBDRKM010000356.1:0-9428 GCA_043814015.1 Pseudomonadota bacterium
CGCCCACCACAACCAGCCCGCCATCGAGGACGAGCACCTGGCCAACGGGGTCTACACCCACTTCTTCGTCGAGGCCCTCGGCGGGGCCGGCGATGCCGACGGCGACGGGCTGGTGGACGTCCTGGAGGCCCACGACTGGGCCCGCGATCACACGCTGGAGTACACCGGCGGCGTACAGGTCCCGTGGGTCCAGGCCACCACGGTCGGCCGCGAGTCCATCTTCCTGGCGGGCGACCCCGGCCGTCGGCGCGCCGCGGAGCAAGCCCTCGTCGCCGGCCTGGAGGCGTTGCCCGCGGGCGCCGTGCTGCGCATCGACGGGCACGAGCGCGGCGCGGGCCCCGTGCTGCCGGGCTGGCGAGCCTTGGAGATCGAGCCCCCGGGCGAGGCCCCGGTGCGCGCGAGGGTCCACCTGGAGGCCGGCGAGCGCCTGGACGTGGGCCGGCTCGTGGCCGAGCGCAGCGCCCTCGCACAGATCGGCCCCGCCGCGGCCCTCTCCGCCCACAACGCCTGGTACCCGGCCTGGGGCCTGGGCCTGCAGGGCTGGTGGCTGCCCCGGGACGGCGCCGGCCTGCGCCCGGCGCTGGGCCTGCGCGCGGGCTTGGGCCTCGGAGAGGTCGAGGACCTCGGCCGCTTCCCCACCGGCCGCACGCTCGCCAGCCTCGGCTGGTGGGCCGGCCGGCGTCTCCAGGTCGGCCCCGCACTCGCCGCGGGCCTCGCCTGGTGCCGGCCCGAGGGCACCTGGCAGGCCGCGCCCATGCTGGCCCCGAGCCTGCACGTGCAGTGGCGCAATGAGAACACCTTCGTCGCCCTGGAACCCACCCTCGACCTCTTCCCGGCCGAAGGCACGATGACCGTCGTCCCCGAAGTCCTGCTCACCGTCGGGCTCGCGCTCTGAGCCCTGGGAGATGCCATGATCCTGCCTTTCCTCTTCTTTCTCGCCGCCTGCGACCCCTTCTCGAACGGCAAGGACGACACCGGGCACCCCTGCGGTGCCGGCACCCACTGGGATGGTGATGCATGTGTCGTGGATGAGGACACGGACACGGATGCCGATACTGACGCCGACACCGACACCGACGCAGACTCCGATGCTGACGGGGACAGCGATGCGGATGCCGACGGCGACGCGGATACCGATGCCGACGTAGACTACGACGTCTGCGACGACGGGATCGCGCCGTACTCCGAGATCCAGGACGCCGTGGATGCTGCGGTAGACGGTGATGTCATCCGCATCTGTGCAGGTATCTGGGGCGGCGTCGAGATCGCCAGGCAGGAACTCTCGCTGGTGGGCGTCGATGGCGCTGCCGTGACCGTGATCGACGGTGGCTCCGGGACCGCGGTGAGCCTGGATGACGCCACGGTCGCGCTCTCGGGGCTGACCCTGACCGGGACCGCGCCTTCCACCACTGAGCCAGCCGCGCTGGTGGCCGACGGCTCGAACCTCACGGTCGAGGACAGCGTCGTGAGCGACTCGGTCGCGACCGACTACGCGCCCGCGGTCTTGCTGACCGACTCCTACGCTGCCTGGGATGGCGTGGTCTTCCAGGACAACGAGGTGCAGGTCATCTTGTGGGCGAAGGACGGTGGTTCCCTCTCCCTGCAGCACTGTACCTTCCACCGAAACAGCTATGCCCCGACGCTAGGCTGGGGCGGCGGGCTGGTCTACGTCTACGAGGTCGACCTGGAGTTCCACAACAACTTGCTCCACCACAACCTCGCGAACCACAGCGAGCTGCTCTGCATCGATGCCTCCACATCCACGGCGTGGATCTACAACAACACCATCGCTGACAACGAGAACATAGCTTCCAACCCTGATGTGCTGCGGCTGCGGTACAGCGGGATCACGTTCGAGAACAACATCGTGGCGAATAACGACGGAATCGGGATCTGGGCCCAGAGCGGCGCGACAGTCGGCTACAGCGACATCTATGGCAACAGCGGTCAACAGTACTACGATCCGGGAGGTGGCTCGCTGGGAGCTACCAACATCGTCATCGATCCTCGCTTCACGGACGCAAGCGGCGGAGACTACTCCCTGGACACAGGCTTCTCCCCCTGCATCGACGCCGGCAACCCCCTCTCCGGCTACAACGACCCCGATGGTTCCCGCAACGACATGGGCGCCTTCGGCGGGCCCTACGGCATCTGGACCCCGGCACGCTGATCGAAGCAGCCCGTTCTATGGCCCTCGCACGCTGTTCCCTTGGAGTCACCATGATCCTCCCGCTCCTGCTCCTCGCCGCCTGCTCCCCCTTCTCCAACGATAATGACGACACCGGCCACGACTGCGGTCCAGGCACCCACTGGGATGGCGAGTACTGCTTGCCAGACGAGGACACCGACACCGACACCGACACCGACACCGATGCTGACAGCGACACGGATGCCGACTCCGATGCGGATGCCGACGCGGACTCCGACAGCGATACCGACGCCGACGCGGACACCGATGCCGACGTAGACTACGACGTCTGCGACGACGGGATCGCGCCGTGGACCACCCTGCAGGCGGCCGTGGACGCAGCCGCGGAGGGGGACAGCATCGCGGTTTGCGCCGGCACCTGGGACTCAGTGGACCTCGGGGACCGGGAGCTGACCCTCTGGGGCCCGGACGGCGCTGAGGCGACCACCATCGTCGGCCGCGGAGACACCCCTGCCGTGGCGGTGGACGGCGGTGACGTCGAATTGTACGGGCTGACGCTGATGGGCCTCGGCTCCAGCCACGGCGCGGCCCTGTACGCCTACGATGCCAGCGTCTACCTGCACGATGCCCTCGTGACCCAGGGCGCCGCTCCCGTGCTTGTGTACCACGTCCGCGGGACGGGCCGGTACGAGGATCTGCTCTTCGCGGACAACAGCAGCTCCACCGCCGCGCTGAGAGTGTTCGTGGACGCGGACATCCGCCACTGCGTGTTCCGCGATAACGCGGGTACGGGCTCCCTGATCGACCTCGGCTCCGAGATGGGTTCCACCTACCGGTTCGAGAACAACCTGGCCTACGCCAACGAGTTCGAGGGCGAGCACGTCTTCGTCTTCGCGACCGGAGGCACGGTCTCCAACAATGTCTTCTACGGCAACATCAACACCACCTCGATGCCCACCTCGGGTACGGCGGTAATCTACGATGGTGTCTCCTACTTCGGCGACAACATCATCCAGGCCAACGCCTCTCCCGGCTCCTTCCTCTCGACCCGGGACATGAGCTACGACAGCGGGGTCAGGTACAACGTCTGGTACGACAACACAGGTGGCACCAGCGTCTCCGGCAGCCACAACCTCGAGGTGGACCCGCGCATGGTGGACCCGGTGGGCGGCGACTTCACCCTGCAGACGCCGCAGTCGCCCTGCATCGACGCTGGCGATCCCGCATCGACCTACAACGACCCCGATGGATCCCGCAACGACATGGGCGCCTTCGGCGGGCCCGGGGGCGCCTGGACGCCGTCGTACTGAGAACGCGAGCTCGTTGCTCCCGAGCCGTGATCGCGCGCCCCTCGATTGCACGCCACCCACCGTTGGTGTACCGTCTCCTCGCACTTCACGCCCCACCCGGGGGAGGACCCATGCACCGTCTCATTCTCGCCGCATCCCTGTTCCTGTCCCTCTCCGCCTGCGGCCCCACGCCGGTGGGCACCTGGGCGGGCACCATGGACTTCTACGCCGACGATGGGAACATCTACACCAACAACATGGAGGTCGTGGACGACGGCTCGGCGGACATCACCCTCTATGTGCTGGTCAAGAAGGACGAGCAGCTCATGATCGGCGTGAGCTGGTTCACGGCCGACTGGGAGCAGGACGCGGACGAGGTCACCTTCGACCTGGTCTGCGACTGGGACGGCTGCGCCTGGGAGTCCACCATGGACTGCACCCTGGACGAGGACGCGCTGTTCTGCGACATGACCCCGGACTTCTACATGGACGACGAGGCCATGCTGGAGTGGGTGCGGGACGAGGAGTAGCGCGGGAGACCGCGCCGCTCCTGGTTCCAGAGGGTACCCGAGGGCATCTCGAACTTCGGGCGAGTGCTGGCCGGCGCGGGCGACGAAGGCGGCCTCGGCTGCGACAACTGGCCGATCGCACAGCAGATGGGCGGCGCGACGAAGGAGCAGCGATCTCCGCGCCATCGGCACCCGCGCCGTGGTACGCTGGCGGTGGCCCCGGCTGGGATCGTCGCGACTGCGTCCCCCCCCCCCCATGGCAGCGCGCGGCTCGGTCGGGGCCACCTGCGTTCGCGGGGGGACGCGAGCCTCCTCCGAGCCTATCAGCCCCCTCAGGCCGATCTGGGGAAACGGCTGGGATGCCGGGCCAGATCGACTCCGGCGCAGGCGCGCCGTGTCGGGGGTTGACAACCGCAGGTACTCTCTCGTTCGAACGCCACGACAGAAGGGGCGACCATGACCCACCCAGGACTCTTTCCCCTCACACTGGTGCTGCTTGGCCTGTGCGCACTTCCCGGCTGCGGACCCGAACTGGAAGGCGACGACGTCGGCGAGTGCAGCGACGACGCCGACAACGACGCGGACGGGCTGTTCGACTGTCCGGTACCACCGAAGATGCCCAGTTCAGGGGCCCGTCGTCCGAGGAAGGTCTCCCTCATCCCAGGGTCGACTACCGGTTGCCGGCCCTGGGATGACGCTTCCGTCCGCGACGGCGAGGCCCGGACCGGGTAGCAGGGCGGCTTGCACCGGAAGCCGCCCACGACCTCGTTGTTGGCCTCGCTGGGCGACGGCTTCCTGGGCCCGCACGCACTGCGACATGGGGATGACTGCCTCTGGGAGACCTCCCGCCCCGGGCTTGGGTGGCAGCGACGGGGACCGCCCGGACCCCGGGGTCGGAACACGATCCAGAGGCCCATCCTTCGACTTCTACCTGTAATACTCAGTCGGACGGGATCGGGCATCTTCGGTGGTACGGGACACCCTCGACACCAGCCCCGCATGCCCACTCCCATGCCACTACTCAGAGGGCAGGACATCAAGCGGCGCGAGGTGATACACCCCGTCAACGCCCGCGATGGCGTCTTCTGCCATGATGGGGACCGACCACTCCGTGACCAGGTCACCGGTCGCCTCGTAGCCGTAGGCCACGAAGCGTTGGAGTCCCTCGGGGTAGGTGAAGGCGTCGTCCAGGGGGCCCGTGTCGAAGCTCACCGCGAAGAGGGAGGGTTCGTGGGCTTCGTACCAGCTCGGGTCACTTTCGACGAGCCATGCGGTGGTCTCCGCGTTCATGGGCTCGAACGCCATGTGTCCGCCCGTGACCCGCCCCGTGGAGGGATCACCGCCGAGATCGGTCGTGTCCACTCCATCGCACAGACCCCAGGTGTCGCGCCAGGTCGCGGTGACCTCGGCGTTGAAGGCCGCTTCGCCGGCTGCGGCGCCCTGCAGCGACCAGGTCCAGATGCAGGCCATGTCCTGATGGCCGGTCGCGTTGAAGGCCGCCTCTTCCATCAGGGCGACGGCCAGCAGGGGATCGCGACGGCCGCCGATCCCGTAGCTCCACGCGCTGATCTCACCGGAGCGCAGGCCGAAGGACGCCACCAGCATCCGGGAGTCTGGCTCGAAGGGAGCCGAAACGCCCGCGTCGGGGAGCCGGAAGAAGGGACTCTTGAGGTAGAACACGCCCCCACCGTTCTCCGCGACCTCCTCGCGCGTGAGCAGGTCGGAGAATGCGCTGTGGTTGTCCTCGTCGGCCAGGTAGGCGTAGCCGTAGGTCCCGTTGGGCCCCAGGCCCTCTTGCAGCAGGGTGTCGAAGTCTCCGAAGCTGGCCTGCACGCCGAGGCCGAAACGCCCGGTGGCGGCATGCACCGAGAAGGGTGGGTAGGTCGCATCGAGGAAAGAGACGAGGGCCGCGTCGGGGTACTCCCAGGTGATCGCGCCCTCTGAGACGCCGAGATCCTCGGCCGGATCGTCGCCCCAGCGAGCGGGATCGAGTGCACAGGAGCCGGCCTCGCCGACCGCGGCATGGGTGGTGCTGAAGGCGTAGTAGACATCCGGTTCGTGCCGCGCCTCCCCGCTGAACTCGTACTGGATCTGGCATCTATGGGTGGAGTCCTGTGTGGCGAAGTAGTCGCGCGCGTAGAGGTCCACGAAGAACATGGGGGCGTAGTCCTCGGCGTCCCCCGCGTTGCCCCAGGTACCCAGCGTGCTGTCCGCGATGCCCGCGAGCCCCCAGATCCTGGCGTACTCGGGGTGCAGGTAGCCATCCGTGTCAGCATCGGAGTCGGCGTCCGCGTCGGTGTCCGTGTCGGCATCTGCGTCCGTGTCTGCGTCGGTATCGGTGGCCGGGGCCTCGGAATCGTCCTTTCCGTGGACACAACCCAGCAGCAGGAGCCCGGCACCGAGCGCAGCCCCCACCGGCCATTGAAGATATCTGGAGCCCATGGCTTCCTCCTGGCGGCAGGATGTCATCGCAGGGGGAAGGGTGCAACCACGCGGGGGTGCCCCAGAGACGACGCGCAGGAATGACCGCGTCATGCTCGACCTCGCCCCTCGACCCCGGTAGGTGTCCGTGGAGGTTCTCATGCGTACCCAGGCTCTCTTCGGGTTTTCGCGGCTGGTGGTCCTGGCGGCCGGGCTCTCCGCAGCTGGCGCGGTGTGGGCGGACGAGACATCTCTGAGCACCGATCAGGTGGTCGCCTACGTCGACGGAGCGGCAGCCAGAGGAGGAGGAACGCTGCTGGTCGGGCTGGCGGGCCGGGAGGCCCAGAGGCTCGGGGACGACCTGCCAGGGGCGGTCCCTGCCTACCAGCTCATCCTCGTGCCGGTCGCCATCATCGGCTACCCCGACGAGGAGATGCAGCGCCTGATGCAGACCACCGGCGTGGACTGTGCCGTCCGCATCTCGTTCGTGGAGCGGGGCGCCTGGAACGTCGCACAGTACGGGGCCTGTGAACGCGGCCTTCGGGCCACGGAGCCCATGGCCGCTTCAGCCGTGACGACGGTGGGTGGTGGAGCGCCAGCGCCGCCGAATCCCGCCGCAACGCCTGTGACGGCGGCCGGCCGTGTGGCGCCTCCGCCGGCCAGGGTGGTCTCCAGCTCCCACCCTTCTTCCCACGGGAAGCCCTCTCACCGGAAATCGAAAGAGCACGTGGTGGACCTCCGCCTGCTCCAGGTCGATCTCGCGTTCTCGGAGGACGAGCTGAGCCTCGGCGGGATCGGCGGCGAGGTCCGCGTGCAGGAAAACTTCGGCTTGGGAGGGTCGCTACAGATCCATCACCAACGGAGCTACACCACCCTGGGCGCCGACCTCTCGGGCCGGGCCTACGCTGTCGACTTCGACAAAGGTCCCTTCGTCCAGCTCAGCCTCGGGGTCGTCTACGCCGATGTCGGCTGGGACGCCGCCACGGGTGTCGCGTTCGGCGCGGCGGTCGGGGCCAAGTACACCTTCGACCCACCGCTGTTCGTGGATGCTGCCTTCGGAGGGACGCTGTTGAAGATCCCGGACGAAGATCTCTACAAGGGGCTCTCCTTGTTCCTCGGAGCTGGTTGGGCTTTCTGAAAGCAGCGTCTCGGCCAGTGCGTCGAGGGCTGCCACTCAGCCGACATCGCGATGGCGAGCCTGGCTTTGGTGGCCCGGTGCAACCGGCGCTACGGTGCTGATCCCACCTCCGAGGTTCTGCCAGGCCCTGGAATCTGGAGACGTCATGATCCTGTCCCGTACCACCGAAGATTCCCAGATCAGGAGGGCATCGTCCGGGGAAGGTCGCCCTCATCCCAGGGCCGGCTACCGGTAGCCGGCCCTGGGATGGCGCCCCTCTACGCGCCGAAGAGGACCAGACGGGGTAGCAGGCGGGCTTGCGCCAGAAGCCGTCCACGACCTCGTTGTTGGCCTCGCTGGGCGACGGCTTCCTGGGCCGGTACGCGCGGCGCGGAGGCACTTGGCTCTGGAGGGGCCTCGCCCTGGACCCGGCTGCCACCGGCACGACTGGCGGCCGGTGGCGTTGCCCTTCCTCGGCTTGAAGGGCCTCTGGAGGCAGATCATCTACCGGCGGCGTTGGCGGCACCGGGGGACCACCCGGACCGTCCAGGACCATGGCCCCGACGAGGTGCTGGGCGCGCGGGGGTCACTGCTGATCGTGGCGGTGAAGCTCTGGGCCTACCCCTTCCTCTTCGTCGGTGCCCGAGCGCTCTCGACCACCGCGACCGTCCTGCTGACTGAGGCTCACCGGAGGCTGGACGGGCAACTGACCATCACCGCGGCCTGAACCCTCGACCGGGAGGGCTGGGTGGGATCCGTCCGTTCTCGGGCGGGCTCCCGGGCGCTGGCCGATCCCACCAACGGTGTCGTCGAGGACGCCCTCGGCCGTGTGCAGACTGGCCGCCTCACCCCGGAGGTGCCTGTGTCCGACGCCTGGGCCATCGCCCGCTACCAGGCCATCGCGGCAACCATCGCGACCTCACCGCCCCGCGGCCAGCGCGGGCTCCTGTTGGCCCTGCTCGCCGCCCGCTCCTGGCCTGGTCCCGACGGCGAGCCGTTCTCCGCCTCGGCCGAGACCCTGCGCGTCTGGGCGCGCCGCTACGGCCAGGGTGGACTCGATGCCCTGACCGACGCGCCCTACGCCCGCCGGGGCATCCAGGCGCTCACCGAGGAGGAGGTGGCGGTCTTCTGCGCGCTCAAGCGCGAGGTCCCGGCTCGCTCGCTCGACCGGCTCATCCGGATCGCCGAGGATCTGGAACTCGTGGAGCAGGGCAGGGCTCGGCGCAGCACGGTGCACCGCGCGCTGCAGACCCAGCAGCTCACGGCGCGCAAGGCGAACCCCAAGCCCCGTGACGTGCTCGACCGCTACCAGGCCGACTTCCCGAACGAAATCTGGCAGAGCGACATGCTCCAGGGGCCGTGGCTGCCCGGCCCCAAGAAGCCCAGGAAGATGCGCAAGAGCTGGCTGGCGGCGCCAGCGGTGCTCTGGCGTGAGGAAGTCCGCCTCCGGTTGGAAGGGACCCAGCAGGAGGCTCATGCACCAGGGAAGCTGGGAGGATCGAGGGTTCGCCGCACACTACTTAACGATGCCCGGTGGGCGGTCTGGGCCGTACGCGAGCCCCACTCCGCTCGAGCTGGCTACGGCATCGCCAGCGCCAGGCGTTCCGCCCCCACTCCGCAGAAGAAGAAGCTTAGACGCACAAAGCAGACGCATTATGCACTTACGGCGCCCTTGCCAAGCCGGATACCACGCGATAGTATCTCTCTGAAAGCTCCTTTCAACCAGGAACACAATCCCATGGCCCGCCGCCAAACACCCCTCTGGGTGTTTGGCGGGGAGGCCATGACCCAGGTTTCGGCCCATGGGCGAGAATTCGGCCTTGAAGGCACGGTCATTTTTTCGGGGCGCGACCAAGCGCCCCGCGCCGCCCATCAGGCGGCGAAGATGGGGGGGAGGGCGCGTGTCGCGCCCGATCAGGGGGGGAAGAATCTGTCTTCCCCCC
>JBDRKM010000357.1:0-23378 GCA_043814015.1 Pseudomonadota bacterium
GTGTCCCGCTCCGGGTTGGCGATGAACACGTAGGCGTCCGTGGTCGCCGGCGCGAGCATCAGGAAGTCGTCCTCCGTCTCGCTGCCGTAGTCCGTGTCCGAGTCGCTGTCGGCGTCGGAGTCGGCGTCGGCGTCCCAGTCGGAGGCGCCCTCCGCGGCGGTGTCGTCGGCCCCCATGGTGTGGAAGGATGTCTGGGCGCGGCAGCCCACGAGGGCCAGGAGGACAGGGACGAGGAGCAGGCGATGCATGGCAGACCTCCGCGGATGGGCCGGATGGATGCGGTCCTCATGGTAGCAGCTTCCGTGCCAGTTCGTTCGCCGAGCGCACACGCCGACGATCCCCCTGTTTCTTGCGCTTCCTTTTCAAACTGATCGCCGCATCCGCGCTGTCGGCGGACGTGGCGGGGCGCGGGATCGCGACACCTGTGTCAGGGTGGGCTCACTCGGTGGGCGGGAAGACCACCTGGCCCGTGACCTGGATGCTGTAGCTGGACTCGTAGCTGTACTCGATGGTCCAGCCATCGAAGCTGCCCTCGGCGAGCTCTTCCGGGCGCTCGTAGTCCAGGCGGTAGACCGTGGCGGTGGTGCTGCCGAGCTCCAGGCCGCGGTAGGTCTCGGTGGCGATGTCGATCCAGTCGCAGACCTGGTCGGGGGAGACGTTGACCAGGTAGAACCAGTCGCAGGAGGGGCACATGCCTTGCAGCTCGTCGTAGTCGGGATCGCCCGCCTGGATGGCGGAGCCGGTCTCGTAGACGTCATCGTCGCAGCTACCCCAGTCGGACTCGTAGAAGAAGTTCCGCATGCCGTCCCACACGGTGTAGTCGGGTTCGGGGACCACGTCGGTGTCGGCATCCGTGTCGGCATCCGTGTCGGTGTCGGTGTCGGTGTCGGCATCCGTGTCGGTGTCCGTGTCGCCCTCGGGCTGGGCGGTGTCGGATGGGGGCCAGGCGAGCACCCCGACGGGGTTGCAGGCGGCGGCGAGGACGAGGGGCAGGATGACGAGGCGCATGGGTTCCTCCAGAGCAGACAGAGACGCCATCCTACCCGCCCGCCGCCACGCGATCCACGGGGCCCCCGAAGCAGGGAAGCCTCCCCGTCTCCCAGGCGGCTTCTTGATGGTGCGGAAGGAGGGAGGCTCGCCCGGGGGGGTGAAGAGGGGGAGGAGTAGGGGATCTGCGCGTTGGAGACGGGATCGTGGAGGTGGGAGGGGTGGGGATGGTGAGGGGGTTTCGGGGAGGACTCGGGATCTGGGTGTGTCCCGAGGGTGTCCGGGGATCGGTCCCTGCAGACCGCGGTATAGGCTTGGTGGCAGGTTCAGGTGGGCGTGTCGGTTGGGCTGTGGCGGCCCAGAAGGCTGGTCACCGAGGCCCGCGGGTTCGCCCACGGAGGTACTGCCCGCATCCCTGGCCAGCTACCGGCCCGGATTCATCTGGAAAATGGCCACGGGGAAAGCAGCACTGACCATAGACCAGGTATCGCGGGTCAGGTCATTCGACGTCCAGCCCCAGGAACTCGCCCAGGAGGATGGAGATCGCGGTGACCCCATCGGCGTGGCGGCGACCGTAGGGGTCCCTTGCGTCCAGCATGTCCACCGCGAACTCGACCGCCGCGCGGGTCTGTGGAGTGAGGTCGGATTCGTAGACGTCCATGTGCGCTCCAGGGAGTGATGATCCGCGCCGCGCCGGGCCTGGGTTCAGCGCAGCTCGAAGCGGTCGAGCATCATCACCTTGTCCCAGGCGGCCACGAAGTCGCGCACGAACTTCTCCTGGGCGCCGTCGCAGGCGTAGACCTCGGCCAGGGCCCGGAGCTGGGCGTTGGAGCCGAAGACCAGATCGACCCGGGTGGCGGTCCACTTGGGCGCGCCCGTGGCCCGATCACGGCCTTCGAACACCTGCGCATCTTCGCCGACCGGGGACCAGGCCGTGCCCATGTCCAGCAGGTTGACGAAGAAGTCGTTGCTCAAGGTGCCGGGGCGGTCCGTGAAGACGCCGAGCTGCGATCCTCCGACGTTGGCGCCGAGCACGCGCAGGCCACCGACCAGCGCGGTCAGCTCGGGGGCGGTCAGGGTCAGGAGCTGGGCCTTGTCCACCAACAGCGCCTCGGTGGGGCCCACCAGCCCCTCCTTGCGGTAGTTGCGGAAGCCGTCGGCCAGGGGCTCCAGCACCGCGAAGGAGGCGACGTCGGTCTGCTCCAGGGAGGCGTCGGTGCGCCCGGGGGTGAAGGGCACCGCGACGTCGAAGCCGGCGAGCTTCGCGGCCCGTTCCACGGCAGCGCAGCCGCCGAGCACGATGAGATCCGCCAGGGAGACCCGCTTGCCGTCGGGCTGCGCGGCGTCGAAGGCGGCCTTGATGCCGAGGAGCACGCCGAGCACGCGGGCGAGCTGCGCAGGCTCGTTGGCTTCCCAATCCTTCTGCGGGGCGAGGCGGACGCGGGCGCCGTTGGCACCGCCGCGCTTGTCCGATCCGCGGAAGGTGGAGGCCGAGGCCCAGGCGGTGGACACCAGCTCGGAGATGCTCAACCCGGAGGCGAGGATCCGAGCGCCGAGGGCGGCGGCGTCCGCCTCGTCGATCAACGGGTGGTCCACGGCCGGGACCGGATCCTGCCAGATGAGCTCATCGGCCGGCACCTCGGGGCCGAGGTAGCGGCTGCGGGGGCCCATGTCGCGGTGGGTGAGCTTGAACCAGGCCCGGGCGAAGGCGTCGGCGAAGGCCGCCGGGTCCTGCTGGAAGCGCCGCGCGATGGGCTCATAGACGGGATCGAAGCGCAGCGAGAGGTCCGCGGTGGTCATCATGGGGCGCGCCGGGGGCCGGCTGGGGTCGTGGGCGTCGGGGATCATATGCTCGGGGGCGACGTCCTTGGCCAGCCACTGCCAGGCCCCGGAGGGGCTCTTGACCAGCTCCCACTCGTAGCCGAAGAGCATGTCCAGGTAGCCGTTGTCCCAGGTGGTCGGCCTGGGCTTCCAGGCGCCCTCGATGCCGCTGCTGGTGGTGTCGGCACCGCGGCCCGAGCCCAGGGCGTTCTTCCAGCCCAGACCCTGCTGCTCGAGAGGCGCGGCCTCGGGCTCGGGGCCGACGAGCTTGGGATCACCGGCGCCGTGGGCCTTGCCGAAGGTGTGCCCGCCGGCGACCAGCGCCACCGTCTCCTCGTCGTTCATGGCCATGCGGGCGAAGGTCGCGCGGACATCGTGGCCAGAGCCCCAGGGATCCGGCTTGCCGTCAGGGCCCTCGGGGTTCACGTAGATGAGCCCCATCTGGACCGCGGCGAGCGGATCCTCGAGCTGGCGCCCGGTTCCATGGCGGTCGTCGCCCAACCAGCGCTTCTCCGTGCCCCAGTAGATGTCCTGCTCGGGCTCCCAGATGTCGGCGCGCCCGCCGGCGAAGCCGAAGGTCGAAAAGCCCATGGACTCGAGCGCCACGTTGCCGGTCAGGATCATGAGGTCGGCCCAGGAGATCTTCTCGCCGTACTTCCTCTTGACGGGCCAGAGCAGCCGGCGGGCCTTGTCGAGGTTGACGTTGTCGGGCCAACTGTTCAGGGGAGCGAAGCGCTGGGTGCCGCTGCTGGCGCCACCGCGGCCGTCATGCACCCGGTAGGTCCCGGCGCTGTGCCAGGCCATGCGGATGAAGAGCCCGCCATAGTGCCCCCAGTCAGCCGGCCACCAGTCCTGGGACTCGGTCATCAGCGCCCGGAGGTCCTGCTTGAGGGCCTCGTAGTCCAGCGTCGCGAAGGCCGCGGCGTAGTCGAAGCCCGGCCCCGAGGGATCGCCCGCGGGGGGGTTCTGGTGCAGGATGCCGAGGTTCAACTGGTTCGGCCACCAGTCGCGGTTGGAGGCGCCTGCCCCCGTGGCGGTGGTGGGAGGGGCGTGGGTGACGGGGCAGCGGCTGGACTTCTCGGGATCGCTCATGGTGCAGGGCTCCTCGGTCGGGGTGAAAGATACGATATCAAAAATATTGGACAATGTCTAAACTACGGAGAGGGCGGGCCCCTTGATGGTGACCTTCCTTACGGGACCCACCACGGGCGAGCTCTCGCGGTGGCCGTGGTGCCCGGGGTCACGGCAGATTTCCATCCGCATCGGGTTGATCGAGGCGATAGGATCCCGCCATGGACGAGCTCTGCGCGCTGCTGCGTTCCCACGGCCTCCGTCCCACCAGCCAGCGCCTGGCGGTGGCGCGGCAGGTGCTGGGAAACCAGGGGCACCCCACCGCCGACCAGGTCCACGCAGCCCTGACGCGCGGTGGCGTGCACCTGTCGCGGGCCACGGTCTACAACACGCTGCACACCTTGGTGGAGAAGGGTCTGCTCCAGCCGCGCGAGCTGGGCGCCGGGAGCGTGGTCTTCGAGCGCCGGACCGAGCGCCACCACCACTTCGTGGATGACGAGACCGGCGAGATCATCGACATCCCCGCCGAGCGGCTCGCGGTGGTTGGGATCGAGGATCTCGAGGGCCTGGACATCCGGGACGTGCAGGTGGTGCTCAGGGGGCGGGCGAGGCGGAGCTGAGCGTCGAGCGCCCTGGCACCCACCAGATCGCCGTGCAGATCCTCGACGAGGAGCTCGAGCACGAGGAGGACATCGAGGGCTGGCTGGTGGTCATCGACCGGATGCGTGAGGATCTGCGCGAGCTGCTGCGCTGATCGGCGCCCGAGGTCTTCTGCCCCGGTTCCGCGGCGCGTGGGGCGCAAGGTGGTGCTTTCTGGCCGGTTCCGGGCCACCCCATCCGGGCAGGCCGGGAAAGCCCTCCGCTTGCGTTCCCGCAGGCCTCCGCGGGCAGGCTTCCGGGCCACCACGGAGCATCGGAGACCGAGGCTCGCTGGCGCCATCATTGGCGGCTAACCGAGCGCCCCTCGCGCTGACGGCGCTGGCATAGCCAGGCGCTGGCGCGATGCATGGCACGGCTCCGAGACCCTACGGCACCAAGCCAGCCATGCCGCCCTCCGCCTCGCCGGACCGCAGCTTCTGCAGCGCTTTGCTCACCGCCGCCGCCGACACCCCCTCGCCTCGAGCCAGACGTATGTGCCCGGGGTTTCGGGTCAACTACACGGGGTCAGGGTGCGGCAAGAGAACACAGCCGAGGAGCTGGAAGCGCCCGAGGGTGGCGCTCTCGAAGTCGCCTTCGGTCCCGTGGTGCGTGGTCACGGCTTGCCCTCGCGCGTCCGGTAGGCCTGATCCTTGTGGTTCGGGCGGTCAGGATACCGCAGCTCCAGGCGACCCTGCTGGACGAGGGGGTTGAGGTGGCGCCGCCGCAGGCTCTGGTGGCGGCGGTCCAGCGCGGCGGCGATCTCCACCGCGGTGAGGAAGCGACCCCGGCACAGCTCCAGGATCAGCGCGCGGGTGCGCTGGGCGCTGCGCCAGGGCTCCGAGCTGGTGTCCAAGTCGCCCGAGCTGGTGTCTAAGTTGCCCGAGCTGGTGTCAGAATTGCTCGCCGACGGCGAAGGTGAGCCCAGATCGCCGTCTGCGGGCTGCACCACCGCGGCGGGGTTCGTGGTCTCCTCACACCCGGGCTCGGGGAGGTCGAACAGCGTGAACTGATGGGCTCCTCGCGGTCGTGGGCCACCCGCGACGCGGTAGGTGCGCGCCATGGTGCGGCCGTCGGGCAGGAGGTAGGCTCGCTCGACCAGCCCGCGCAGCAGCAGGGTCAGCTCACGGGGGTGGGTGTCGGTGAGCTGTTGCAGGCGGCCGTTGGAGACCTGACCTTCCACCTCGGCGGTCACCAGGGCGAGCACCTCATCGCGGCCCAGTGCGTCGAAGGTCGCGCAGAAGCGGGCGCGCAGGCGCTCCACCGACAACGTCGTCCAGGTGGACTTCACAGGAAAAGGTGGTGGGGGCGGAGGGACTCTACCCCACCCTCGGGGCCAAGTGGCTTTTCAGCGTAAATGTACCTATCAAGTCAGCAATACAACGAGGATGCTTGACTGTAAAGGACCACAGAGGACCGTAGTGGGCCCTGCTGTGTTCCCCTGGTGTTCCCAGATCCCCATTATCCTGCACGGGCTCGGGAGCCGGCGAGGGCCGCCACCGGCGCGGGGGGTTGACGATGCCCAGCACCCATGAGGCACGTCGGGTCGAGGCCGCCAAGGAGTACCTGGCTTGCGTAGGCGTCCACGCCGAGAAAGACCCCTTCATCGAGGTCGCCCTGGCCTCCGTGAAGATTACCAAGCCCACCGTGGTCAACTTGCACGAGGTGGTCGTTTGGGCTTCTGCGGTCAAGCGAGTGCTGGCCGAAAGGCCACGGCTGGACCTCTTGCCTCTACCCCACCTGCGCGCCGTAGTTGAACTCTACCGGGATGCAGACCAGCTATGGGAGAGCATCGTGGACCTGCTGGGGGAGCAGCAATGTCTCCAAGGTATGGGGCTCGCAGATTCCGTCAACAGCGGGGCCAAGGTCAAGTACGGGGACAGGGCGTTCACCTACACCCTCCACCACCTCTGGTCGGCCTCGGGGCGTCGGCCACGGCTCACGGAACACCTGCTGCGGTTGGCGGCCTACGCCTCGGGCCACGACGCCAGCGCCCCAGCAGGGGCTGACAAGAGGTGGGGTCGCGTCTTGGGAGACGTGAGGAAGAAGCCTACGCCGTTGCTCCTGGAGGACAAGTGGCGACCCGCTGGTGCCCTGCTCGCAGCCCTCCAGCAGCCCGACCCTGCGCAGCGCCCAACGGAGGCCCACTCCTTGGAACAGATCGCGGAGTGGGTGCTGGAGGGCGGTCTGCGCGGTGCCATTCAACGCACGGGGCTGGTCCTTGCAGCACCGCCAGTTTCCCCGGAATGAGGATCTGATGCGTTGGATGCCGGTGCCGCTGACTACCCCTACCTTGGCGTCATGAGCGTCATGAGCGAGTCCAGCGTCCTGTTGCCCGAGGGGCAGGTGACCGCCGACGTGCCCACTGTCGCGCGGCTTCTCGGTGTCGGTGAGACCACCGTCCGGGGCTGGGTGCGCCGGGGCTACCTCGCCTCGGTCAGGATCGGTGGCCGCCGCCTCGTCCTGGTGGCCGACCTCCACCACGCCCTCCAGGGCGGAGTCGGTTCTGGTGATGGGGATCGGTCATGACCAGCGGCCCACCACCACGGCGGAACCGAGCTCCAGATCCCGGTGAGCGCACTGTCACCCTGCGCCCTCTCGCTCCACAGCCTGGTCCACGGACCAGGCTCGATCTGATCAGTTCCAGCCCTGGCAGGTCGTCGACCATGAGTGGTTCGGCGACAGCGAGGGGGCCACCAGGGCGCACGACCTGCGTCACCTCGATGCCCAACCATCCCCTGTACCCATCATTTCGGTCAGGCGGCATCTGTCGCCATCATCCCACCTCTGCGGAGCTTCGACGCCCGCAATCATCCCCCGGAAGCACAGCAGCGGGCTCCACGCCATCCACGACAGGAGCCCGCTGCGTCACGGAGCAAACTTGTCCATCATTATACCATCGGGCAGACCGCCCGAGAAGTCCATCCTTCCGCCTGCGAAGCCAGAAACTGTCCGTCCCATTGCGGTCATCGACCAGCGACGGGCACGAGACGGCAAGATCGTCCCCCACCACTACGTCAAGACCGGTCTGTGGCCCGAGGCTACCGTCTCCAAGGCTACCCGCAAACGCACAGAGCACGGCAAGGTCGTCGACAACGGCGTCGTCGTGCTCGCCACCATGCACAGCGTCCAGGCGCTCATCGCTGATGCCGACCTCACGGACTGGGCCCTGCACAAGCTGAGCGAGGCCATGCTACCCGAGCTTCTGGGGAAGTACGGCGGCAAGCTCTACGACGACAAGGGCATCCTGGTCCCCCTGAACGACGAGACCCGTGCGACCTTCTACAACCCCAAGCGACTGGTCAAGGCGCTCCTACACGACAAGGACCGGACCTGGCTCGACCGCAGGATCAAGAGCATGATCAGAGATCTCTTGCCTGTCTTGGAGAGCGTGTTCGGCTCCCCCCCCACCGTGGTCACCAACAGCGGCTACGGAGCCCATTTCCTGTGGTGGCTCAGGGACGGCCAGGGCTGCGAGGGCTCCAGGTGGACCATCGACAAGGTCCGCGCCATCAACAAGGCGCTGGTGGGACGGGTCAACGACCACTTTGGGTTCCACGCCCTCGACCCCGCTGCTGTTGACTCCGGCACCCGCCTCCTGCGCGAGGTCGGCACCTTCAATGACAAGGGCTGCGAGCCTGCCGAAGTACGGTTCGTCCATCGCGATCCGACGTGCCTGCTGGACCTGGACACCGTTCCCGACAATGACCTGACCACAGCGAGGCGGTCCAAGGCCCGCACCTCCAAGCCCAAGGCGGCGCGTGCCACCACGCAGGCCGACCATGAAGGGATCCCTTCGGAGGGCAGCGGCAAGGTGGCGCGGAAATACCAGCCGATGGCGGCCTCCGAGGTCTACCAGACGCCCTTCGGGGACCACACCGTGGACGATATCTACTGGAGCCTCCGCGACGGGGAGACCGTCAAGTCCATCGACCCCAACGGGAGCCAGCCTGGGGACACCTGGTTCCGTCGCGTGCCTGGGGCGCTCCTGCGCTACTACAACGGCGTCCACCCCTACGAGCACACCGCCGAGGACGGCATCAGTGCCTGGCGCTACAAGCCCCACCCGGAGCGTGTGTCGGAGGAAGGGGGCCTGGAGTGGCTTCCCGAGCACCTGACCGACAAGGGGCTACGCTGCCCTCCCGGCTACCTGGTCGCCGAGCGCGGAGTGCGAAAGCTGAAGAACCCGAAGCAGGACGCTGACGACGGCGCTGACGAGCGCCAGACCGTGGCACCCGGGGATGGCGAGCAGGCCAACGCGGAAGTCGAGGCGGAGATCATCGAAGCTGCGTGGAAGAACACCACGCTGGTAGCGCCTTTCCCCATCGTGATCGGTGAGGTTCTGAAGGACCAGGACACCGGGACCTTCATGGTCGAGGTCTACTGGCAGCACGGCGACGAACTCCTGGATGCCGTGATCCCGAGGGCGAGCGCACGGGACGCGAAGCGCATCACCGCCGAGGCGAACCTGGGTCTCCCCGTCACCAGCGCCAACGCGAAACTCCTGGCCGACTACTTGGCTCACTTTGAGGACCACAACGTCCAGGTTCTGGGCAACGGAAAGGTGACGAGCCGGATGGGGTGGAAGGAGGGTGGCTTCACCTGGGGCTACCAGTGGATCGGGACTGAGGGTGCTCAAGAGCCCGGCCCTGACGACATTCGCTTCCACGTCCCCGAGCGCGACGGGCGCGCCCAGTTCGCTCATGGCTTGCGGGCGGGGGGCTCCTTCGACGAGTGGAAGGACCTGGTGCAGCCCCTGGAGAGGTTCCCCTTCGTGGCCTTCGCTCTGTTTGCTTCGGTCGCCCCGGTATTCCTGTCCATCGTGCCCTCGGCGGAACCCTTCGCCTTGGATCTCAGCGGGCCGACCTCGGCGGGCAAGACCGCCTCTATGCAGGTCGCAGCGTCGGTGTGGGGCTTCGCCGTGGAGGGAGCCAAAGGGTCCATCATGGGCTCCTGGGACACCACCCAGGTAGGCATCGAGGGTCAGGCGACCCTCATGAACGATCTGCCATGCTTCATCAACGACACCCGGTACTGCCCCTGGAAGGACAAGATCCCGACCATCGTCTACAACCTGATCGCGGGGCGTGGGCGCACACGCGGGACCGTCCAGGCTGGCGCGCTTCGGGAGTCCATGACCTGGCGCACGATCCCTATCGTCAGCGGTGAGAACGCGATCACCGCCTTCTCCGCCGAGGGTGGCGCGCGCGCGCGCGTGATCACGCTCCAGGGGCTCCCGTTCGGTGAGAAGAGCCCGAGAGCTGCCCGCGCCGTGAGTCGTCTCCAGGCGGGTGTCGCAGAGCACTACGGCCATGCGGGTCCGATGATCGTCCAGGCCATCCTCCGTGGTGGCCCTGGCCTCCAGGAGAAGATCCGGGAGAAGTACAGAGAGCGCCAGCGGTACTTCCTGGATCGCGTCGCGCAAGACGGTCTGGAGAACGACGCCGCTCCGCGTATGGCTGGCTACTTCGCCCTGGTCAGCGTGGCGGCAAGCGCGTTCGTGAAGCAGTGCGGCCTCGGCTGGGACCACCAGGCCATCATCGACAAGGTGTGGGAGCAGTCCGTGGCGAGCGCCGGTGCCGCAGACCCCGCCGTCAGGGCTCTCGCCTACGTCTACGAGTGGGCTCAGGTACATGAGGGCCGCTTCTGGCCGCGTACCCTCATGAAGAACCACCAGGGCTGGGTCGGGATCTGGAAGAAAAAGCCGTGGACCGAGATCGCCTTCATGCCGACGGTGCTCAACGAGGTTCTCCAGCAGGGTGGTTTCCAGCCTGATGCCGTCCTGGCGGGCTGGAAGGACCGCCATTGGATAGGGCTGGACGGAAACCGGTCGCAGGTCTACAGGGCCTTCAACGGTGAGCGGTCCCGGCTGGTCGTGATCAGGAGGGCGGCGCTACAGCAGGCCAAGCTGATCTGACAGGCCCCTCGCAATGCGAGGGGCTCCCCCCGCACGGGAGCCCTTCTTCGCAGGAGGACCATGCCGCCTTCGCTCCCCACATCCTCCCCGGGCATGGGGAGCGAATTGGGGATCTAACATCGTACCTTCAAGGAAGGTTTTCACGAAATCTCCCCACGATCCCCATGATCCCACAAGAGGGTATACCCTATAGGGGTCAGCGGTCGATGTAGCCGTGCTTTACCAACAACGTAAGAACGCGTAGGGGTCTATACCCCCTTTGGGTATTTGGGGAGATTCAGCTTATCCATGCTTGGTAATAGGTTTATCAGATCCCCATGCGCTCCCCACGCATGGGGAGCCCCTTCCTGGCCCCTCTCCCGCAACCAGTCGACCAGAACAGCGACCGCGATAGGGACAGTCATGCGCCGATGTGAGCGTGTGCGAGCGCGGCGTGCTCGCCGTCCCGAGGGCGGCGGCGAGGTCAGGAGCTTCCGGCGAGGCGCGTGCCGACCCGGTTCCTTCCGGCGCGGCCCTGGTGGTCGTGTCGTAGGTGGCTCTCGGCGGGTGCCGATCCATCGTTGATCGAGGCGGGCCCATTCCACCCGCTGGCCCCGACCAGATCCCGGCGTGTGCTGGCCCGATCAGGGCAGCCCCCTGCTCCACGCGCTCCGCCGTCACGTGGAGGCCGCGCTGGGCCAAGGGAAGTAGCCCCGCGCCACCTACTCCGGCCCCGCGTAGAAGAATCGGTCCCGCTCCTCGGAAACCTCTCTCCAGGGGAAGCTGAGCATATGCCTGGTCGTCCTGTAGGCACTACGGAGTATAGGCCCATAAGGCTGATACCCGTATTTCTTCGCCTTTTTTCAACCTTGCTTGGCGCCAGGTGTCCAGGGTATCATAGACCCGTATCGCAAGTATGCGAGAGCGGATCGATGGCTGATACCAGACGTATTCTGCGGGTAAACCTGAACCAGGACAGCAAGGCCCTGGTGGAACAGCAGCGTGGCTCCGATACGGTATCGGGCTTTGTGGCATCCATCGTGGAAGGGGACGCCAAGGAGCCAGGAGCCTGGGACGGGGCGACGGAGCCCGTCGAGGGCAAGGACACCGTGGCGACCATCAGCGTTTCCATCCCCGCTGGTCAGGTGGCGGACCTCGATAGGCGGCGAGGCGACCTCGGCGCCGCAGCCTACGTCAGTGCGATTCTTTCTGAGGAAGCGAAGTTTCTCAAGGACGGCCTCGCCGCTGCCCGTGGCGCGCAGGTGGTGCAGGAAGCCCAGCACCGCCAGGGCGGTGCCGCTGGGACCGGGCAACGCCGGAAGGGACCCCAGGCCGAAGACCGCAACGGCTGCAGGGCACCTTCGTCTCGCCCCGTGCCTCGCCAACGTGACGCTCGTCCCGGCGAAGGCTCACCGGAGCAGCGGCGATCCGGCCAGAGGGCCATGCCTCCTCGCCAGCACGAGCAGCCGTCCCGAGGTGGTCACTCCCGGGTCGAGCACCGCCCCCGTCCCCCTGCGGAGATTCGTCTGCAAGAAGCACCCTGGGCCACCTGGGAACGGAAGCTCCCACCCCATCTGCAAGAGGTCGAGGACAGGCTCCAGGCCGAGCGGGCGCAGAAGCGAGCCCAACAGCGAGCCCAGGCCGAGCAGCAGGCCGCCGAGCCCGTCCGCCCCAGCAAGCCCGCCTCGTCCACGCCCGCTTCCCGCATCGTGGAGAAGCTCGCGCCCCCTTCGCCTCCTTCGCGGCGTACCACCGATCACTTCCCCGTGCCTCAGCCCCACCAACATCAGGAGAGCGCCATGCACAGCCACCTGCCCCCCCATCCCTCCCACCAGCCGAGCCTCCGGCCTGGCGTCATCACGCGCAAGAACGTCGCGGGCGACCTCCGCGCGCTGGACCGTCTGCTCGACCGCTGGCGCTCCGAGGAACTTCGCTGGCCCCCCTTGGACCTGATCGCATCCCTGGACCACGAAGGCGTGTCCACCACCGAGGCGTTCGCAGAGCTGAGCCTGCGCGATCTCGGTCACTCGGCCCGCATCCTCGTTGGCCTCTCCCCGGAGGATGGTGAGTGGATCGGCTTGGAGGAAGGTGAACTTCGCGCCACCTGGCAGCGCGCGCTGGCGGTGATCCAGGCCCACGCCGAACGCTACCTGCTCCGCCTGGAGGCCACTCCGACCGTCTGGAGTCGCGCCCTGGAGCAAGACGACGACGGCTCCGCGCCCGAGTACGACGATGAGTACGACGATGAGTACGACAGCGAGGACCTGGACGAGGAAGCCCAGGACGAGCCCCTGGTGACCTCGGTGCTCGGCATCGACATCTCCGTGGTGGCCGTGGGCCGTCCGTCCCAGCCCCAGTGGCGGTAGGCGACCCCCCTCTGCGCGCTCCCCCTCATGTGCGGCTTGCTCCGTGTCCTGCGGGTGTCCATCGGCTGGGGAGCGCGCCTTGGGGATCATCCCGAAGGAGACCAACATGAAGCGCAGCAAGAAAGTCGCCCTCTACGCCCGTACCTCCACGCCTGACCAAGACGTGGGCCTCCAGGTCGACGAGCTTCGGCAGGTGGCGGCAGAGCGGGGCTGGACCATCACCGACGAGTACGTCGACGCAGGCGTGTCGGGGGCCAAGGCCAAGCGGCCCGCTCTGGACCGCATGATGAAGGACGCCAAGCGGGGCCGGTTCGATCTGGTGGTCGTCTGGAAGCTGGATCGCCTGGGACGCTCCCTGGCGCACCTGCTCAGGATCGTCGAGAGCCTGAACGGCTGGGGCGTGGGCTTCATGAGCCTGCGGGACGCGGGCATCGACACGACCACGCCCACGGGTCGCCTGATGCTCCAGATCCTCGGAGCCCTGGCGGAGTACGAGCGTGAGCTCATCCGGGAGCGGGTGATCGCGGGCATCCGACACGCGCAGGCTCAAGGGAAGCACTGTGGACGCCCCCGCCGGGACATCGACCTGAGGGCGACCCTGTTGCTTCTCGACCAGGGCCACTCGATCAGGCAGGTCGCGGAGATGCTGGGGCTACCCCGCTCGACGCTCCAGCTTCGGCTCGATGAGGCCGAGCTGGGGCCGATGGAGGCCGGCCAAGAAGGGGTCGAGCACAGCCCTGATCCGATGACCTCGATGGGAACTGCACCATGAGGAAGTCGTCCCCGGCCAACAAGGGAGGCCAAGAACCGACCATCAAGGAAGAACTTTCCGACCAACGGCCCCACCTGGACCTCGACTTCGACTGCTTGTTCGGCTGCGGTGACACTGACGCGCCCGACGAGCCGCCAAGCCCGACAAGCCACCGCCCATCACCGCGCCCCCGTCGTCCAAGCAGGTACGAGCCGCCAGTCGCTTCACCGCCTGCCGATGGTCTCGGCCTCCCAGGCACGCCCGAGAGGATGCTGGCCGACTACCGACGGGCCCACCCGCTCGACCCGGTGGAGATGGCCTACTCCAGCCGGAGCCAGGTGCCCAAGCGCAACGCGGCGCTGATCCGCGAGGGGCTGATCGCCAAGACCAAGCTGGACCGCCTGCGGCCCGTCGCCAGGCAGGGTGACCTGCGCTTCTACGCTGGTAGCGAGCAGGACGGACCTCGCGCCGCGAGGCTCGTCAACGAGATGGCGCACCTACAGCGCCTCGATGAGGGACTGACCTGGGAGGTCCACCCTGAAACCCCCTACGCTGCCATCCTCGTCGCCCGGGGCCCCTACATCGTCGCCGTCGTCGTCGCGCGCCGGGGCGGAGTGGCGGAAGCCTACCGCTGGGGAGAACCCATCCCCGATCCCGAGCCCGAGCACGACCTGGTCCAGATCGACAACGCCCCGACGGTGTTCGCCCTGTGGGCCGCCAAGAGCGCCCGGTCCCCACAGGTCAAGGAGGCCATGCTACGCACCCTCGCCCAAGACCTCGGCATCGAGGCATCCAAGCTGGCCTTCACCGTCGAGGTCGCCGCACACCATGCGGCGCTGGTGCGGACGGTGAGCCCGGAGGTCTTGCGGTTGAGGGGGTAGTGGCTACGGTCCCTCGATCACGAGTAGGTAGTCGCCTCCGGTCCCGCTGCGCCCACCCACCTGCACGTTGTAGTCCTCCCCGGCGTCGAGAGTGGTGGTGATGGTGTGCGGCTGAGTAGTGCCGGTCGCGGCGTCCATGTTCGCGGTCTTGGAGTAGGTGTGGTCCCAGTCCCGCAGGATCAGGGCGTAGTCTGCAGCAGCTTCATCCCAGGTCAGCGTGAAGGTCCAGGTTCCGCTGGTGTCCGGGATGAAATTCGCCCAGTCGCGGTCGTAGCTGCCACCGTAGCCATAGGCGTCACCCGTCTCGGACGCTGTGCTGTGAATGTTGCCGCAGACGTAGATGGGGTAGGCGCTCCAGGTCAGCACCACCTCGTCGGTCGGGTCCTCTCCGACCTCTGAGGCCGAGACCGATGATCCCGAGAGCGTGATGTTGTCAGCCACCAGGCTGCTCTCCAGGCCCCCAGCATCGGTGGCCGTGGCGGTGAAGTAGTAGCTCTCGCCGTGCTCGCAGGGGGTGAAGTCGATGTAGACGTGCGAGGCGGCTCCGTCGTCCCACTCGTCGATCTCATCGGGGATCGCGTAGGTCGTGGTGTCGCCGTTGACTGTCAGCGCCAGCGAGCCGCCCTCCAGGTCCCCGTCCACGTCCGAGAGGGTGAAGGCCACGTCGATTCGGTCCTCGTCCTCGGAGACCGCGAAGGAGTCGATGCTGGGCGCGGAGGGCTCCACGTCCGTGTCGGCGTCGGTATCGGAGTCCGCATCCGCGTCGGCGTCCGTGTCCCCATCGGCATCGCTGTCCGCGTCGGTATCACTGTCCGCGTCGGTGTCGGTATCTGCGTCCCCTTCGGGCTCCCCGCTGTCGATGATCTTGCCCGTGTCGGGCTTGCCGGGTTCAGGTAGGCAGGCAACCAGGCCCAAAGTCAAGGCCAAGCTTCCCCATGTGCGTGCGTTCACGGCTTCCTCCAGGCGCAGATGCCCGCCAGGAAGGCGGGCTGGGTACGAGGTTGCCACACCACCGCACACAGGGAGCCGCCCCCCAGCGGGCAAGCTGGAGGGCCCTGTGTGCTGTAGTGGTGGTGTGGCGCGGCCAGCCTACCACCTGCTGGGCAGCGGATACAACGGGGTACGTCGACCAGGACAGAGCATCCTCAAGATCGACAGGCTACGGCCTCGGAGAACCTCGGGAGGACCCATGACCTACACGGACGCACCCCATGTTGACTGGCCGACCACCAAGAAGGAGCGAGATGCCCTGTGGGCCGAACTGGAGGAGCGCATCGGCTACCACTTCCGCAACGCCTACCTTCGGGACTGGGCCATGATCAACAAGGCGTGGGCTGGTGAGGTCCGCGCCAAGACCGGGACGCTCTACCAGCACAACCAGCGCCTGGAGTGGCTGGGCGACAGCCTGATCAACGTCTTCGCCACCACGCGCATCCTGCGGGAGGACCACGCCGCCACGACCGGCGACGGCACCGAGCGGCGCAAGGGCATGGTGAGCAACGACGTGCTGGGCGACGCTGGCTACCGCATCGGCCTCGCTCCCCTCCTGCTCCTCGGCAGGGGTGACCAGAAGACAGGATGGAAGACAGGCTGGCGCACCTTCCTCGCCAACGCCGTGGAGGCCCTGGTAGCGGCGGTGTGGCTCGATGTCGCCAAGGCCGACGCGGGACTCGACCGCGTCAAGATCACCGAGGCGGTCTATGACGCCATCGTGCCGCCCGAGTCGGGTAAAGACGATCCGAGCAACGCATCGTGAGGAGGCAGCCATGACCGCGAGCAGAACCACCCTGAGCGTCCGCCTCGACGAACTCCCTCATGAGCTCTCGGACTGGCGGGACCTGATCCGCGAGTTCTTCTACCGGCGCGACGATGACGTGGAACTCATCGACCGCATGGTGCTGGACCGGGGACGCCCCTACCTCCACTTCACGGTGACCTCCGGGCTTCCCGAGGAAGCAAACGCCGTCGTGGCAGACGAGATCAAGAGGGACTGCGAGGAGCTTCTTCGGAGGGACCGGAGATCCTGGACGGGACGTGCCTGGGCTGCGCTGGAGCAGCGCGAGCGCCTCCAGGCGAGCCTGCGGGACACCTCCACCGCCCTGGCCACCATCGAGAAGGCCAAGGAGGCGCTGGTGACCTCGGGGAAGGTCGCAGAGGCCGCATCGAAGATCGCGCAGGCCGTAGCCACCATCATGCGGACCTGGGAGTGGCTGGCGTAGGCGCAGCCCTCGGACCTGCCCGAGATGTGAGAGAATCCCCACATGCTCTCCGACCCAGACCTCCCGATCCGGCTGGCGGCCTTCGATGCCTTGGAGCATCTCGTGGCGCTTCACGGGCCTGCGCTGCACTGGCAAGTGCTCAAGGAGGGCTTCACCTACCGGGGCGAGCGCATCCTGTTCCTCAACAAGGCGGTGGGGATCTTCAAGCCGAGGCAGATGCGAGCAGGGGCGCTCTCCATCAAGACCACCGTACCCAAGGCCGGGCGGGAGGCGCGCTACGACGACGAGGTCGCGTCCGACAACCCATGGTTCTCCTACTGCTTCCAGGGCGACGATCCCCGAAACCACCACAACCGCTCCCTGCACGACGCCCACGCCCTACAGGCTCCGCTGATCTACTTCTACGGGATCGAGCCCTCGCTCTACTGGCCGCTGTGGCCGGCGTTCATCACCCACATGGACGACGCCAACCTGCGCTGCCGCGTGGTCGTGGACGAGCGCCCGGATCGCCGGAAGCCGATGATGTTGGACGAGCCCGACCCGGCGGGCACCGTCCTGCGCCGCGCCTATGCGACCAGGACCACCAAGGTCAGGCTCCACCAGGGCGCGTTCCGGGAGCGTGTACTGCTTGCCTACGACGAGCGGTGCGCGATCTGCAACCTGCCCAGGCGCGAGTTGATCGAGGCCGCCCACATCGTGCCCGACCGCGACGAGCGGGGCCGCCCCGAGGTCCCCAACGGCCTGGCCATGTGCGCCCTGCACCACTCCGCCTTCGACGCCCAGCTACTCGGCATCCGTCCCGACCACACCATCGAGATCAGCCACGAGCTCCTGCGGGAGCACGACGGCCCGGTGCTGGAGTACGCCCTCAAGAAGTTCGACCACGAGAAGATCCGCGTGCCCAGGCAGGCCCACCTCCGCCCCCGCGCCGACTACCTGGAGGAGCGGTACGAGCGGTTCAGGCTGACGCTGTAGGGGGGCTGGGGCAACGCCGGGGGATCGAGACCAGGGTGGGTCACTGCCTGGGCCTTGGGGCGGGTCGCTCGCGCCGGTTACGGCATACCCCCTACGAAGTAGCTCTACGGGAGGTCAGCGTGGACGCAGAACGCAGCAAGGCAGTGGTCGAACGGGTATCGGCGCTGGTGGAGAAGTACGCGGGCCAGGGGCTCACCGAGCAGGACACCAAGAACGCGCTGATCGAACCGCTGCTCAAGGTGTTCGGCTGGCCCAAAGACGATCTGGAGCGCGTGAGGGCCGAGTACCGCCACACCGCTCAGAGCAACCCCGTGGACTACGCGCTGCTGTCCCGAGGACGCCCCGTGCTGCTGGTGGAGGCCAAGGCCCTCGACGCCCACGTCGACGAGCACAAGTACATCGCCCAGGTGATGACCTACGCCAACATGGCCGCCGCCGAGTGGGCCGTGATCACCAACGGCAGACGCTGGGACCTCTACGCCGTCCTCGCCCGAGGCGACCTCCGCAACAAGCGCATCTTCTCCGCCCAGGTGAGCGATCCCGACTTCCTGGACTGGATGGGCTGGATCACCCCTGACCGGGTCGAGGCCAGCGAGCTCGACCGCTTCTGGCGCCTGCTCGTCGCGGAGCGCACCGTCCGCGCTTCGGTGGAGGGCATGTTCCGGGACCGCAGCGACGGCCTGGTCGCCCTCCTCGCCTCGCAGACCGGCCTGCACCCCAATGACGTGGCCACCGCCCTCCAGACGCTGCGGATCACGGTGGGCGGCCCGAGTATGGAGGGCCGCCTCCAGATCCTCAAGGGCATGGGGGAGCCCGAGCCGGTGGAGCCCCCGCCGGCTCCCGGTCCCGAGCGCAGGAACCGCCGCCGCTCCAAGGCCAAGCCGAAACCCGATGCCGCCCAGACCCCCGTGGGGGCCGAACCGACGCGCCTCCCTGCACCGATCTCGGGGAAGAAGCCCGAGAGCTACACCATCGGGAGCAGCACGTGGGCGGTGAAGACCTGGCGCGACCTCCTGGTGAGGACCGCTGAGTACCTCCAGGAGCACGACCCAGATCGCTACCAGGGCATCTTCACCGAGGAGGCGCTCCAGGGCAGGAAGCGGGCGAACTTCTCCCTCACCCCCAATGGCATGATGCAGGCACTCCCGATCCCTGGGGGGTTCGCGGAGGGCAACCAGTCGGCCTCGTCCACAGTGGGTCTGATCAACAAGCTGTTCGCCTGGGCACCCGTGGCCGAGGACGCCTCCTACACCTGCCGCGACTGAGCCTCCCTCCCTCGGATGGGCCACTACGACACCCACGCACCGCTCCTGGCTCGCCGCGTCCCCCTGGACGAGGTGGAGGTGGGCAAGGTCTACGTGATCCACGCCCGCAACGGCGGTGTCGGCGTGGCGGTGAAGGACGAGAATGGACGCCTCGGCTACCGGCTCCACCGAGTCAAGTTCGACCGGCACTACCTCTGGACCGAGTGGGACTGGGACGAGTCGGACCACGACACCGCGATCCCGCTGCGCCTGCTGGACGCTCAGGCACCCGAGGAGGACGACGAGCTTCTGGCGTGGCTCGCGGACCGGGAGGTCGAGGTCGCGGACGAGGTACAGGCTGCCTGGGACGTGGTACTCGGACGCTAGTCGTCCTTCGGTCCACCGAGCAGTAGCTCTACGGCACCACCCACAACCACGTCCACGGCCTTCTCACCCAAGCGGTGGCGAGCTTCATCGTAGGCAGCCTCAGCGACACGCTGGAACCTGGTCTGGAGAAGCCTCCGGTCCGTCTCAAGGACGAAGGCGGCCCCCTGGCCCTCAAGCATTTCCTGAACGTCTGGGTTGGCGAGGATGCCGACGCTCTCGTCGATGCGGACCAGGTGATCGCGCTGCTGGGACAGGCAGCCCAGGATCGCTGCAAACCCGGAGGTCATGGCCTGCATGACAGCAGCCTCCGAGGGCTGCGGACGTTCGTCTTCCCACGTCCTGTTGTAGAACGCCTCCGCCACGGAGACCAGATCCTCGATGCGGCTGCCGTTGATCCTGATCCACCCCGGGTGCTCGTCGACGTTCGACCTCCCCTCGATAGTCACGTCGGTGTCGTGGCCGAGCACCTGCGCGATCAGCAGATCGAAGGCGGTCCCGTCGAACCTGTGCAGTCGCGTATCGAAGGTGAGCGTCAACCCTCCCAGATCGCGGGTGATCGCGAGCCGCGCTGCTGCTGGGAAGCGGTCGAGGTCATTGAACCTGACGTTGGCATCGTGCAGCGATCTCACGACGCTGGGCGTCCACCCACTCCGGTCGTAGGTCAGGTGGTCCACCCTCGCGCCCCACCACTTCACGTCGTCCAGCTTGGCGTTGAACAGGATCGCCTCCTCCAAGACCGCGTTGGTCAGGTCCGCGCCTCGGAGGTCCGCATCACGGAACCGTACGCCCCAAAGCCTCGCGCCCGTCAGGCTGGCACCACGAAGCGAGGCTCCGTTGAGGTAGGCGGCCCCAAGGTCGGCCCCATCGAGTGTTGCCTTGTCGAGCACCGCGCCGTGGAGCAACGCCTCCCGCAGATCGACGTGGGCGAGGTATGCACCGCGAAGGTCTGCTCCGCGGAGGTCGGCGTCGTGGAACAGCAGGCCGCTTACCACCCTTCCGGTCCGAATGTATCGAAGCAGCAGGTCCCCCTTTTCTTCGGGTGTCATGTCCGCATCGGGCTTTGGGATCTCGATCCGCCTCACGTCGTCGTTGTCCATGTCGCGCCTCGCGCTCTTGGAATGCCCTCGGTGGTACTTGGCTGTAACGGCCTTTCTTCCCCTCGCGATGCGAGGAAGAACGCTCTGGGATCAGGAGCCAGGTAGCATCAGATCCATCAGCTTGAAGAACGTGTTGTCCTCCACGGTGAACACCTGTTGGTCGTTGCTGTCGGTGTAGCCGATCCGGGCTTCGCGGATCAGGGCGATCAGCCGAGCCCAGCCTTCGCCTCCCTCGCGCTCCCCCGGCGAGGACGAGGCCACCCCTGGCGTGGCCGATGGCGAGGCCACGATCATGATCTGGTGGCTCCCGGTGTTGCTGACAGGCTTGTGCTTCCAGACCAGGGAACACAGGGGACCATCCCCTCGTGTCTCCTGCCGTCGCAGGTGGTCCTCCTTGATCATCCGGCTCACCTGCATGGCCTCCACCAGCAGCTTCACGTCCTCGTCCTCGCATCGCTCCAGGAGCCAGGAGGCACGCTTGAAGAATGCGTCAACGGACGGCTGGTACAGGACATACAAGGAGGTCAGCCGTGCGATGTAGGGCCACGCCGCCTCGGAGCGCCCGTTGAACATGGCCTTGAAGCAGGCGTAGAGCGCATCCTGGGTCTTGGGGTCCGTGCTCGCCAGGAGCAGCCGTACCCGCTTCTCCGCCTCCACCCTCGGAAGGTCGCCCGCCACGGCCAGGCTTTCGATGAACGTGTCCAGGGCTCGTTCAGCCTTCTGCTGCTGAAAGCTGACGGTCAGGAACCGCAAGCCCTGGAGTAGGGCCGCCGCGATCGACCCTGCTGGTGTCCCGGTGGCGAGATCGGCCACAGGAGCACCAAGGGCCACGAGGTCAAGGCGTTCGTCGTCGGGCATCATCTTCCTCCGAAGCGGGGGGCTATCCGACGCGGCGACCAGGGACAGCGTAGGCGGACAGATCCTGGCGAGGAGATCGTTGACGGGGGGGGCGAAGGACCAGGAGAGAAGGCAGGAACGCAGCCGGGAGCCGGAAGCCCCAGCCCCCCGGAGGGCGGGCTGGTCGTAGTCCTGCACGCCCATCACCGATTTTCGCGACACTCCTCCTTACAGGACTCTACTGTTAGGAGCAATGTAGCGTTATTCGTACGCCGCCTCCTTCCTATGCTATCAACCGCTCGCGCTCTCCAATCCCAGCAGCAGCAGGTGATCCGAGAGCCCCACGTCGAGCCCCTCCAGCGCATCGAGCAGCCCGACCCAGCGACGCACCCGCACCCACCAGAGCCGCAGGCGGAGGCCCAGGGCGCGCTCGCGCAGCCGGTACTCGATCACGCCCTGGAGCGTGTCGTAGCCCTCGCCGGGTCCATCGGCGTCAAGCTCGTCGCCCAGGTCCAGGCCCCAGGCTTCCTCGGCAGCGGCGGCGAAGGTGGCCCTGAACAGCGCCCCGTGGTGCTCGTCCTCGGGCAGGACCATGTGGACGACCTCGTGGAGCAGCGTGACGAGGACACGGATCGGGGGTGCCTTGGGGTGGTGGACGATCTCGATGGAGCCAGCGTGGTCGGCCCAGCCATGGACCGCACCGGACTCCAGGGCGTCGTCCTCGGTCACCTGGAGGTCGATGGCGTCCGCGTCGAGGCCGCCAGGGAGGGCATGGAGGCCCGCGAAGGTGCGGAGGGCGAGAGAGAGCGGTGCGGGCTCAGGCATGTGCTGAAGTAGCCCCGGATGGGATCAACGCAAGGAGAGCGGGCGATAGTCACATTCCATATAGACCTATAGCCAGCAGAATGACCCCGAACCCTTGGTGAGCCCGTTCGCTCCCTCGGCTCTACTCCGGTGAGTCGAGTACCTTCACAGGGGTCACGCCCGCGCCAAGCATGGCCGAGATCATGGCTCTCCCAGCCGGGTTGCCGTCGTCGTCGGCCCAGGAGAACGCCTTCTCGATGGCGATCAACTCCACCCCTTTTTGAGGCGTAGTCAGCGTCTCGGCGGGCCCGAAGTACAGACGCCGAGCGGACTCGTACTTGGCCAGCGCCCCGATCTTCTCCGCTGCGAAGGAGTTCGACAGCGTGGTCTGCGCCAGCACCAAGTTGCCATGCTCGTCGAAGCCGACGTGATCGACCGCCTCATAGCTGGGGCTCCCGCCGAACACGACCGAGCAGCCACAACGCTTCAGGAGGTAGTTGGTGACCAGCCACTCCAGGTCATGATGGTGCAACCCACGCACATCGCGCTCGATCTGCTCGGCCGCAGCGAGGGCGTACAGCCTTCCCAAGGCGCGCTTGTGGCAGGACTGGATCGTGCAGCCACGCGGAACCAGGTTGCCCAGGAAACTCTGGCTACTGTCGTAGATCGCTGCACGGTGCAGCTTCAGGCAGAGCAGGTCATGGAGGTCGCTGGGCCCGGTGGGGCGCTCGATCTTGAAGCCCTGCCCCTGCTGCACGAGGCCGACCAAACGGTGGGTCTTGGGGTCCGCAGCCCCCTTATAGGTTCCCATCACAGCCCCACCGTGCTCAACGAGATCGAAGAGGTACTCGGTCTGCCAGGAGTTGCTGGACCGCTTGTAGCGCGCCCACAACGCCTGCCGTGCGGCCTTGCCCTGTGCCTTGATGAGTTCCTTGGGGGGCGGTCCCTTTTCCTTGTACCAGCGGAAGCCGATCATGCCGTTTTGGAACAACCGCCTGGTCAGTTCCAGGTCCTGCTCGCTGGGATGATCGCTGTCCGCGAAGTTGTGGGTGATGGTCACCTCAAGGCGCTTGTCGCTCGGCATATTCTCTCCTTCGATGTCGCTGTATTCAGGTGTCGCTACGGGGGGGGCTATCGCCCAAGTAGGTGCGCGTACTCGCGGTTGAGCCTCCGCGTCTCGCTGGGCCAGTAGTCGTCGTCCACCGAGATCACCTCGGCCTTCTCGTCGAGCACGACGCCCATCGCCAGGATCTCGTCATGGGTGTACCCACCAGTTCCGGTTCCATCATTCCCTGCCTTCGAGGCGTGATACATGCGGAGTTGTGTCGCCGAGCATCGCCCTGAGCGCCGGTGCAGCGGCGACATCGACGCGGACGCGGGCGCCCTGTTGCTGCTGGTAGCGAGCG
>JBDRKM010000358.1:0-7533 GCA_043814015.1 Pseudomonadota bacterium
CCCCCCTGGATCGCGCCACTGCGGCCCGAGATAAACCATCTGGGCGCGCTCTGGCGCCCCGGCCCCCCTGGATCGGGCCACTGCGGCCCGAGATGAATCATCTGGGCGCGCTCTGGCGCCCCGGCCGCCCGGATCGCGCCACAGCGGCCCGAGATGAACCATCTGGGCGCGCTCTGGCGCCCCGGCCCCCCCGGATCGCGCCAAAGCGGCCCGAGATAAACCATCTGGGCGCGCTCTGGCGCCCCGGCCGCCCGGATCGCCCCCTACGCCTCGATCAGCAGCCGCTCCGGCTGCTCCATCAGCTCGCGCACGCGCGTCAGGAAGCTGGCCGCCACCGCCGCGCTCATGGCGCGGGGATCCCAGGTCAGGGCGACGGGACAGAGCGGGCGCACCACCAGGGTGGGGCCGTCGGGGCCGGGAATGGCCGTGGGGCGCGGGCGCACGGCGTGCACCACCAGGGCCAGGCACTGGGGCGGGGAGAGGGGCGCGGTGGAGAGCAGCAGGCCGGAGCTCTGGCGGTCGTGCAGGGTGATCACGGCGCCGGTCTCGGCGGCGGGGGGGAGATCGCCGTCGGACACCTGGCGGGCGAAGCGGGCCAGCTCCGCGGCCACCGCGGGCATACCCATGCGCAAGGCGTCGCGCAGGACCGGGGCGCGCAGGCCCTGGGGGCCCGACAGGGTGACGGCGATGTCGAAGCAGCCGGTGCGCAGGGCGCGGCCCTGGCTGATCTGGACGTTGGCCTCGGGCACCTCGGACAGGGCGGTGGCGACGGCCTTGATCAGGAAGGCCCAGGGATCGAGCCGCAGCTCGTGCCGGGCCAGGAAGACGGCGGACCAGCGGGCACACAGCGCCACGGGGTGCGAGAAGTCGATCTCCTCCACCGCGAGCTGGGGCAGCCACGGATGGCCCTCGGTGGGATCGGGGGGAGCGGCCCATGCCTCGCCGCGTTCGTGCAGATCGTCCTCGCAGGCCAGGTTTTCCAGGACCGCGCGGACCTCCCGCTCCAGGGTGTGCCCCGGCTCGGGGGGCGCGACCGGAGGGGGCGCGGGGGGATCGGGCTTGCGGTGACCCATGTGATCTCCTCGGGCGGATCAGCGCGCCATCCAGGCGTCGCAACGCGGCAGCAGGAGGTTCTCGCTGACGTCCTCCCATTCTACCCAGTCCGAGGCCAGTATCCAGGTGCACAGTGCGGTCCGCAGGCTGTCACGGGTGGTGGTGTGGGTGTCGGCCAGGTTGGTGTGCTCGTCCGGGTCGCGCTCGAGGTCGTACAGCTCGTCCAGCTCTCCGGGGTAGCTGCCGCCAAGCTCGTTGTAGGGCGCGCAGTCCGAGGTGCCCTCCTGGCCGCTCATGATGTACTTGTCGGTGCCCAGCAGGACGCCGGCGGTCTGGACGCCGCGCTCCAGGAAGACGGGCTCCGCCGCCAGGGGCGCCCCCCGCAGGGAGGCCGCGAGCGAGCGCCCAACCTGCTGGCCGGTCCAGGGGAAGGCCCCGGAGAGCTCCGCGATGGTGGGGGCGATGTCCACGTTGCTGACCCAGTCCTCGATCACGAGCCCCGCGGGCAGGCGGGCCGGCTGGTGGAAGGCGAAGGCGATCCCGAGGGTGTCGTCGTAGGGCGGACAGCCGTGGTAGAAGAAGTCGGCGTGCTCGGCCAGCTCTTCGCTGTGGTCCGCGCCGAACACCACCAGGGCGTCGTCCAGCCAGCCCGCCTCCGCCAGGGCGTCGAGCACCCGGCCGAGGTTGTCGTCCACGGCCCGCACCTGGGAGGCGTAGACCGCCTCCATGTGGCGGCGGTCCTCGGCGTCGAAGGGCAGCTGGCCCACGGCGACGAGATCGGTCTGGGCGGTGTCGCTCACGTCGAGATCGCCGGTGTAGGGCTCGGGGTGGAACTCCTGGTAGTAGGGCTCGACCGGCTCGAAGGGGCGGTGGGGCTGGTTGAGGTGCAGCCAGAGGAACACGCGCTGGCCGTCCTCGATGCTGGGCAGGCGCGCCAGGAGCTGTTCCACCAGGGCGTCGTCCCGCGCCGCCAGCCCGCTGGCGCCCTCCTCCTCACCGGACCAGGTGCAGACGCGCTCGTCCACGCCGTAGTCCCAGACGTAGCAGAGGTTCGCGGAGTAGCCGAGGGTCAGGTAGCCGGCGGCCTGGAAGCGCTCGGGCAGGGTGGTGCGCCTGGGGCGGGCGCTTGCGTTGACGCGCAGGCCGTGATCGCGCGGGTAGCTGCCGGTGGACAGGGATGTGAGGGCCACGGCGGTGAGCGCCCGTGGGGAGAGCACGTTGCGCAGCACCACGCCCTCGTCCATGAAGGCGCGCATGCGGGGCGCGGTGTCCCATTGGCCGCCGTCGCCCCACAGGATGCGGGGGCTCAGGGCATCCACGGTCAGGAGGACGACCCTGTCCAGCGCGGCCGGCGCGGCGGAGTCTTCCGGGGTGGGGGTGCAGCCCGGGCCCCAGGTCAGCAAGGCCAGGAACGGCAACGCCCGCAGGGGACTTCCAGGAGCGGCCGCTCCGGGCCTCATTCCTCGCGCTCCAGGCGGGGCAGGGCGATGAGGGTGGCCTTGAACTGGCGGGCCTCCATGGTGGCGACCGCGGGGTACTGCTCCAGCAGCCAGTCCTCGAAGGCCACCTGCTCCGGGCGGCGCGGGCCCTGGCCGCCGGAATCCAGGGCGGTGTGGGGCAGGCCCGTGGCCTGCTCGATGATCACGTAGGGGACGGGCCCCTCACCGCCGCACTCCTTGTCGATGGCCTCGAGGCACATACGGAAGAAGCGCGTAGTGACGCCAAACGGGCAGGGCGTGCCCGGGCAGTAGCTGCGCCCGGCGTGGGCCGCGGCCTCGCGCACGGTGCAGACCGCGCCGCCGCCCGGCGGAAAGTGCGAGGTGATCAGCTCGCCCAGCTGGCGCACCTCGAGGCCGTCCATGGAGGGCGGCAGGACGTAGCGGGAGCCGTGGCCGTTGGCCCAGGCGCCGATGACCACCGCCAGGGCCAGGGGCAGCCCCAGGGCGCCCAGGGGCCAGCGCTCGTGCAGATAGCGGACGCCGTGGTCGATCCAGCGCGGGACCGCGAACATGCCGCGCACCAGGAGCAGGGCCAGGACGGGCAGGAGGTTCCAGCCGTAGCGCTCGGGCGCGCCCGCCGCGGCCAGGACGGGCAGGGGCGCCAGGATGGCCAGCAGGGCCAGGCCGAGGGGTAGATCGAGCGAGAGCAGGACCTCGAGCCAGCGGGGGCGGCCCTCTCTCTTGCGGGGGATGCCCAGCCCGAGGCCGAGCACGCCGAGGGCGGTGAGCAGGCCCACGAGATCCCAGGGCAGCCAGGAGGGCCGCACGATGGAGAGGGCGTCGCGGGCGGCCTTGGCCAGGGCGCCCTGGGCGCCGGACTGCAGGATGGAGCGGGCCCGATCCGACAGCTCGGGGGCGGCGGCGTCGGCGCTGCCGGGCGCGATACCCTCGGAGACGGCGAGCTGCAGATCGTGGGGGTTGGGGAAGGGGAAGACCTGCGCCAAGCCCCAGACCAGGGCCGCGCCCGCGCCCAGGAAGAGCAGCACGGCCAGGATGCGTCGCCACCAGGAGCGCGGGCCGCCCAGGATCAAGAAGAGCAGGGGCGGCCCGAACATGGGGAAGGTGGTGTAGTGGCTGACGCAGGCCATGGCCGTGACCAGCCCGGCCAGCGGCGCGAGCCACCACCAGCGCCGCACCGCGACGGCGGCCAGCAGGGCCGCGGGGACCATGAAGGTGATGGTGGCGTCCACCCCGTACATGCGGGAGGCGTTGATGGCCGGCCCCAGGCAGGCCACCAGCACGGCGGCCGCCAGCCCCAGGGCGCGCCCGCCCCCCGCGCGGCCCAGACCGTAGATCACCAGGGGCAGGCCCAGCATGAGGAGGTGGTTCACGAGGTGCCCTGCCAGGGCAACGTCGGGCAGGAGATGGAGCAGTCCGCCCACCAGCAGCGGGAAGGTGGGCATGCGGTGGATGTCGAGGTGCTCCCAGGCGCCCAGGTGTACGTTGGTGGCCGAGGAGGCCCAGGCGCCGGCGTCGGGGCCCACCAGCAGCAGATCGTCGGTGGTGGCCCAGAAGGGCAGGGCCTGGGCGCTCTCGATGCCGCGGTAGGGCTGACCGCGCACCGTGCCGCCGATGGCGGGCAGGAAGGCCAGGCCCACGGCCAGCACCAGCGCGAGGGCGAGGACATCCCAGCCCCAGCGGTCGAGGTGACGCCGTGCGCGTTGAAGGGCTGGGGGCAGGTCCATCTTGGGGAAGGGATGTCCCGGGGGTGCCCGGCGTTGTTAACCTGTCGCCATGGGCGCCGTTTCCCTCCTGCTGTCGCCGCTGCTCATCGCGCCCGCCCTGGGGGCCTGGGTGGAGGCCGGCCCGGAGCGTGGGCACGTGCTCGACGCGGCGGTCTGCGACGACGCCACCTACGTGGCCACCCGCGTCGGGGTCGCGCGCGCCGCTCCCGGGCTCGGCGCCTGGTCCCGCGATCCGCGCTTCCCCCCCGAGGTCCGCCGCCTGGCCTGTGGGGAGGATGGGCTGGTCTTCGCCGCGCCGGCCGGGCAGCTCTGGCGGGTCGGGGCCGAGACCGAGCTGATCCGCTTCTTCGAGACCCGCACCGATCCCGTGGACCTCGCCGTGTCCGACGGCGCCCTGCTCGTGGCCCTGCGGGGTGAGGAGGCCGGGGTGCTGCGGGTGGAGGGCGGCGAGCCCTTCCGCGTGCTGGAGGGGGTGGACCCCTGGTGCCTGGCCGCGCGGGGAGAGGATGTGCTGCTCGGGACCGTCACCTCCGGGGCCTTCCTGTCCCGTGACGGCGGCGCGAGCTTCGCCCCCCTGCTGGAGGGCGCGGGCGTGGCCTCGGTGGCCTGGGTCGACAGAGACGGCTGGATCGCCCTGGCCGACGGCGGCCTGTGGGTCTGGCACCGTGGTGAGCTCTCCGAGCTGCCCTCCGTGCGCGGCGGCTACGCCACCGGCTCGTAGCTTGGCCCGAGGGCGCCCTGCTCTCCACCCAGCGCCTGCAGTGGGGCCAGGATTCGCTGCTGCTGTGGAACGGCAGCGCCCTGCGCGGCCTCCTCACGGATGGCGTGGACCGCGACGGCGGCAGCGTGGATCTCACCGGCCTCTGGTCCCGCGAAGACGGCTCCGTGCTGGTGGGCAGCTTCCGCCGGGGTCCGCTGCTGGTGGCCGAGGGCCGCCTGCGCCCCGTGCGCGCGGGTTTTCGCGCCACCATCACCGGAGGCGCGGCGCTGGACGCCTCCGGCCGCCTGATCCTGGCCCTGATGGGCACCGGGGTCTACGCCTCGTCCGACGGCGCGGCCACCTGGCACACCCTGGAGGGCCAGGACAAGCCCGTGACGGACTCCGTGGAGGTCGTGCCCGACGGCGACGGCGTGCTGGTGGTGGACTTCGAGGGCATCACCCGGCTCGACGCCGAGGGCACGTGGTCCCGCCTGCCGCGGGTGGAGGGCGTGCGTCCGGGCGAGTACCTGGTCTCCGCCGCGCGCGACGGCGCGGATCGGCTGTGGGCCCTCGATCACCAGGGTCAGCTCTTCCTGCTGGAGGGCGAGGCCTGGCGTCGCTGCACCCAGCGCGGGCTGCGCCTCGACGGCCACGGCGCGGGCCTCTACCTGGCCGGTGCGGACACCTTCTACGCCCCCACCTCCTGTGACGCGCCCTGGGAGCACGTCCACCTCGACGGCGACTTCCCCTTCGATCCGCGCCGCGCCCGCGCCGACGGTGGCTGGGTGGCCGCACCCGGCGTGCTGTGGAAGGGGGGCAAGCCCCGCTTCGCCCTGCCCGCCCTGGGGGTGACCGCCGTGGCCTCCCTGGGAGAAGAGGCCCTGGTGGGCCTGGAGGACGGCCAGGTCCTGCGCTGCGGCGAGGCCTGCATCGCGCTGGACACCGCCCCTGGGCCCGTGCGCGCCCTCGGGCGCTTCGCCGACGGCCGCGTCTGGGCCGCCGAGCAGGCTGGTACGTTGCTGGTCCAGGGCGAAGGCCCCGCGCCCGCCCCGTGGACCCACCTCAAGGGCGCCCGCCGGGTCACCGGCGATCTACTGCCCCTGGAGCGCGCGCCCTGGGACGGCGAGGCCGGCGCCCAGCCGCCCCAGCCCAAGGGCGATGCGCCGCCGCCCACGCCCGCGCCTGCAGTCCCGGCGCCGGTCGCCCCCGGAGGGGGCTGCGGCTGCGCGGGCGGCGGGGGGGTGTCGGGTGGCTGGATGGCGCTCGCTGGCCTGCTTCTTGCTTCTGGGTTCCGGCATCGCCCCTGACCCGGAGCCCCCATGTTCCCCGGCGTCCTGCTCGCCCTGGCCCTCGCCCACGCGGAGGGCCCGTGCACGGCGCCTCCTGCGCGGGGGGCCGTGGCCGACGTCGCCGCCGCGGCCGCCACCGCGGACAGCGCGGTCGGGGTCTCTGTGGGGCCCGATCCGGTCCCCATCGCGACGCAGGTGACCCACCTGATGCACGGCGGCACCGGGGAGCGCGAGGAGCGGGCCATCCTGGACATCCTCGCACCCCTGGACCCGGCGACCCTGGCGAAGGTCTTCCGGCTCATCGACCAGGGCTCCGACGAGTACGATCTCGATCACCTGGTCTACCAGGACGTGGACGACGCCGGGCGCCGGGCGCGGCTGCTGGCGCTGCTGGCCGTGGCGGGGGCGGCGGAGGCCGAGGCCGGTACCCTGGAGATCGCCGTCATCTCCGACATCGACGACACCGCCGCGCCCCACCACAGCCGCCAGGGGACGAAGGACTACTTCTACGGCGCCGGCACCCTGTTCCTGGCCCTGGAGCGTGGCCCCTCGGGGGCGGGGCAGGCCGGCGACCTGCACTACGTCACCGCGCGCCCGCCCCTGGTGCTGGGCGACGCCCGCGGCCGGCTGGAGCGCGCCGGCATGCCGGAGGGCACGCTGGACGACGGCGATCTGGGCCAGGCCATCTTCCGCGGCGCGCAGGGCCTGGAGGACGAGAAGGTGCGCGACATCGAGCGCCAGTTGGCCCTGCACCCGGCCCAGCGCTTCGTGCTCATCGGCGACGACTCCCAGCGCGACCCGGAGGTCTACGCCCGCATCCGGGCCGCGCACCCCGAGCGGGTGGTGGGGGTGCTGATCCACCGGGTGGGCGGGGAGGCGCGCGCGGCGTCGGAGACGGTGTTCTTTGGAGACTACGGTGAGGCCGCCGACGCCGCGGCGCGCTGGGGCGCCATCTCCGAGGCGCAGCGCCAGGCGGTGCATGCGGCGGTGGAGGGGCGGGGGCGCTGAGTCGGGGCTGGTCCCGCCACCCTGTCCACGCCTTCGGCGGCCCCTGTTGACCGGACTACGCTCCAGGCAGACGGGGCCGGGCAACAACCGCAAAGGCGCAGAGGCGCAAAGGGCACTGCAACGAGGTCGTTCGCCCCATGGTCTCCAGCCGGCAGGCAACACGCAGCGCGGGCACCCACCCGGCCCACACGACGCCCCGGCATGTGCGGGCGTCGGCAGCCACCACCCGGTCCGAGTGCGGAGCGGCAGCTCCCCCGGTCGCAGCGAGCCGCCCCTCCTCGCCGCTCACCGGTGGCCAC
>JBDRKM010000359.1:0-5160 GCA_043814015.1 Pseudomonadota bacterium
GCGGTCTGGCAGCCCCTGACCAAGGAGCCGCTGACCCGCTCGGATGCACGCCAGATCGCCCGCGACATGGGCGACTTTCTGGCCGTGCTCGCGGACTGGCACCGGATGGAGAGGGAGCAGGGCGCACCAGCCGAACCGGCCGCGGGGCGAGCGCCCGCGGCGGCGTCCACCCCCAACACTCCTGCCAGGAGGAAGCCATGAACGCTCTCGCCACCTACATCAACGACTTCGAGGGCGAGCCCCTCGCAACCGTCACCTACAAGGAGCACCCCTGCTGGGTTTGCCGCCAGATCGGGCGCCGGCTCGGCTATGCGGACGGGCGCCTCGTGACCCTCATCCGGCGCGAGTGGGCCTCCGAGTTCGTCGAGGGCCGGGACTACATCATCCTCCGCGGCGACGACCTGGCAGCGCTCAAGGCGATGCTCGGACTTGCTACGTCGGACGTACCGAGTCGCACGCCCCGCCTCATGCTCCTGTTGGAGCCCGGTCTCCACCTCGTCCTGGCCAAGACCGACAAGCCCATCGGCCAGCGCCTGCGCCGGTTCCTGGCCGACCGCGTGCTGCCCCAGCTCGTCCGCGACGGATGCTTCGCTCCCGAGCGGGAGGTGGTCGAGGGCCAGATCGTGGTCGTGGCCGGCCCCCCGGTGCCCAGCCGCGCCCCCGCCGTGGTCCGCGAGGCCCGGCTTGACCGCCAGGCTGCGATCCGTTCCCGGTGGGTGGACCTCTGCGATCGCCGCCTGCAGGCGAACGCGCTCCTGCGCCTGACCGAGAACCTCGGCGACCGCATCGACGGCGACACCAGGGCGGCCCTGGAGGTCAGCGCGGCGGAGATCGCCACCGGCCGCGACCTCGGCCACCTCCGCCCCGAGGTTGATCCCGACTGGCGCTCGCCCACCGCCATTGCCCGAGAGCTGGGGGTGACCGTCCAGAAGCTGGGCCGGCTCATCACGCGGCTCGGCCTGCGTCAGGAGGACCCGGGGCTCGCCCGGCCCATCCTCAACAAGGCCCAGCGTGTGGACCGCGTGGTGGTGACCTGGCTCTACTCCCCCGCCGCCATCGAGCGGATCGCGGAGGCCCTGCGCGCCGGAGCCCCCACCCCGGACGCCGAGTGACCCGCTGGCCGGAGGTTTCCCATGACGCCTGACCAGCCCCCTCCCTCCACCGCCCGTATCGAGCGGATCGATCTCGGCCGGGTCACCACCGCAACCAGGGGTCTGGAGGTACTCGGCGAAGCCGCGCTCCAGCGTGAGATCCTGGCCGAGGCCACGGCGTTTTTCCGTGGCCTCGGCGCCTTCCGCCGGTCCAGGGCGGCGCGAGGCGCACCGAAGCAGCAGCGCCCGGTGTCCGACCGGCGCCTCGTGGCCTTGCTCCTGGCGGCCCAGGACGCCCACCGCCGCGCCGATCCCATCGGCTCCATCGACCACGAGGGCCTCGAACGTGGCGCCGAGGAGTGCGGGAGCCTGGCCGCCCTGATCGGCGCGGCCATGGCCATGCCGAGCCGCAAGGGCTGTGGCGTGGCGGTCGTGATCGACCTGGCCCCCAGGGGCCTCGGCGAGCTCGTCATCCTGCCCGCCCCGGCCGACGACCCCGGCCGCCAGGAGCCTTGTCGCCGATGATTTCTCCTGTCTCCTGCTCCTGGCTCGATTTACTTCTCCCGCGGCACGCCGCAGTCGGCGGGCTCACAGAGGTGCGCGTCCTGCGGCGCGAGGGGGATCGTCTGCGGGTCTGGTCGGGCTACTTCGAGCCCGGAGACCGTGACGCCCTGCTGGCCGCCCTGCAACCCGTCGAGGGGAGCCCTCGGGCCACCATCCCCAGGGGCGACCATCCCCGCAACGGCGAGGCCGCCTTCTACTTCTCCCTCCAGGCGGTCCGGGCGGATCTGGAGCCGGATCGTCGTGGGAAGCTCGTCCCGTCGAGGTCCACCACCAAGGACGCCGACATCCACGCATACACCTTCTTCGTGGTGGACGTTGACCCCGAGCGGCCGGCCGGCATCTCCGCCACCGCCGCCGAGAAGGCTGCGGCCCTGGACGTGGCCGAGGCCGTCCGCGCCTGGCTCGCCGAGCGCGGGGTCTTGTGCCTGCTCGCCGACAGCGGCAACGGCTACCACCTGCTGGTCCCCCTGAAGGCGTACCTCGGCGAGGACGTGAAGCGGGCGGCCAAGGACTCCCACGAGCTGCTCAAGCTGCTCGCCGAGCGGTTCTCGACTACCGCGGCCAAGGTGGACACCTCCACCTTCAACCCATCACGGATCTTGAAGCTCTACGGCACCCGCGCCGTGAAGGGCGCGGACACGCCGGAGCGCCCGCACCGGGACTCCTCGGTGGACCTGGGCCGCATCCCCGAGGACGTGGATCTCTTCGCCCTGGTGGCCGCCGACCTCGAAGCCTTCCGCGCCCGCACGGCCAAGCCGCAGGCCAAGGCTGGCGCGAAACGCCCTTCGCCGCCCCCCAGGTCGGGGTCGGGGGGCGCCTCCGATGCCTGGTCTCGCTGGAGAAGCGACGCCGTCGCTGCGCTGCCCCTCGACCGAGTCTACGGCGATCTGCTCACCGGCAAGGCATCCGAGGGCTGGCTCCAGTGCCGCGACCCAGAGTCCCCCTCCGGCGACCAGAACCCCTCGGCGGGGGTGGCCGACGGCACAGGGGAGGCCGAGCGCGGCGCCTTCCACTCCTTCCGCACTGGCGAGACCGAGAGCGTCTTCGACTTCCTGATTCGCACCGGGCGTGCCACCAGCTTTCGCGCTGCCTGCGACCTGGTTGCCGAGCTGGCTGGCGTGTCCATCCCCGAGCAGGCTCGCCCATCGGTGGACGGCGCCGCGGTGGTGGAGGGCGTGCGCCGGGCCTGGCCCTCTCTCCCCGACGATGTGGGGCGGCTCGCGTGCCTGCGTGACGGCATCGCCCGGCTGCTGCCCCTGCGCGCTGCCGAGCGGGATCGGTTCCTCAAGGAGCTGCGTGAGCTGGCCAGCATGACCGCCAAGGTCTTCGACGCCACGGTCGGCGAGGTGCGCCGTGACCGGCGGGAAGATGCGCGGGCGGCCCAGCCGCCGACTCCGCCGCCGCCGGCCCGCCGGCCAGTGGTGGATCTCATCATCAACCGGGACACCGTCGCCGGCTTCTTCGACGCCGTGACGGCTGCCCTGGCGCCCTTCCGGCGCTTCTTCAAGTACGAGCGGGACATGGTGGTCGTGCGCCGCAGCGAGGGGCCTGCGGTCCTGCACGAGCGGAACCTGCCTGGTTGCCTGTCCGCGCTCATGGAGATCCGCTTCTTCAAGGTGGACGAGGACGGCATGCAGTTCCTCCGGTTCGGTGTCCTGCCCCAGGAGCTGGCCCGCGCCTTCACGGCGGACCTCCGCGTTCTGAACTCGCTCCCAAAGCTGCGGTACTACTGCCGGTCCCCCGTGTTCGACGAGGCTCTCCGCTATGTGGGGAGGCCCGGGTACCATGCAGAGGCCGAGATCTTCTACGACGGCCCCTTGGTGGAGCCGCGAGACGGCGTGAACCGGCTCTGCGAGGTGCTCGACGGGTTCCACTGGAAGGCCGAGGCCGACCAGGTCAACTTCGTCGGTGCGCTGCTGACCGCGCTCACCATGCCCGCCTGGGGACGCGGCCACCCCTTCCTTGCCGTCAACGGCAACAAGCCCGGCGTCGGCAAGTCCACGCTCACTGCGGTCCTGGCGGCCATCGTTGAGGGCGCGGTGCCCAGCACCGTCTCCTTCATCTCAGACGACACCGAGTTCGAGAAGCAGCTCGCCACGCGGGTCGAGGCTGGCGACCGGGTCATCGTGATCGACAACGCCAAGCACCGGGGCGCCATCGACAGCCCCGTGCTGGAGCGGTGCATCACGGACACCCGGATCAACTTCCGGCGGCTGGGCTCCAACACCGCCATCACCCGGCCCCAGAACGACATCCTGTTCTGCATCACCATGAACCTGACCACCCTCGGCCAGGACCTCCGCCGTCGCGCGCTGCCCGTGAACCTCGTGTTGGAGAAGGACGTGCGGAGTACCACCTACGCCCACGACGACGTGGTGGGCTTCGCGTTGGAGCACCGGATTGAGATCGTCGGCGAGCTGGTGGGCATGGTGCGCCGTTGGCTCGACGCCGGCCGACCCGGCTGTGAGGCTCCAGCCCGGCACAGCACCAGCCAGCGCTGGGCCTCCACCATCGACGCGATCCTGCGGCTCTCGGGCTTCGACGGCTTCCTCTCGAACTTCGAGGAGTCGTCGCATGCCTTCGATCCCAAGTACGACCTGGTGCTGGAGACCGCCCGGGAGCACCACGGTAGGCCCGCGGCCACCGCGGCCGAGTGGGCGGAGCTGCTCGCCAGCAACATCATGGAGGACCGCTTCCGGGACCGGAACGGCAACCAGAAGTCGGCGCGGGCGCGGGCGACCACCATGGGCTCCCTCTTCGGTGAGTACCTGGACGAGCGCTTTGTGGCGGATGGACGCCGGTTCCGGCTCGTTCGTGAGTACCCCGAGGGCGAGGGGCGCAAGCCCAGCTACCGCTTCGAGGAGGTGGCACCGTGACCCGTTCTTGCAGACCTTGCAGACCTCGCAGACCTCGGTTGCAGACCTGCCCTGTCAGCGTGACGCCGCCTATCAAGGTGACTATCGCACGTTTGCAGACCTTGCAGACCTACCCCCCGCCGCACTTAGGAGATCCCAGCGCGCGCGCCGCCATCCTGAGTACCCTCTCGGGCTCTCCCTCTTCCTGTCACTCCAATGGCGGGGGAAAACCTCGCGCGCGATCCGGGGGGGGAGTAGGTCTGCAAGGTCTGCAAGGGGTAAAAAACCACCTTGGAAGGCCCGTCTTTCTTTGCAGACCTCGGAAATGTCGAGGTCTGCAAGGTCTGCAAGGTCTGCGGAACCGCGGCTGGCGAGGAGGTGCCCCATGAAGGCATCATCCGCCCAGGCCAGGCTTCTCCCGCTCGTTTCGGCGAAGTGCCCCCTCACTGCGGCTGAACGCCGGGAGCGCGCCCAGGCCCGCGCCGCATGGCTTCGGGGAGAGGAACCCGACGCGGGCGTGCTCCCAGAGCGCGTTGCCGACTGGCCCGAGGAGGCCCGTGAAATCTGGGAAGAAAGAGCCGCCATCATCGAGTTCGACGGTGGACTCCCTCGTGAGGCTGCCGAGCGCCTGGCAGAGGAGCGCGTGCGCC
>JBDRKM010000360.1:0-4779 GCA_043814015.1 Pseudomonadota bacterium
GCCGCCGCATCCGCTTCGAGTTGGGCACCTGCGACAACGGCGCCGTGGAGCACGGGATCGTGAACGTGGCGGTGGCCCTGCGCTTCTACCAGGGCGCCTGAGAGCCCCGCGCCACTGGGGGCGGGCGCGGGGATGCGCCCGTCCGCGCCACCCTTGCCCCACGAGGAGGGAAGCCATGGCTGGCAAGTACGTGACCTTCGAGGAGCTCGTGGGCAAGGTGAACGCGGGGGAGGAGCCGGCGTGCCAGGTGCCCTTTGGGGGGATCGAGCGGCCGTGGGGGCGGCCGAGGACCCGCACACCGCTGCCGCTGTTCGACCCAACGACGCCGGTCGAGGAGGTGTTCAGCTGGTTCGAGACGAATGGGTTGACGCCATATCCGGTGGTGGATGGCTGGGACCGCCAGCTCGCCATCGATCTCCTCAACGAGTGCATCGCAGCCCGGTCGGACAGTGTGGCGGCGGTCACGCCGAACCCGGCGATCGGAGTCAACAATCCATCGTTGTTCTTCGAGGTGGAGGACCCGCACGATCCCACGGCACGCACGGTCAGGAAGTACAACTACCCGCCCAAGGTGATGTTCGATCTGGCGCGGGTCGGAGTGGGGACGTTGCGCCACTTCCAGGAACCCGATCTCGCCTGGCTCCACCTGATCGGCGACGATGTGCCGATCGCCCCCCCGCGAGAGATGGAGCCCCTCCTCTCCGCCAACGACTGGAGCGCCTTCGGGAGGTTCGCCTACACCGTCATCACCTGCCTCTACTCGGGCCAACGCATCATCCCGTTGCTGTTCGGCTACGGCGGCGGGTCGAGCGTTCCCAAGCCGCACGTGACCCAGGGTGGGCCCAAGTTCCTGGATCACGCCTACGTCCCGGTGCGGGCCGGGTGGGATCCCTGGTACTGGGACCTTGGCGTCGTGGGGTTCGGGTCGCCGGCCCCGTGGTTCCAGCGCTGGGCCCTCAACCTGCTCCCAGAGGAGGTAGGGTACGCGGACTACCACCGGGAGTGCTGCTACCGCAAGTGCCTCGGCCTGCTCCGCTTCTCGACCCTGGTCGGTGAATACCTGGCGCAGATGGCCCTGGCCCTGGAGGCGTTCACGGATGGGGCGGTGGCGCTGACGGACGTCGTGCCCGCCATCGAGTGCGGCAACGAGATGGACACCTTCTACAAGCTCCCCGACCCCGCGAGCCTCATGTCCGCGGCCCGGGAGTTCGGCCGCTACCACGCGCTGCTCACCGGGCCCATCATGGCACGTGGACTGGGGTTGCGGGGGCGGCTCGGCGAGACGTTCTTCTGGTACAAGGACCGCTCCGACTGGGGCCTCATCGTCCAATGGCTGCGCGAGACCATCACCACGGGCATCGTCGAGGAGGTGGACCGCTGGCACCAGGCAGCCTACCGCCCCTCTGCCGATCCCCTGTGGGCCAAGCTCGCCCAGGAGGCGGGATGGCGCTGGTGGACCACCCCCGGCGCCGGCTCGGCGGGCGATCTGGTGCACGAGATCGGGTTCCACTCGTTCACCTGGGTGGACTCCCTCGGCCCCCGGTCCACCTACCGCCCCGAGACAGAGTTTTCCGAGGAGGCGGCGGATCTGGTCTCGGAGGTGGCCCAGCACCGTGACGTCGTGGCGGCCCTCCTCCACCGCCTCGAGTGGAGCTGCTGCGTCGGGTTCCAGGGGAGCCGGCCGAGCAATCCAGACAGCAGGGACGAGTACTTCGAGGGCAACACCCTGCTGCACCAGGGAGGGATGGTGGCGCGCCGCATGCTGGCCGCCTACTCCCAGCAGAACCCTCCGACCTTCGTCACCTGGTACGCCAGCATGGGCGGGCTGACGGCGGGGGACAGGTTCTGGGACCTCTATTCCTCTTGTGGACTACGGAATGTGCTCAACGAAGGGCGCGTCACTGCAGCTGCGGAGCCCACGGGGCCAATACCTGCCTCAGAAGGAGATTTCATATTTGAAGAGAGCGCCTGGCCCCGGCCAGCCCGGTTCACTCTCCGCCGGCTCGCCTGGTTCCTCGCCCGCGCCAGCCGGGTGGAGCGGGTCCACGCGGACGCGAGCTGCGGCGCCATGGTGGTCCGTCTGGTGGCCAAGGAGGGGTTCCACGACCCCCTCGCACCGGGGACATCATCCCTGTCGCCATCCTGGCTTTACGCCTACGTCGCTTGGCTGGACGGCACGACAGCCAGCGCTGGCGGCGTGGCTACCTGGGTGATCGAGCTTGGCCCCCTGCCCGCGGGTACGCCGCTGTTCGGGTACTGGGATCTGGTCCCACTCGTGCCCACAGTGGACTGCGGCTCCGAGGCTTCACCACCGCCTGCTGACGACCATGGATTCGCGAGCGCGATCTCCGTGGACTGGGTGGCCACCCCACAGCCGAGCACGGTCGCGTTGAGCGGCACGCCCGATGCTCCGTTCGTAGAGATCGAAGTCCGTCCCTCCGATCCCACGACGAACCCGGCCCCCATCTGCGTGTTGTGCGACCTCGAGGTGAGGGGCATGTACCTGCGGCCGGACTCCTCGAGCTCGGACGAGGCCGCGACGGCTTCGCAGGAGGGCGCGGAGAACGCCGAGAGATCCGCCCCAAGGGCCTCGGCCCAGAAGGACGCATGGGGTGCCACGAAAAGATAACGGCCGCCAATTGGACGTGCGGTCCGTGGTCGATGAGTATCGAGAGTCCCGCTACCTCCCGAGCAGCAGGTGGGAGTGGAACTGCGCTCGCCTGTCCCAGCCCGTCAGCAGCACATCGTCCAGCCCATCCCCGTTGGTGTCCCCGGCACCAAGTACAACCTGGCCCAGATCGGGGTATTCCCCCTGGTAGGTGCCAACCAACACGACATCGGCATCCGCCAGAGGCAGGCTACCCTCGATGACTGGCCCGAAGACTAGGTAGACTGCCCCGAGGGAGTCTCCGCCAGGGTTCCACCCCTCGGCGCCAATGGCCAAGTCAGTCTGGCCATCCCCGTTCACATCGCCGGCAGAGTCCACGCTTGACCCGGCATAGGAGTGTTCCAGTTCGCCTGTGAGCACGGTTCGCGCCTGGCTGCCGTCGAGTTTCCCAGAGACCGAGCCAGCAAAGATGTAGATCGCCCCCTCGTCTTCCACGGACACGGTCGCAACCGGCGCACCGATGGCGACATCGGGCAGCCCATCACCGTCCTGATTACCCACGCTTGAAATCGAGGCCCCAAATCCATCACCGAACTCGTCAGCGTCAGGGTGGGGGAGGAACACCGCGTCTGCCTCCTCAAACGCCAGATCGGTCACTAATGGACCACGGACCAGCGCGACGCCGGGCGACTCGATGGCGCTGCTCGTACCGACCAGGAAATCGTCCAGCCCATCGCCATCCGTGTCCCCCAGTGCCGCGAGCGCGTACCCCACCGTCGGGTAGTCCTCCGAACCCCGAACCGCCACCCCCACGTCGCTCACCGTGTGGTAGCCCCGCGTAGTGCCAGAGATCAGCCAGGCGGCCCCGCCACCCTCCTCGTACTTAGCACCCGCGAGCAGGTCGGGGACGCCGTCTCCGTCCACGTCGCCCACGCCGGCCACCGCTCCGCCGAAATACCCGTATGGGGTCTCCCCCACGATGTCCGCAACCGCGACATCTGGCATGTACGCCTCCCCCTCGAGGGGGGACACCGCGAGGAACACCTCTCCAGTGAAGTCGTCGGCCCAGTCATCGCCCACCAGGATGTCCGCCAACCCGTCTGCGTCCACATCGCCCGCCCCATTGAGATGCTGGTAGCCGAACCTGCTCCGCACCTCGACTTCCGCCTGGATTAGCCCCTCATCGCCCGGGTCCAGCCCCGGACACAACGGGCCGAGCAGCACGAGCGCGTCGTCGAGCGCGATGTCGTCGTAGCCGTCGCCGTTCACGTCCCCGAGCGCGGCATTGTCTCCGCCCCAGACCAGGTGCACCTCCACCTCGTCGATGACCTCGGGCCAGGCCTCCGGGATGGAGCCTTCCTCGCAGCCATCACCTGGGCCGACGTCCGTGTCGCCGTCCGCGTCCGTGTCGCTGTCCGCATCCGCGTCCGTATCGGCATCCGCCTGTGGACCGTCTCCCGTGTCGTCCTTCTCAGGCCCGCAGGCCACCAGTCCCAGCGCCAGCAGCGCATAGATCGTCCTCATCGTCCATCCTCCTCCCCCCGGGTGCACGCACCCGGGGGTCACACAGGCAGGAGCAGCCGCTCCCGCAGGCAAGGGGTGAGCTGACGGGCCAGGCGCCGGCACCAGGCGACCAGGCGCTCCATGGCGCTGATCCAGGGTTCGAGGATTGGGGCTTTGGTAGCGTCGGGGGGCACGGACGGCGCGCTCGCCACCGCGGGCGGTTCCGCCCGGCCGGTGTCCATAGTCGCCGTCAGCGCCTCCACCGCCCACAGGCCGAGCTCCTCGGGCAGCCCCACCGGCCCGACGTACAGCCGCAGACCGGGGCCGTACAGCTCGTTCAGATCACGCTCGTCCCTGGCGAGGTTCTTCTGGACCCTCTCCACCGTCACCGCGCCGAGGCGCGCCGCGACATTCTCCGGCACCACCAGGCCCTCCCGTTCGGCCACCTTCCGCAGCCGCTTCAGCAGGGCCGCGGAGCTCGTGGCCTTCAGCGGGCTCGCCCGCAGGCTGGCGCCCAGGGCCGCCAACAGCGCGTCGTCCACGCCGGCCAGGCACTCGAGCTGGTGCTCCTTCAGCCCACAGGCGCCCCGATGACCGAGCAGCCGCGCGACCCGCGCCACCCGCAGCCCGCGGTCCAGCCGCCCCCGCGCCCGCTCCGCGGCCTCCGG
>JBDRKM010000361.1:0-11962 GCA_043814015.1 Pseudomonadota bacterium
GGGCTGCGGAACTCGTTCCACTCCGTGACCACCAGCAGCGCGTCCGCTCCCTCGAGGGCCTCGGTGCTCGACTCGGCGAGCTCGACGGTGTCGCCCAGCAGCCTGCGCGCCTCGATCATGGCCTCGGGATCGTAGGCCACCACACGGGCTCCGGCCGCCGTGAGCAGCTCCGCGAGCACGCGCGAGGGGGCCTCGCGCATATCGTCGGTGCGAGGCTTGAAGGCCAGGCCCCACATCGCCAGACGCAGCCCCGAGAGATCGGGTCCGAAACGGGCGAACACCTTGCGTGCCAGGATCCGCTTCTGCTCCTCGTTGACCCGCTCGGCGGCGCTCACCACGTGCAGGTCCAGATCGTGCTCGTGGGCCGTCCGCAGCAGCGCCCGCACGTCCTTGGGGAAGCAGGACCCGCCGTAACCGGCGCCGGGGAAGAAGAAGCGCAGCCCGATGCGCGAGTCTGAGCCCGCACCGCGACGCACGGCGTCGATGTCCGCGTCCACCAGCTCACAGAGCCGCGCCAGCTCGTTGATGAAACTGATGCGTGTGGCCAGGAAGGCGTTGGAGGCGTACTTCGACATCTCAGCGGAACGATTGTCCATGAAGAGGATGGGTTTGCCCGTGCGCAGCAGGGGCTTGTACAGCCGCTCCATGACCCTCCGGGGGGCCTCGGCGGCACACCCGACGATGATGCGATCGGGGTTGCGGAAGTCCTCGATGGCGGTGCCCTCCTTGAGAAACTCCGGGTTCGAGACCACCTCGTGGGCGAAGCCGGGGTGCTCGGCGAGCACGGCGCGCACCTTGTCGGCGGTGCCGACGGGGACGGTGGACTTGATCACCACCGTGAGCGCGCGGGTGGCGTGGGCACAGATGGCGCGGGCCACGTCGAAGACGTAGCTGAGGTCCGCCGAGCCGTCCGCGGCGGAGGGGGTCCCCACGGCGATGTAGACCACCTCGCAGCTGGTGATGGCCTGCGCGATGTCGAGGGTGAAGCCGAGCCGCTCCTCGTGGAGGTTGCGCACGACGAGGTGATCGAGCCCTGGTTCGTAGATGGGGATGCTGCCGCCGAGCAGCGCGGAGATCTTGGAGGCGTCGTTGTCCACGCACAAGACCTGATGCCCCATGTCCGCGAGGCATGTGCCGACGACCAGCCCCACGTAGCCTGTCCCGACGACAGCGATATTCATTTTTCTTCCTGTTCTTTTGAGAATACGCGGCGAGGGCCTGCCGCGAATGGCCGGCGGCGACCCTAGCCGCTGCCATCCCCCGTGTCAATCGGGGATTCCGCCGCGGCCAGCGTTCCCGGCCCCGACCTTGACGCCCACGGGGTTCCGGTTACAGCCGCGCCGCCCACGGGGTCATCCACGTCGCCGCGCCCGCGGTGCTCGATCACCCCATTTCTTCACCATCGAACAGGAGTCTTCCCGTGGCCAACCACAAGGACGCCCTCAAGAGGGCCCGCCAGGCCGAAGAGCGCCGCCTGGTCAACCGTACCTACCGCACCCGCCTCCGGGGCCAGATCAAGAAGCTGCGCGCCGCCATCGAGGCGGGCGACGCCGAGGCTGCCAAGGCGCTGCTGCCCGAGACCGTCAGCGTCATCCAGCACACCGCCACCAAGGGCGTGATCCACAAGCGCAACGCCGCCCGCCGGGTCAGCCGCCTGGCCCAGGCCGTCAACGGGATGGCCAAGGAGTAGCGTCCCGCTACACCTGATCCGCCACCCCGGCGAGCCTCAGCACCAGCGCCTCGAGCACGCGCCGCTCATCGGCGCGGCTGGTGCGAGAGGTGTGCATCGAGCCGGCCAGCAGGTCGAGGATGCGATCCACGCGGATGGGGTGGCGCTGCAGGCTCTGGCGGATGGCCGCCAGCTTGGCGGAGGGCATGCGGATCCCCTCGTCGTAGGGGTTCACCCCGCGCCGCAGGCAGTCCTGGATCAGGACGAGCTGCCGGACCTGCCAGATGATCAGCGGCAGGATCCGGGCAGGCGCGTTCTCTTCGGCCAGCAGCCGATCCACGATGGAGAGGGCCCGGCCGGCCTCGCCGCGCACGATGGCGTCCGTGAGGTCGAAGACGGCGGTCTCGGCCAGCACCGAGCAGACCTCCTCTACGTCCGAGGCCTGGATGCGCCCCTGCCCGCCCACGAAGGCCACCAGCTTGTCCACCTCGCCGGCGAGCTGGCCCAGATCGGGGCCCACCACCGCCACCAGCAGCTCGGCCTCGCGAAAGCCCAGCTCGCAGCCGCCCTCCTGGGCGCGCTGCTGGGCGAAGGCGCGCGGGTTCTGGTCGGCGGTGGCGAACTTCACCGCCTGGCCTGCCTTGGCCACCGCGTTGCGCAGCCGCTGCCCGAGGTCCACCCCGCCGGTGGCGGGCGGCAGCTTCACGCCCACCATGACCACCACCGAGCTCGGACAGGGGTTGCCCACGTAGGCCATGAGGGCCTCGAGGTCGCCCGGGGAGGCGTTCTCCAGCTCGCGCACCACCACCAGGCGCCTGGGTCCCATCATGGGCGGGGTCTGGGCCTGGGCCAGCAACCCGGGCACGGCCCCGTCACTGCCGGCGTTGCCCTCGACGCGGTTGAAGGCGGCCGGCCCGCCGGCCAGGGCGGCCTCGGCGATGCGGTCGATGGCCCCGCGGATCAACAGCGCTTCATCTCCATAGAGCAAATAGACCCTCTCCAACCCAGTTTCGAGGTCCAGGCTCTTGCGGGCGGACGATCGCTGCACGCTCATGGCTCACCTGCCCCGCCGGGGGGCGCGTAGAGGAAGGAATCGACGGCCTCCTCGGCCAGGACACGGGCCAGGTCGGCGAAGGCGGCCGCGCGGGTGGCGGGCAGGCCCACGGCGCCCATACCCGCGGCGGGCACCACCGCCTCGCGCCGCAGCACCAGGACCCAGGGTGCCGGGCCCAGCAGCTCGAAGCGCACCTCGAGGGTGGCCCTCCAGGCCTGGATCTCACCCCCACGCGCCGCGTCGGGCGACAGCTCGGCCCGCAGCACGCGCGCCTGCACCAGGCGGGCCCCCTGGGCCCCTCGCCGACGGATGGCCGCCGCCAGCGCCGCCTCCAGGACCTCGGGCAGGCCCGGATCGGCCACCGGGGCCTCCACCGCACCGATCGCGAGGCCACCGGCAGAAGGCGGCCTCCCGAGGTGGTAATGGCACGCGCAGAGCACGAGCGACGAGACGGCGATGAGGGCGCATGCGCGCCCCTGAGGCCGCCGCCGGTCCACCACATCCCGCTGGCCAGGGCCGCTGCCCAAGGTGCTCGCTCCTCGTTCACGTCGAACCGGGTTGACATTCCGCCGCCGGCCCACCAGGATCGGTGCACCATCCACCGGAGGAACCATGGTCCTGTGCTCCTGTATCACCCTGGCTGCCCTGATCCCCACCTCCGCGGGCGCCCTCGCCACGGCCCCCGCCGCCGAGCCCACCGCCCTGCAGCAGCAGCTCGCCCACGTCGAGCGCCAGGAGCCCGCGGGCGATCCCGCCGCGCCCGGCACCGAGAGCGGCAAGAAGCGCGACTACCTCATGGAGATCAACTTCCGCGGGCGCTACTACCAGCTTCCTGACGGCATCATCGATATCTGGTACTTCGACGAGGGGGATCCGGGCGTCACCCTGGACCGCCCCAAGGCGCGGGCCTGGGGCACGGGCCTGGAGTGGTGGGCCAAGTGGGACAGCGGCGGCAGCTTCACCGTCTTCTTCGACTACATGGGGAACCTCATCCAGCCCGGCTACTGGGACGACGTGGAGGAGCCCGCCAACCACACCGACGGCGAGTACCTGGTGCCCGAGCGCCTCGGCATCATCGATTTCGGCATCGGCGGCGGCTACGAGGCCAAGATGACCCCCTGGATGGGGTTCATGTTCTGGGGCGGCCTCGGCCCCCTGTTCATGACCGGCGAGTGGGAGCACTGGGTGCACGGCTCTACCGCGACGGGTGATCCGCTCTGCAGCCAGGGCGACACCAGCCTGCTGCCCAACGGGCCTGACGCCGCCACCGCCTACGAGCGCTACGACGCCGGCTGCGGCAGCGACGGCCCCAAGCGCATCCCCAGCGTGCTGGGCGTGGTGGATCTGGTGGCCGCGCTGCGCTTCAACTTCAACGACCGCGCCAACCTGCGCATCGAGGGCGGCCTGCACGACATGCCATTCGTGGGGCTCTCCACCGGCGTCGTCTTCTAGCCGCGGCGCCCCTTGCTCACCGCGCTGCTCGCGCTCCTGTCCGTCCTCTGCGCGGGCCTGCCGATGCTCGGGGCGCTGGCCGCCCTGTGGTGGCTCGACCGCTATGACCGCGAGCCGGTCTGGCTGCTGGTGCTGGTGTTCGCCTGGGGGGCGGTGGGGGCCGTCTCCCTGGCCATGGTGGGCTCCAGCATCGCGCTGGTGCCCGTGAGCCTCCTCTTCGGGGCCACCGTGGCCACCCACACCGGCACCGTGCTCATCGCGCCGCTGGTCGAGGAGCCCACCAAGGCCCTCCTGCTCCCCCTGGTGGCCCGCTCGCGGTTCTTCGACAACGCCACGGACGGCTTCGTCTACGGCGGCGCCGCGGGCCTCGGCTTCGCCATGACGGAGAACTTCCTCTACTTCATGTCCACGGCGGCCGAGGGTGACATCGGCACCTGGTTCGGCACCGTGCTGATCCGCACCTTCTTCAGCGCCATGATGCACGCGACCGCCACCGCCCTGGTGGGCGCCTGCCTGGGCTGGGGCGTGTTCCGCGGCCGCCTCGCCACCGCCGCGGGCGGCGCGGTCGGCCTGCTGCTGGGCATGACGATCCACGGCGTCTGGAACGGGCTGATCACCGCCGAGCAGCTGCTGGGGGCAGATGGAGTCCTGTTCGGCACCAACCTGCTGGTGCTCCCCGCGGAGATCGCGGTGGCCTTCTGTGTGTTCCAGGTCTGCCTGTGGGAGGAGGGCCGCACGATCCGGCGCGAGCTGCAGGAGGAGGCCGCCCTGGGCACCCTGCCCGCCCAGCACGTGGGCATCCTGGCCTCGAGCTGGCGGCGGCAGCGCCGGGGCTGGCTCCCGGCGGGTATCCCGCGCGCTCGCTACGTCCGCGACGCCACCACCCTGGCCTTCCGCCGCGCCCAGGCCCGCCGGCTGCAGGGGCCGCGACACGCCGCCTGCGCCAGAGAGATCGTCGAGCTGCGGGCGAGGCTGGCGGCCGCGAACCGGTAGCTACTGCGCCACCGTCACCGCCTGCCCTGGCCGGTAGATGACGGTCACCGAGCGGGCCAGGGAGAGGCCCTGGTCGTCGTGGGCCAGGAACACGAAGGTGTTGGGACCCTCATGCAGCTCCTGCTCCACGGTGAAGGGCACCGCGGTGACACCCGGAGCGCCGCCGCGGAAGAAGATCTTCTTCTCGCCGGGCAGCCGAGCGGAGCAGGCGTCGTCGGTCGCCTGCGGGCGCTCTCCATCGTCGCAGCTGGAGAGCGGATCCTCCTGCCAGGTGTGGTAGACGATGACGTCCTTGACTCCTGCGTCGTCCGTGACCTGGCCGGAGATGACCGCCAGGCGATCGTTCACCAGGCCATCGGGACGGCGCGTGATCTTCAGCTCGGGCGGTTGGCGCGGGGTCTGCATGGCCGCCAGGGCCGCCGCGGCGTCCGGATCGGGCTCGGCCGAGGCGGACAGGACCGGCAGCCGCAGCTCCTCCCGCATGGCGGGGTAGTCGTAGAAGCCCGCGCGCAGCACGGCGCCGTAGTCGTAGAATTCGCCGTCGCCCACCGCCAGCTCCAGGGAGGGCTCCCCGGCCGGGGGGACGCTGCGCAGCGCCAGGGTGAAGTGGCCCGACCCCGTGGCCCCCGCGGCCAGCGCGCCCAGCTCGACCGTCCCGGCCTTCAGGTCGAAGGCGGGGCCCGCGGTGTTGCGCAGCCGCGCGAAGGCGTTGGCCGCGCCGACCTCGGAGAGGTTGGTCACCTCGATGGCGATGTCCACCGTCTCACCCACCTCGAGCACCCCGTCACCGTCGCCCTGGCCGCCGCCCGTGCCGTCGTCGAGGAGGCGAAGCTGGTAGGAGAAACGCGGGATGTCGCTGCCCTGCACCGGCGCCCGGTGGGTGGAGCGGCCCAGCGCGTGGCCCTGGCCGTCGCGCAGCGCGAAGGCGACCTCGTCGGTCTCGGTGGGGAAGCCCGGATCGAGCTTGACCGGCTGGACCCAGGAGCGGGTCTGGCCCGGATCGATGCGCCCGAAGAACGACTCGTAGCCGTCGAGGCGCTCGTTCCCGGAGGAGCTGACTGCCATGACCTGGTACAGCGGCGCGCTGCCCTGGTTGGTGGCCGAGATGGTGATGTCCTCCTCCTGGCCCGCGATCAGCATCCCGTCGGGGCCGAGGTCGAGCGTGACGGAGAGCTGGGGGCTCGCCGGCAGCGGGCCGGCGCTCCAGTCCACACCCAGGGTGGTGAAGGCTTCGCGGATGGTGGCCTCCTCGGCCTCGCGGCGGCGCGCGACCACCGCGCCCGCGGCGGCCACCACGTCGGCCCGGCGGGCGCCGTCGGCGCTGAGCAGCACCTCGCGGGCGAACTGGATCTCCCAGTCACGCGCGAGATCCTTGTGCTCCTTGCTGCGGGCCTCCCGGTCGGCGGTGATGTCCCGCAGGTAGGCGATGCTGTAGGCCGGGCTCTCCAGCTGCAGGCTGTGGGCCGCGAGGTGGCGGTCCAGACCGGCCTCACGGGTGACCCGCTCGCGCCAGGCCAGGTACACCATGCGCTCGTCGGGCTCGCCCGTCTCCGGGTCGTCCTCGCCCGCCGGGTGGACCACGTAGGGGATGAGGGCCACGTCCGGCGGGATGCCGATGGACTGGATGGAGTGATCGCCGGGGGTGTAGTACTCGGCCACCGTGAGCTTCAGCTCGGAGTCGTCGGTGTTCTCGTACAGGTGCTGGACAGAGCCCTTGCCAAAGGAGCGCTCGCCGAACACCGCCGCGCGATCCAGGTTGCGCAGGGCGCCGGCCACGATCTCCGAGGCGCTGGCCGAGTGGGCCGAAGTGAGGACCACCACGGGGTAGTCGGGCTCGGTCTTGGCCGAGGAGGCGCGCTCGATGTCACGATGCCCGTCGGCGCCCATGGTGGAGACCACCACCCCGGAGTCGAGGAAGCGGTCGGCCACCTCGACGGCCTGGTTCAGGAAGCCGCCTGGGTTGTCGCGCAGATCGAGCACCAGCCCCACCGGCGGCCCGCCGAGATCGCGCCGGAAGCCCGCGAGCACGGCGTCCATGTCGCGGGAGACGTTGGCGTGGAAGGCCTTGATGCGCAGGTAGCCGACCCCGCCCTCGAGCACCTGGCCCTCGACGGGGTTGATGCGGATGAGATCGCGCACGATGGTGAAGGGGCGCGGCTCGCTCCACATGTCGCGCATGACCATGATGGTCACGGGCTTGCCCACGGGCCCGCGCAGGCGGGAGACGGCCTCCTCCAGCCCCATGTTGACGGTGGACTCCTCCTCGATGCGCACGATGTGGTCGCCCGCCTTGAGGCCCACGCGGTAGGCGGGGGTGTCCTCCAGGGGGTACTCCACGGTCAGCCGGCCCTTGCGGAGGGTGATGGTGATGCCCAGGCCGCCGAACTCGCCCTGATTCTCGCTGTTCATGTCCTGGGCGTCGTCCGGGGGCATCAGGACGGAGTGGGGGTCCAGGGTGGACAGCATGCCGTTGCACAGGGCGTACTCCACCTCGCGGAGGTCCATCGCCGAGGGATCGAGGCGCTCCTGGAGCACACCGACCACCTGGCTCACCGCCACGCGCAGGGCGTCGAGATCCTCGATGGGGGCCATGACCAGGGTGGTGGTGTAGCTGCCCACCGACATGTGCAGCAGGCGCCCGCCGGGCTCACGGGAGAAGAGCACGGAGTCCACCTGCCGGGCCACGGCGTCGAGCGCGGCGTCGAACATGGCCTCGGGGTCTTCCCGGGAGGGGTCCACATAGCGCTCGCTCACGAAGTAGCGCGTGCGGTCGAAGAGGCGGAGATCGGCCAGCCGGTAGCCGGGATCGGTGGTGGCGCCCTGGAGCAGCGCGCCGGCGCGCACGGCCGCGCCCTCGAAGCCACCCATGCAGACCGCGGCGTGGTAGCCCACGAGGCTCACACAGGTGGCCCCCGACAGCATCAGGAAGTGCTTGAACAGCGTGCTCAACGTCGCTCCTTGGCCGCTCGCAGGTGCCGACCGGGGGTCGGCGAGCCGCGACACGGCAGCAACGTACGACCACCCGCTGCCTGGCGCAACGCGCCGAACGGGGAGAGGCCGACGACGACCACACCGCGACGCCTCCTCAACCCCACCCGCGCTGAAGGGATTCCACGTTGCTCCCCCCGGGTCGAGGCAGTAGATCGCCGAGCGGTGCCGAATCCAGGCCCGGCGAGGTCTCCGAGTCCCCCATGCCCATCAAGCTCACCTGCACACGCTGCGGCACCGTGCACCGTTTCAGCGCGCCCTACCCTGTGGCTGGCGCCGAGGTGCACTGCGGCTGTGGCCACTGGATGGTGCTCTCCTACCCGCCCGACCTGCTGAGCCGCATCCTGGCCGAGGGCGGCACGCTCGCCGAGCCCGAACCGGCGGCCGAGGTCCGGCCCTACCGCGCCGCGCCCACCGCCCCGCGGCCGCGCGAAGGGGCCGATGACCGTGCCCCGCCGTCGCCCCGCAGCCCGAGCCCCCGCCCGCCGGAAGGACACCGATGAGCCCCAGCCAGCCCCACCGCACCGCCCTGGTGCTCACGCTCTCCCTGGCGCTGCCACTGGCTGCCTGCTCCACCACCGACTCCACCAGCAGCGCGCCCTGCGATGTCACCCTGGCCGCCGTCTCCCCGAGCGAAGGCCTGCCCGGCGCCCAGGTGGCCGTCACCGGCCGCCCCTTCACCACGCCCTACGACACCGCGTTGTACGTGGGCACCGCTCGCGCCACCGTCCTGGGCGTCACCCGCGAGGGCTGCGAGGCCTGGGACGAGTGCCTCGAGGCGGAGGACTGCAGCGGCTGCGACGACTGCGACCCCTGCGACGCGCTCTACCCCGGCTGCGTCGAGGCCGTGGACTTCACCGTGCCTGACGTCGAGGCAGGGCAGGTCACGGTCCGGATCTTCAACCGCCACGGCGAGAGCGATGGCCTGCCCTTCGAGGTGCTGGCACCTCCGTCCGACACCGGCACCCAGGACACCGGCACCCAGGACACCGGCCCTATCGACTCGGGTCCCGATGACACAAGCGCGGCAGACACAGCCCACCCCGACACCTCGCTGCCGGACGGTGATTCCGGCGAGACTACGGACACGGACACGGCTCAGCCGGACACGACCACCCCGCCCCGATAGGGTGCGGGTGCCACAGGGTACGATCCGGCGTCCTGTGACCCCTGGCTCAGGGGTGGTTCGCGATCCTGAAAACAGAAAGGCACCGCTCATGGCGGTGCCTTCTGTTTCCTCGTGCCCTGGCCGGACGCATTTCCGAGGATTCGAAACCGACCCGGCCTGTGAGCTGGGGTGAGCCGCGCTAGGCGCAGATCATCTCCTTGAGGGTCTTGCCGGCGCGGAAGGAGGGGAACTTCCGCTGGGGGATGTCGATCTTGGCCTGGGTGGAGGGGTTGGTGCCCTTCCGGGAGGCGCGGGTCTTGGTGATGAAGGTGCCGAAGCCCGGGATGGAGACCTTGCCGCCGCCGAGCAGCTCGGTGCCGATGATGCCGTTGCTGGCGTCGAACAGGGCGTTGAGGACTTCCATGGACTTGACCTGGGTGAGGCCGGTCTGCTGGGCGAGCTTGACAGCGAGTTCCTTCTTGTTCATGGCGATGACTCCCGAGGTTGGTTTGAAGCAGCGACGGAACCTCCGTGCTCCGTCGTGCCGATGCATAGCGCGTATCCGGCGCGCAAGCCAAGAGCCCGAGATCACTTTTTTCCCGTCGTGGAGCGGCTTTCCCGCGATCTCAAGATAGTTGTAGTGGACCGCGACACGTTTGGAAGCCCGTTTTTCTGTGTCTATTCAGTTTCTTAGCCCCGTTTTCAAGGCTCATGGGGGTCTATAGGTATTTTAGGTAATGTGATGATAAGCGCGTAATGGCGCCCGTTTCAACCGCCAGTTTTTTTTCGATGGGGAGGCGACTTGGCCACCCGTGGCGGCGCGCGGACGGGCTCAGACGGGCTTCGCGGCCCGCGCGCCGAGGAGGGTGCGGGCGGCCAGGACGGCCAGGACGAGGGCCACGGCGAGCAGGGAGACGGCCGTGATCCCCAGCACCAGGCTGCCGCCCGCCTCCAGCAGGTGGTGCCAGGCGAGCTGCACCAGGGAGGTCAGGGTGACGACGTACATGATCACCATGGGGATGAGCACGAACAGGTTGCGGCGTGCGCGGTGGGCCAGCCAGACCGAGACCGCCAGCAGCGCCAGGGCGGCCAGGAGCTGATTGGCCGACCCGAAGATGGGCCAGATCTGCTTCCAGGAGCCGGACCATGCCAGGGCACCGGCCGCGGTGACGGAGAAGGTGGTGGCGAAGAAACGGTTGCGCACGATGACGCCCAACCCGCCGGAGGCCGCCGGAGCCTCGGCCCGCCGCCGCGGCTCGAACAGCTCCTGGAAGGCGAAGCGGGACAGGCGGGTGGCGGTGTCGAGCGAGGTGAGGGCGAAGGCCGACACGGCCAGGGCCACGAAGGAGGTGGCGCCTTCGGCCGGGAGGCCCAGGGTGCCGATGAGCTGCCCGAGGCCCGATGAAAACGCCGCCACCGGCCCCCCGCCGTCCTTGCCGAGGAAGGAGACGTAGTCGGCATGCGAGAGGAAGGCCACGGCGATCAGGGCCAGCACGGCCAGCAGGGACTCCACCAGCATGGAGCCGTACCCGACCGGCTGCGCGTCGGCCTCGCTGTCGAGCTGCTTGGCGGTGGTCCCCGAAGAGACGAGCGAGTGGAAGCCGCTGATGGCCCCACAGGCCACCGTCACGAAGAGCACAGGGAACAGGGCGCCGAGGTTCTCCGCCCGCCAGGAGGTGAACATGGGGGCCTGCAGGGCGGGCCGGGCCCACAGCACACCGGCCACCCCCAGCAACATCATGGCGTACAGGAGGAAGGAATTGAGGTAGTCACGCGGCTGCAGCAGGATGTTGACCGGAGTGACCGAGGCCACGAAGACGTAGGCCAGCAGGACGCCAATCCAGAGGTCGAAGGAGAGCGCCAGTGGCCAGACGGTGCCCGCCCAGATGGAGCCGAACAGCAGCACGACGCCCACGATGGAGGCCGGCAGCAGCGGGACCCTGAGCCGATACACGGCCACACCGAAGGCCAGCGCCAGCCCGATGAACAGCACGGAGGCCGTGGCCGCCGCGGGCACCTGCACGAAGGTCTTGGCCACCACGATGGAGAAGACCGCCACCACCAGCACCAGGGTGGTCCACGAGAAGACCAGGAACAGGGTGCGACCGACGAACCCGAGGCGCGCCTCGATGATCTCGCCGATGGACTTGCCGTCATGACGCAGGGAGGCCATCAGGGAGGCGAAGTCGTGGACGGCGCCCATGAAGATGCCGCCCACCACGATCCAGAGGAACACCGGCCCCCAACCGAAGGCCAGGGCGGTGACCGGGCCGATGATGGGCGCGGCGCCAGCGATGGAGGCGAAGTGGTGCCCTAGCAGCACGGCGCGGCGGGCGGGGAGGTAGTCCACGCCGTCCTGGAGGCGATGGGCGGGGGTGGGGACGGAGGGATCGACCCCCAGCCAGCGGGCCACCCGGCCTCCATAAAAGCGGTATCCGGCCACCAGGGCCACCAGGGCCACCAGGAGGAGCGCGGCGGAGCTCATGGGCACCTCGCGGGTGTGGATGGAGCACAACGTATCCCGGAGGTTGCAGGACCCTCCCCTTTCGGAGTATCTCTTCGTGTCCAGCGGCTCTGGTTCTGCACTGCCGGACGTGCACCGGCAGGTCAAGGCCCCACCCCCACCCACCCCCAGGCGGCGATTCGACCCACCACCCCCCACGCGCGCCAGGTACAGGGCGCCACCACGCAGCACGCC
>JBDRKM010000362.1:0-7221 GCA_043814015.1 Pseudomonadota bacterium
TCGCGGTAGGGCCTTAAATGCCCTGTTCCTTCCACCCACGGGGGCAACCGGGGGTGCACCGTGGGTGCCATCCACTCGTAATGTTTATTTTTCAAATACTATTCCCTATTGTGTGACACCCACGCCCCCCACGCCCACCACCCCCACCCACACCCGGTACTGGGTGCTGGCCCGCTCGTGCAGGCGCAGGGTCCAGGCGGCGTCCTCCTGGGCCAGGATCTCGCGGCCCTGGGCGGCGATGGCCTGGCGCAGGCCCTCGAGGCCGGCGCCACGGTGGGGGGTGCGCTGGCTGTGGCCACCGAGCCAGCGCTCCACGGGGGTCGCGTGGGCGGCCCAGTCGAAGGCCACGGACAGGGCAAGGGGCCCGCGCACCACGCGGCAGAGCTCGGCCAGGACGGCGGCAGGGTCGGCCACCGAGTCCAGCAGGTTGAAGGCCAGGCCGGCGGCGAAGACGCCGTCGTCGAAGGGCAGCTCGTGGACGTCGGCGCACCAGAGGTCCACGGCCTCACCTTGCAGCGGAACGACGAAGTCGCGCGGCTCGTGGATGAGCCCCTCGCGCCGCCGCGGGTAGGCCATGCGGCCCCCACGCAGCAGGCGCTGGCCGCGGGCGAGCAGGTCGAAGTTCATGTCGATGCCCACCACGAGCCGCCCGGGGAAACGGCCGGCGGCCTCGAAGGCGGCGCGGCCCGCGGCGCAGCCAAGATCCAGGATCGGCCCCTCCGGCAGGGCCGGCAGCGCGCCCAGCGCCTTGCTGGCGATGCGCCCGAGCGAGCCGGGGGGAGGAAGGTGGGCCTCCTCCGGATCGAATTCGGCCCAGTGATCCCAGCAGTAGCTGCTGGCGTGGCGGTGGGTGAGGTCCCAGGCGGAGTCGGGGCCGCAGCAGTCACCCAGCAGGCTGGCCAGGGTGGGACTGAGATCCTGGCGCAGCACCAGCTGGAACAGGCTGTCGTTCACGTAGCGGCGCAGCTGTCGCAGCAGCAGGGGCACCCCGTCGAGCACCGGATACTCCCGCCCGCAGCCGGCACAGAACAGGATGCCCTCCACCACCTGCTCACCTCGCGCGCGCAGGGTGGCGTGAGGCGCCAGCACCCGGCGCGCCCCTGCCTGACGGCACACGGGGCACAGGGGCGGGATGGCGGCGAGGTGGGAGGGGCGCACGGTGGGGCGGGCCTAGCCGATCATCACCGTGGCGGCACCCGGACCCAGGACCTTGCCCACCGGAGCCGGGATGGGGCCCACGCAGCCGGGGTGCTTGGTCATGTCGCCGAAGCGGGCCGCGAACTTGCCCTCGATCTTGACCGTGAAGGAGCCCAACGCCACCTCGCCGGGGCCGCCGTCGGGCTTGGGGCAGCCGGGCAGGGTGCAGTTGATGGTCTTGTCGCCCACACGGCAGGCCTCCTTGCCGCAGAGCTTCACCTTGGAGGCCGAGGTGTTCATCTTGAGGGGCGGCGCGGGGGGCACGGGCACGGGCACCTGGGCCGGACCCATGGGGTGGGGCTGATGGCAGTGCGCGGGCGGGGTCTGCAGGACCATGTCGCCCTTGATGCAGCCGGGCATACCCATGGTGTCTCCCTTAGTTCAGCCAGATCAACGGGGAGGTGACGAAGTACTCGCCCCCCGCATCGACGTGCATCTCACCGGCGCTGCGCAGGGACAGCTCGGCGCCGGAACAGAGGCTCACCGCGCCGCTGGCGGCGACCTCGAAGCTGGCGCAGCGCACCGTGACCTCGCGGGTGGCCTCCAGCTCGAGCCGCGCACCCGAGAGGCGCACCACGGGACCATCGGAGCCCAGCTCGATCCGCACCTGGACCTCGCCGTCGGGCGCGAGGATGCGGACCTCCTCGCGGCCGCCCTCCACCAGGACCACCACGCTGTGCCCCGAGGGCAGCGCGGTGGCGGGCTTCGCGGTGCGGGCTGTGGATGCCTTGGCCACGGCTCCTCCTGTCCTCCGTCAGCTACCACGCCGCGGGCGCAGGGGCACGGCGCCGGGGGGATCAGCGTCGTCCTCCGGGAGGCCTGTGTCCTCGGGCGGGACGTAGTCGTCGTCGTAGGAGTAGTTGGCGCGGTTGGGGAAGTCGAAGATGGCCTCCATCTCCTCTTCGGGCACGCAGGGGAAGCGTTCACCCACGTCCCGGGCCCCCGAGACGATGTAGGACTGCCCCTCGATGAGCTTGCGCTTGTGCTCGTCGTCGCACTCCTCGTCCTCGCAGGCCTCGGGCTCGACTTCGGTGCCCTCGGGCAGGACGCCGTAGACCACCGGCGACTCGATGCAGTTGTCCTTCTCCTTCTTGCACTTCACGGACCAGATGACCTTCTGCTCGGCCTTGTCCTTGTCGTACTTGCGCACGCTCATGAACTCGAGCTTGTCGCCCTCCCAGGAGAACACGGGCGAGTCGCGCAGCAGGAGGTAGGGGTACGGGTCGCCGCCGGGCTTGTAGCACTCCGCCTGGCAGGCCGCGTTGGCCGCGTTGCAGTCCGCCGGCAGCACGGGCTTGGCCGCGGGATCCTTCGCGTAGGCCGCGGCGGCCTCCATACAGGCGGTGAAGGTGCCCTCGCAGGTGTCCATGCAGCCCTTCCAGGCGTCCTCCTGGTCCTGGAGGACCTGGTCCGAGGGGAGGAACTGGAGGTCTTCGCAGACGGGCGGGCCGCACTTCGGGGCGGCGAGGGCGGGCACGCTGGCCAGCAACACGACCGCGAGGCGGCGGCTCTCGAGCGCCATCGGCATCCTCCTGGTCCGCAGCGGCTAGAGGTTCAGATCCCCGCCGAGCACGAGGTAGCCGCTCTCGGCCCCGCCCGTGCCCACCGTGATGTTCTCCAGGGAGAAGCCGTCGATGGCCGGCATGGGGATCTCGCCGAGCGCGTCGGTCAGGAAGGGCAGGAAGAGGGGCACGAGGGCCTCGAGCAGATCCTCTGTGTTGGCCGCACCCAGGGTGTTGGCCTCGGGGTGGACCACGTCGAAGGCCACGGTGACGTCGGAGAGCTCCATGGCGAGGGTGAGGTCGGTGTCGACGTCCACGTCCATGCCCGCGAACACGCTGATGTAGGCCCGCAGCAGCAGGGTGTCCTCGCCGATGGGGCCGCCGTACAGCGACAGCTCCAGATCGCCCATCTGCATGTCCAGCAGCGCGGTGCCCGTGCCCGGCACCACCACCGGCGGCAGCAGGGCCGAGACCTCGATGTTCAGCTCGGTCATCTCCGGGAAGATGAACTGCAGCTCGGAGACGTCCAGGCCGAGCTCGTTGCCGGAGAGGGCCATCTCCAGCAGGCCACCGCCCCACAGGGCCAGCATGGCCTGGTTGATGAAGTCCTCGGAGACGCCGATGCCCATGCCGGGGGTGGTGGCCCAGACCGGGGTGCTGTAGCCGGCGTAGAGCGAGCCCTCGGGGGTGTAGGGGGAGAGCCAGTTGTACGCGGTGAAGGTGGTGGCCAGATCCAGGGTGATGCCATGCTCATCCACGCTGACCGCGTAGGGCTCGGCGTCGAAGGCGTAGGTGTTGTCCTCGAAGGCCAGATCGGTGGCCAGCTCCAGGCTGCCGAGGGCGTCCTCCAGCACGGCCGGGACCTCGTCGGCGATCACCCCCTCCACCGCGGTCTCCACCAGGCTGGCGATGAGGCTGTCGATGGGGAACCCGAAGAAGTCGATCACGTCCCACAGCCAGGAGTCCCAGTCGAAGTCGAAGCCGGAGGTGTCGCAGTTGACGTTGCTGATGCCCACGTACAGCTGCCCGCCCGAGACGTAGGGGGTGAGGTCCATGTCCACGGTGATGGCGCTGGCGCGGATGTCGCCGCTGCCGGAGTAGCCGATGCCCAGCACCGCGCCGCTCGCGGACCAGTACAGGACCGGATCGTAGATGGTGGCCAGGGCGTCGATCCAGCCCGTGCGCGGGTCCAGCTCCAGATCGGTGCCCGAGATGGAGGGGCTGTAGATGTACAGCGCGACGCTGTACCACTCCCAGCAGTAGCGGCCGAGCCAGCCGAGATCGATGCAGGACTCGGCGTAGTCGGACCAGACTGGGCTCGGGATCATGGAGGTGAGGTCGGTGCCGGCGATGAGCCCCTCGCCCAGGGACTCCAGGGTGTCGATGGCGCCCTCGTTCAGGCGCGCCTCCAGCCCGTTGCCCAGCCCGGCGCCGTAGGGCAGGAAGCTGCCGGCCAGGACCGCGCGGGTGTCGTCCGTCGCGTTGTCGTCGGTGTCCCAGGCCAGGCTCTCCACCATGTTCACGCCGAAGTCGTACACCTGGGGGGCCGAGAAGGTGCCGTCGGCGGCCCAGGCGACATCGACCCCGTTGATCTGCAGGCCGGCCACATCGGACCACTCATCCCCGACCTGGCCGTCCACCGTGCCGTCGCTGCCCCAGTTCCAGGCGCCGCGGGGCGGGTTCCAGATGTCGAGCAGCGGGCCGGTGGTGTCGATCAAGAGCGGGCCCACGGAGTCCTGCAACAGATCGCCGGAGGCGTTGCGGGCCCGCGCCCACACGCGAAAGAGGCCCTCGTCCATGAAGGTGAGGTCCGCGTAGGCGATGGCGACATCGTTGGGATCCGCGCCGTCCAGGCCCTCGACGCTGAGGGACCAGGGATCCTCGGTGGGGTTGCCGTAGGCGTCGCGCACCACCACGGTGGCGTGGGTGGTGTCGAAGAGCTCGAGATCCGTGCTGGACAAGGCGAGCTCGATGCTGGCGCCCTCGCCCGCCACCACCGCGAGGGGCTCGTCGTCCTCGAGGGCGCCGAGGGTGGCGACCAGGTGGTACAGGCCGGGCACATCGGAGACCACCTCGCCACCCACCAGGCGCAGGGCGGGATCGGAGACGGCCACGGTGACGTCCGAGGGATCGAGCACGTTGCCGTAGAAGTCCCACAGCCCCAGGCCCCAGGCGACCCCCTGGCCCACCGCGGTGGACTCGTCGGAGAGGGAGAGATCGAGCAGGCTGGGTGGGCCCGCGTCCACGAGGAGGTCCACGTCCATGGTGTAGGTGTCGCCCTCGTACTCCACCGAGCCCGTGATGACGTGTGGGCCCGCGACCGTGGGGAACAGGCGGGTGTCGGTGAGGTAGAGGCCCACCTCGAGGTCGCTCGCGATGAGGGACTCCACCACCACGTCGGGGCCGACGTTGGAGTGGATCACGCTCTCGTACCCGACGGGCTCGCCCGCCACCGTCTCGGCGCTGGTGAGGCTGAGCTCATACCAGAGGTCGGGGACCGCGTTCTCCATGTACTCGGTGCGGCAGCCGGCCGAGGTGACGAGGAGAGCGACGAGGGTGGCGGTGGTGGCGCGCGTCATGTGCGGGCTCCCTGCGGTCGGGCCCGGAGCGATCCGGGGCGCGGTCATCATAGCCCCGGTGTGGTCCGGGGCGCGGTCATCATCGCCCGAAATCAGCCTCACGTAAAGGTGCTTGTCCTCACAATGCGGGAGTCTATGGTTGTTCCACCAGCCCTCGGGGCCGGAAGATCCCTGCGCGGTGGTGGTTTGCACTCCCCCTCAGCCCTGGTGTGCGGCCCCCCCGGCCCCGGGCTCACTTCGAAACAGGAGGTTCCACCATGCGCCACGCATCCCACTTGCTCACCTTCGCCGCGGGCCTCGGCCTGGCCGCCGCCGCCGGGCTCGCCCTCCACCTCGACCCGCACACGCTGCCCCGCTGGGGCGGCTCCGAAGCCCAGGCCTCCGACGCGCCCGCCACCCCCGGGGCGGGGCTCCCTCTTCCGCAGGCTCCCCTGAGCTTCGCGCCCCTCGTGGACGCCGCCAGCCCCGCCGTGGTCAGCGTCTACGTCTCCAAGACGGTGGAGCTCCAGGGCCAGCAGGGCTTCCCCTTCTTCTTCGGGCCCATGCCGCAGCTGCCCGAGGGCTTCAAGCAGGAGGGCACGGGCTCGGGCTTCATCATCTCCGAGGACGGCTTCATCCTCACCAACAACCACGTGGTGGAGGACGCCACGGAGGTGAAGGTCCAGCTCGCCGGGGGTGATGAGCTGGACGCCCGGGTGGTCGGCACCGACCCGGAGATCGACGTGGCCCTGCTCAAGGTGGAGGCCAGGGGGGGGCTGCCCCACCTGGCGCTCGGCTCCTCCGAGGGCCTGCGCGTGGGCGACTGGGTGGTCGCCATCGGCAACCCGCTGGACTACGACCACACCGTCACCGCCGGGATCGTCTCGGCCAAGGGCCGCATCCTGGGTGCCTCCTCCTACGACGACTTCATCCAGACCGACGCCGCCATCAACCCGGGCAACTCGGGCGGCCCCCTGCTGAACACCGCCGGGCGGGTGGTGGGCATCAACACCGCCATCTCGCGCATGGGTCAGGGCCTGGCCTTCGCCGTGCCCATCGACATGGTGAAGAGCCTCATCGACGACCTCAAGGACGACGGCAAGGTGAGCCGCGGCTGGCTGGGCATCAGCATGCAGCCGGTGGACGACGACATGGCCGAGGCCCTCGGCCTGGACGCCGCCCAGGGCGCGCTGGTCTCCGTGGTCCATGAGGGCACCCCTGCCGAGCAGGCAGGGCTGAAGGCCGGCGATGTGGTGCTGAGCCTGGAGGGCGAGGCCATCGCCGACAGCAACGCCCTGCTGCACGCGGTCGGCAAGCACCATCCCGGCGAACGCGTGCGCCTGGACGTGCTGCGTGACGGCAAGCACAAGGAGGTCACCGTCGCCCTGGGCGAGCGCCCCTCGCGGGACGACCTGGCCGCCGGCCGCTGGACCCGCGGCGGGGAGGCGGGCGAAGACGAGGAGGTGGGCGGTGTGGCGAAGCTCGGCATCACGCTCGTGCCCGGCAACGCGGCCACCATGGGCCGACGCAACGCCGTGGATCACCCCGTGGTCGCCAGCGTGGACGACGACGGCCCCGCCGACGGCAAGCTGCGCGAGGGCGATGTCCTGCTGCAGGTCGGCGGCCAGGACGTGACCACCGTGGCCCAGGCCGAGCAGGCGCTGGGGCGCGCGCGCGGGGTCGTGCTGCTGACCGTGGAGCGCGGGGGGAGTCCGCTGTTCGTGGCGGTGCGGGTGCCGTAGGGGCGGGGGAGTCGGGGAGTCGTCGGGTGGGTTGTCGGGTCGTCGGGAGTCGGAGTCGGGAGTCGGGTGTCAGGCACTAGGACTCAAGATTATCGAGATAATCTTGAGTCCTAGTGCCTGACACCGTCCCATTGAGTCCTAGTGCCTGACACCGTCCCGGGGGAACGGGAACGGGACCGGGAACGGGAACGGGAACGGGAGCGATGCCTGAAGACCGAACAC
>JBDRKM010000363.1:0-10915 GCA_043814015.1 Pseudomonadota bacterium
AGATGGTTCATCTGGGCGAGGAGCGTCGCCGAAACGGGGCCCCGCGCGACAGAGCTGCCCGAGATGGTTCATCTGGGCGAGGAGCGTCGCCGATCCGGGGCCCGAGCCCATCCGGCGCCCGTATTCGGGACAGGAGGAAAAGATTGGAAGGTCCTATAAGATCTTAGGAATGCGAGATCCAACGTGTTGAGGTGGACCACCAGCTCGATGGGCTCCCATGCGCCATCCAGCCACTCCAGGCTGTGGGGGTCGCCGCAGGGCTGGCGCCAATGCCACCACGCGCCACCCTGGGCGCGCGCGTCCTCGTCGGCGGCGAAACGGGCGGCCACCGCCAGCACCTCAGGGCTCGGTGCTATCATCACGCGGCCCCCTCTGGAGGCTCCGCCGTGAAGCGTCTGTTCCTGGTTCTTCCCGTCGCCTGCCACCTCGGCGCTCCCTGCGCGGTCTGTGTGGACGAGAAATGCGCCGACCTCGTCGTTCGCTGCGACGAGGACCCCGACTGCGCCTGCATGGTCCAGTGCCTCGGCGAGGACGGGATGCCGGGTGTGGAGGCTTGTCTCGGGCACTGCGGGCTCAGCGAGCGCCCCGCGGCGTTTCCGCCCGTGGAGGAGTGCGTGGCGTTGGCATGCCCCGACGCGGGGGATGAGTGCGCGACCCCCGCAGACTGGAGCCCTTCCACGCCGGAAGCCTCCGACGACACCTCGGCGCTGGTGGAGCACGGCGGCGGGGGCGAACGGCCCGACTGCGGCTTCGACGAGGACCTGGCCTTCGATCCAGAGGGGACGACCCTGCAGCTGCAGAGCGCGGACGGACGGGTCTGCGTCTGGCTGGAGCGAGAGGACCGGGGCGCGGGCAGCCTCGCCAACACCGAGTGGGGCCTGCTCTCCCTGCGCGCCGGGCCGCTGGGTGGCGTCGCGGCGGTGGAGCGGGCGGAGGACCTCTGCTGGTACTCCAGCCACCACAACTTCCTGGACTGGGCCCACGCCTGGACCGGGGCGCTGCGCTACGACCTCGCGGTCGAGCTCGACGATCACGGCGGTGAGCGCAGCTACGCCCTCTACCCCTACACCGGGGGCCCCATCGACCCCGCGGACTGCGCCCCCACCTCCGATGGGAGTGACCCGGTGGGTGGGCCGCTGCGGCTCGTCCCCTACGGGAGCTGAGTCGCGTCTCGTCCACCCCCTCTCCGTCAACTCGACCGGATCCACGAGAATCGCGCGTCCAGCGACCCTGTGGGGACCAGCGCTCCTTGGTTGGACGAACGAGCGGAAATAGAATGGTCGCGAGTCCCCGGAGCAGGGGCCATCGTGAGCATTCTCGCAGCTGGGAGCCGTCATGAGAAGGATCGGGAGCTACGTGCTCGTCTTGTCGTCTGCGGTGTTCTTCGGCTGTCCCAAGGGCGAGGATACCGCGGAGGCGCCGCCCGACACCGACGCCGACACCGACGCCGACGCCGACAGCGACACGGACGCCGACGCGGATGCCGACTCGGACTCGGACGCCGACTCGGACTCGGACTCGGACGCCGATTCGGACTCGGACGCCGACGCCGACACCGACGCGGACAGCGATCCGGACCTCTCGATCGCGCTGGTGGACGCGCAGGCCAAGCTGCTCGGCCTCGATGATGACGACTTCGCCGGCCGGAGTGTCGCCGGGGGGGACGTGGACGGCGACGGGGATCCCGACATCATCGTCGGGGCCCACGGGGCAGACACCAACGGCACCTACGCCGGCGCCGCCTACGTGTTCCTCGCCATGCCCTCCGGCACGGTCTCCCTCGCCTCGGCCGATGCGCGGATCACGGCCGCGGACGACGGTGACGGGCTCGGCAAGTCCCTGGCGGTCGGTGACGGCGACGGCGATGGGGTCCATGAGCTGGCCGTGGGAGCGTGGTACGAGGCCACCCATGGCAGCGGCGCCGGCGCCGTCTACCTGTTCGAAGGCCTGGCGACCGGCGACACCTCGGCGAACGACGCGGATCTGACGCTCTATGGGCGCCGCCAGAGCTACGCGGGGGTGAGCCTGGCGATGGCCGACGTCACGGGCGATGGCGCCGACGAGCTCCTGGTCGGGGCCTACTGGGACGACCAGGGGGGCAGCGAGGCGGGCGCGGTCTGGGTGGTCGATGCCAGCCAGCGGGGCAGCTCGGAGCTGGCCGACGTGGCGCACTATCTCGAGGGCGGCTCGGACCACGACCACGCTGGCTGGGCGGTGGACGGCGGTGGGGATCTCGATGGCGACGGGACCGGCGACGTGGCGGTGGGTGCCTACGGCGCGAACAGCGACGCCTACCGCAGCGAGGGCGCCGTCTTCGTCGTGCAGGGTCCCATCACCGCGGACGTGGACCTGGGTGACAGCGACGCCATCCTGCGCGGCTATGGCGACGCGGACCGCCTCGGCGCCAGCGTGGCCTCCAGGTCGGATCTCGACGGCGATGGGCACCTCGATCTCGTGATCGGCGCCCCCATGGAGAACCGCACCACCAAGTCGGTGCCCGGCGCCGTCTACATCGCGTTCGGTCCGTTCTCCGGGGATTCCTTCGTCCAAGACGGTCGGCACGCCCGCTGGGAGGGGCCGAACCACTACGCCGCCACCGGCTCGTCGCTCGATCTGCCGGGCGACGTGGACGGTGATGGCGTCGAGGATGTCCTGCTCGGCGGCGGCCACTACGAGATGGCGTCCCTGTCGGCGGACCTGTTCGCGGCGTTCGTCCTGCTCGGACCCCACACCGACGGCAGCTTCTTGATCGACGACAGCGTGCCCAGCTGCTCGAGCGCGAATCCCACCGACTCCGCTGGCGAGTCGGTGGCGAGCGCGGGTGACCAGGACGGGGATGGCCTCCCCGACCTGTTGATCGGCGCCACCTTCGACGCCGACAGCGGAAGTCGGGCGGGTGCGGCCTGGCTCGTCCTGGGCGGCTTCTAGGGTCCTGCGACAGGATCGTCGTCCTGGTCGGGATCGGCGCCATCGGTCTGGCGGCCTGCGGTTGCGACCGACCCTGATCCGCCCCCTGGTGGCATCGAAGTAGTGCTGACCCAGCTCGTGCGCGGTGGCCCAGGTGATCTGCTCATCGGCCAGTGGTTGTCCTGGATGCTGACGTCCGGATCGATGGCCAAAGGGACGTGGACACCCGCGATCCCGGCCGGCTCGCCGGTATCCACGGGGCCGGTGTCATCCCCCGCGCAGGTGTCGTCCGCGGAGGTGTCGTGGGCGTCGCTGTCCGGAGGGGGTGGAGCGCTGTCCTCGATCCGCTTCGGGCTCCCACCGCAGGCCAGACGTCCGCCCAGCAGCAGGAGCAGCCCCAGCAGCAGCAGGCGGGGCCGGGGGGCGTCGTGGGAGCGCTCCATGTTCGCCTCTGGGCTGGAGGGTGTGGGAAGAGGCTACCAGACCCGAACCGCCAGCGCAGCCGACGATTCGGGTCACCGACGCTCCGGGGCCCCCCCTCGTTCTCGCGGTGATATCCTCTCCGTCCCGGCGCTCGAACACCAGGAAGCCCGGAGCCGACCATGCCCGGTTGCCGCCCCCTGCTCATCGCCAGCACCCTCCTGCTGCTGGCCTGCGCGCCCCCCGCGGACGACAGCGCGCCCGAGGCGAACCCGACGGTGCTGCGGGTGGAGGGGTCCACGTTGACCTGGACGGGGGATGGCGGCGTGGACATCGCCACCACCGACGGCGACGAGATCCTGCGGCACGCGGTGGCCGCGGTGACGCTCGACGCCACCGACGAGAAGGGCTGGAGGCTGGCCACCGACGCCGCGCGGACGCGCAGCGCCGAGGTCGTCACCGACGAGGACGCGCTGGGCGCGGCCGAGCGGCTGGTGATCACCCAGCAGGGCGCCGACGGCGAACCCGACCTGCGCTGGACCCTCTCCGCCTACGCCGAGGGCGGCTTCTGAATCATCACCCATGCCGCGGGCGCCGTCCGCGCACCCAGGCGCCGTGAAGCCTGGACCACGAGACCCCCGTACTGGAGCGCCGCCATGATCCTCGCGCCGCTGCTGCTCGTCGCCTGCACGACACCCCTGGCCGATCTCGAGGACGCCCACCGCGATCTGACCGCCGCGTTGCCCGTGTTCCCCGGCGCCGAGGGCTTCGGCACCGACACCCCCGCGGGACGGGGCGGGGAGGTCCTGCGGGTCACCACCCTGGACGACAGCGGGCCGGGCAGCCTGCGGGAGGCGCTCTCGACTCCGGGTCCGCGCACCGTGATCTTCGACGTCTCGGGCACCCTCTGGCTCACGGAGGAGCTGCTGGTGGAGGAGCCCTTCCTGACGCTGGCCGGGCAGAGCGCGCCCTCGCCGGGCGTGACGCTTGCGGGGGCGGGGCTGGTGATCCGCACCCACGACGTGTTCGTGCAGCACCTGCGCATCCGCCCGGGTGACCGCGAGGAGGGCCCGGATCCCGAGGACCGCGACGCCCTCAAGATCATCGGGGGTGAGCAGGGCGAGATCGATGTCTACGGCGTGGTGGTGGATCACTGCTCCCTGTCCTGGGCCACGGACGAGAACGCCAGCACCTGGTACCCGGGGGTGCGCGATGTCACCTTCTCCCACAACCTGATCGCCGAGGGCCTCTGGTACTCCCGCCACCCGGAGGGGCTGCACAGCATGGGCCTGCTGGTGGGCGACCACACGCGGCGGGCCGCGGTGATCCGCAACGTCTTCGCCCACAACAACCACCGCAACCCGCAGTCCAAGCACGACGTGAGCCTGCTGGTCGCCAACAACCTGGTCTACGACCCCGGCGACGGCGTGGTGACCTTCTCGGGCGCGCGCTTCTGCTGCCCCAGCCTGGCGAGCCTCCAGGGCAACCTCCGGATCGACGGCGCCGCCACGCAGCCGGACCTCGCGGATGTCTACGTCGCACGCAGCACGCACCGGGACAGCCGCGTCTTCGTGGAGGACAGCGGCAGCAAATGGACGGAGGTGGACGGCGTGTGGGCCGCGCAGCCGCCCGTCGGCGTCGCCCCGCTGAGCCTGGTGGAGGCCGCGGCCGTGGAGGGCCTGCTGCTGGACGCGGTCGGCGCCCGACCCCTCGATCGCGACGCCGTGGACACCCGGATCGTCGCGGAGATCCGTGCCCGCGGCGGCGGCCCCCTCGACAGCCAGGACGAGGTCGGAGGCTGGCCCACCCTCGCAGAGAGCACCGACCCCCTGGAGCTGCCTGAGTATCCCTCCGCCGATCATGACGGCGACGGCTACACCGATCTGGAGGAGCTGCTGCACGCGCTCGCGGAGGCGGTGGGCGGGTAGCCGACCCGGGGCTGGGGCGGCACGCCCACCCCAGGCTGTGGGGCGCACCCGTCCCACGCCCGGCGAGATGGCACCTTCTCCCGTCGCAGCGCGGTTGGTACGCATTTTGCTTGCCTGCTGGCCATGAGCGTCGCCGTCGCCACCCTCGAGCGCCCCGCCAGCCTCCTGGTCCCCCTGACCAGGCTCGGCTCCATGCCCGACCCCGTGCTCGTCTCCCCCACCTGGGTGCCCGCGGCGGTGACGGGCCTGTGCCGCGGCCTGGCGGACGGCGAGGCCTTCCGGGTCATCCGCAGCCGCGCCTGGCTGCTGGCCGGTCAGATCCACGGCGGTCTGAACGCCGCGGCCAGCGACCACGACGCGACCCTCGCCCGCCTCGACGCCATCGCCGCCTGCTGGCGCTACGCCCAGCAGTTGGAGCGCGGCTGGGACGCCCTGCGCGCGCAGGACTGGGCCCACGCCATGGAGCGCGCCGGTCGGGCCACCGCCACCGCCACCGAGCTGGAGGACGAGCACCACCAGGGCCGCTCCCTCTGCGAGCGCCTGCGCGCCCGCGCCCGCGCCCTCTGGCACCTGGCGGACGGCTTCGACGAGGTCTCCTTCCTGCTGGACAGCGACGACGCCGACGGCGCCCGCCAGCGCGCCGCCGCCCTGGCCGCCCAGGCCGAGCAGCTCTTCCACGCCGGGCTGCTGGGCGAGGACGAGCGCGAGGATCTCGAGGACCTGCTGGGCCGCTGGCGCCTCGCCCCCACCTGGCGCGCCGGGGCCTGGGCGCCCTAGGCGGGCTCCGCCACCACCTCGACCAACGCCGTGTTGCAGGGCGTGGCGCCGGCGGGCGAGGGCTGGGCGCGGGTGAGCACGTTGACGCACCCACCGTCGTCCACCCCGTCGGGGCCGGGGCGGTACCAAGCGCCGGCGTCCAGGCTGACCACGCCCGGCAGGATGCCGTCGGTGACCTGGACACGGGTGCGCAGGGCGCCGCGGTCGTTGAAGACCCGCACCCGGTCGCCATCAGCCAGGCCGCGAGCCGCGGCGTCCCGGGGGTGGAGCCACAGGCGGTCGTCGGCCTGGCGCTTCAGGCTGGGGATGTTGTCGAGCTGGGAGTTGACCCGCGTGCGGGCGTGCGGGGTGACGAGCTGGAGCGGGAAACGCAGCGCCAGCGGATCGCCCGGCCCCTCCCACGGGGGCAGCCAGGAGGGCAGCGCGGGCTGCAACGGGTCCCCCAGCGCGGCCAGCGCCGGGGCATGGATCTCGATCCGCCCCGAGGGGGTGGGCCAGGGCGCTCCGTGCTCCACCTGCTCGCGGAAGGCCACCCGCGGACCGTCCAGCGGCATGCGGTACACCCCGTGCGCGCGCAGCTCATCGTAGGAGGGCAGCCCCGGGGTGGCGTCGAGGAAGCGCCGCAGCCAACCCTGCTCGTCGGTGTCGCTGTAGCCGGCGACGCCGAGGCGCTCGGCCAGGGCCGCGAAGATGGCCAGGTCGCTGCGGACCCCCGGGGGAGGCTCCACCGCCTTGTTGGCCGCGATGAGGTAGGGCCCCCCGATCCAGGGCGGGGCCAGATCGTCCCGCTCCAGCGCGTGGGTCACCGGCAGCACCAGATCGGCGTAGCGGGCGGTGGGGGTCATGAACAGGTCGTGGACCACGGTGAAGGCGGGTCGCTGCAGCGCCGCCGCACCGCGGTTGGTGTCCGGGAACTGGTTGAGCAGGTTGCTGCCGACCACGTAGAGCAGCTCGATGTCGGTGGGATGGCCGCCGGCGCGACCGCGCAGCAGGGCGTCGGAGACCTGCGTGACGTGCACGCTGGGGACGCCGGGGCCGGGCAGCGGCAGGGTGGCCGCGAGGGCGCCGAGGGGCATGCGGTCCACACCGCCGCCCACATGCCCCCCGAGCACGCCGAGGTTGCCCGTCATGGCCGAGAGCGTGATGGCCACCCGGTGGAATTGCTCGCCGAAGGCCGAGCGCCCCGGGGCCCAGCCCGTGCACAGGGCGGCGGGCTTGGCGGTGGCGTAGGCCCGCGCCAACGCCACGATCTGCGCGACGGGCACCCCCGTGAGGGGCGCCGCCCAGGCCGGGGTCTTCGGCTGCCCGTCGTCCTCGCCCCGCACGTAGGCCGCGAAGGGCTCGAAGCCCGCTGTGTGCGCCTCGAGGAAGGCCCGATCGTGCAGGCCCTCGTCGAGCATGACCCAGGCCATGGCCAGCATCAGGGCGGCGTCCGTGCCCGGACGGATCGGAATCCACTCAGCGTCCAGCCCTTCGGCCGACGGGGTGCGACGGGGGTCCACCGCGATGACCCGAGCACCCGCAGCGCGGGCTTGTTTCAGGAAGGACCAGGTGTACGGGCGGAACCGGGTGACCCGCGGGTTCCAGCCCCACAACAGGATCAGCCGCGAGTGCAGCAGGTTGTCGCGGGTGGAGCCGGTGTGCTCATGGCCGAGCATCATCCGACAGGCGACCCGCCCGCCCTCCAGGGAGGTGTTGCCGTGCACGAGGGTGCACCCACCGAGCAGGTCGAAGAACCGCCGCCCCGTACGGAAGGTATCGTGCAGGGCGCCCTCGCTGCCCGAGTAGCCCACCAGCAGCACGGCCTCGGGGCCGCGGCGCTGGATCGTGTCGCGCAGGCGCCCGGCCGCCAGGTCGAGGGCCTCCCCCCAGCCGATGGGCTCGAAATCTCCGCTGCCCCGGGGACCCCGACGCAGCAGGGGGGTGCGCAGCCGGTCGGGGGCCTCGATCACGGCGCGCCCGGACAGCCCGCGCGCGCAGGCCGTGAGCACGAAGCCGGGCCCCTTCTCGGTGCCGATGCGGGCGATGCGCCCGCCCTCGACCTCGACGTGCAGCAGGCAGCGGGCGCCGCAGTCGTAGGCGCAAGATGTGGTGACGGTGTGGGCGTCGGACACGGGCTCCCCCTAGCCCCGCACGAGACGGTCTTCGACGATCCGAGGTCCCTCGTGCTCCAGCAGCCAGCGCTTGACGGCCAGGCCACCGCCGAAGCCGGTCAGGCGGCCGTCGTGACCCACGACCCGGTGGCACGGGATGATGATGGGCAGCGGGTTGTGGTGGTTGGCGCCGCCGATGGCGCGTGAGGCGCCCGGACGGCCCACGCGACGGGCCAGCTCGCCGTAGCTGATGGTCTCGCCCCAGGGGATGGCGCGCAGGGCGGCCCAGACCTCGCGTTGGAACGGAGTACCCGAGGGAGCCAGCGGCAGGTCGAGGTCGCGGCGCCGCCCGGCGAACCAGGCGGCGAGCTGGAGGGCTGCCTCCGCGAGCAGCGCCTCGGCCTCGGCGGAGCCGTCACCCGGGGGGTCCTCGGCCGGCTCGCACGACAAGCGCAGGTGGGTGAGGCCGGCGCGGGTGGCCACGAGGGTGAGTTCGCCGATGGGGCTGGAGATGAGGAGGCGGGAGGAAGACATGCTCACTCCAGGGGTGGGGAAGGCCGACGCCAGAGGAGGTGGGCGGCGTAGGCCCGCCAGGGGTGCCAGGCCTCGGCCTGCGCGGTGAGCTCGGCGGCGCTCGGGAGGGTGCCATCCGGGCCGGCGAGGGCACGGCGAAGGGCCAGATCGCCCGCTGGGAATGCGTCGGGCTCGCGCAGGACGTGCATGGCGATGACCTGAGCGGTCCAGTCCCCGATGCCGGGCAGCGCGCGCAGGCGGCGGACCGCGGTCTCCAGATCGGGCGCCAGCTCGAGGATGGGCTCGCCAGCGAGCACGGCGCGGGCGAGGACCTGCAGGGTGCGGGCCCGGGTGGCGGGCAGGCCGACACCCTCGAGCGAATCCCCCGCGAGCTCCTCGGGCCGCGGGAAGAGCACCTGCAGCGGCCCGGGACCCGGCAACCGCTGCCCGCAGCGCGCCGCCACACGACCGATGAGCGTGGCAGCCGCGGCCACGCTGACCTGCTGGCCGAGCACGGCCCGTACCGCCCCTTCGAAGCGATCCCAGCAGCCGGGTACACGTACCCCCGGACGGAGGCCGACGAGGGCGCCGAGCACGGGGCTGGCCCCGAGGTGCGCCGCGATGGCATCGCTGTCGCTCTCCAGGTCGAACAACGCGCGCACCCGCTCCACGACGCGACCCAGGTGCGGCGCGGCGGCGACCGGGAGCGCCACGCGCAGCGCGGGGTCTCGCGCGAACGAGAGGTCCAGGACCCCGACGAAATCGCCGAGCGCCACCGTGCGGCGGTAGCGGTCGGCCTGGACATCCTCGACACCGGGGACCGCGTGGGCCCGGAACCAGGCCAGCATGCTCCCAGCGTCGAACGGCGCGCGCACCGGCAGCAGCAGCGTGATCGCGCCGGAGGTCGTGCGGGCGGTCGCGCCGCGGGCCAGCGCCCGGATCTCGGTCGGCGTGCGCGCGAAGCTGGCCTGCACCGCGGCGTTGAAGCGGCGCACGTTCTGGAAGCCCGCGGCCGCCGCGACCTGCGCCATCGAGATCTCCGACTCCTCGATCAGCCGCTTCGCGAAGTGCGCCCGACAGGTCTGCGCGACCGCGAGCGGCGCGGCGCCGAGCTGATCCGCGAACAGATGCCGCAGGTGGCGGTCGCCGACGCCGAGGCGCGCGGCGAGCGCCTCGACCCCGCCCCGGTCCAGCGCGCCGTCGTCGATCAGGCGCAGCGCGCGCGCCACCGTCGCCGACGTGCCGCTCCACGCTGGCGTGCCCGGCGCTGTCTCCGGCCGGCAGCGGCGGCACGCGCGGTACCCGGCCGCCTCGGCCGCCGCGGCGCAGGCGAAGAACTCGCAGTTCCGGGCCGCAGGGGTGCGCGCCGGGCAGACGGGCCGGCAGTAGACGCCGGTGGTGCGCACCCCCGTGAAGAAGCGGCCGTCGAAGCGCCGGTCGCGCGCGACGAGTGCTCGATAGCAGGCTTCGTGGGTGAGTTCCATGCAGCCCACGTACCCCGCCGCCGGCGGCGAGGTTGGACGTTTCCGGACCTGGACAACAGGCCAGGCGGCGAACGCGCGCTCAGCGCGGGCAGCCCTGGTCCTCGACCCGCGGACAGGTCTCCCGCGCCGCCACCGGCGCGAACCAGGTCGTGCCGAAGGCGTCGGTGATGGGGGCCCGCCCCGAGGGGTCGAACACCAGGGAACCGACGGTCGCCATGCAGGGCTGCGGGCGCACCCAGCGCCCCCCCTGGTCCGTGACCTTGTCCCAGGCCAGGTCCACGTTCGCGAGATCGAGCGGCCCATCGGGGACCGCGCTCGGAGCGGGCGGCGGGGTCGGCGCGGGCGGCACGGGAGAGACGGGCGCAGTGCCACCGCCGCAGGCCAACGCGAAGAGGGTCAGGAACGGACGGAGTGGGCGCATGGGAGCTCCGTGGGGGAGGCGACATCACCAGAAACAGCCGGCCACGGGCTGCGAGCCGCAGAATGCGACAGTCGCCCTCAAACCGGTGCTTCATGGCTCCTGAAGCCGCGGCATCCGCGGCATGGGCGACCATCCAGCACGGCGAGGCCGGGCCACTCCCCGCGTGCAGGTGCCGCGGGCCATGACCCAGGGCTCGGCCAATCGCCAAGAACACGGCCTTGAACCAGCGCGGATATTTCGGGGTGCGGCCAACGCCCCGGCGCGCCCATGCGGCACGGGGATGCGGGGCGCTGCGGGTCCGGTGGACCCGCGGCGCCCGGAGCAGCGGCGGGAGCAGCGTTCGACGCAGCCGGGCGGTGGGCCGGGAGGGCG
>JBDRKM010000364.1:0-5870 GCA_043814015.1 Pseudomonadota bacterium
AGATGGTTCATCTGGGCGAGGAGCGTCGCCGAAACGGGGCCCCGCGCGACAGAGCTGCCCGAGATGGTTCATCTGGGCGAGGAGCGTCGCCGATCCGGGGCCCGAGCCCATCCGGCGCCCGTATTCGGGACAGGAGGAAAAATCTTGAGTCCTAGTGCCTGACACCCATTCCGCCATTCCGCGGTCCGGACGAGGCCCCTGGTGCGCTGCCTGCTGATACCTGACGGCTGACACCTGATGGCTGTTTCTTGATAGGACACCCCGTGACCCCGAGGTGCCCCCATGCGCTCCATCCTCCTCCTCTCCCTCCTCTCCCTGGCCGCCTGCGACCGCGCGAACGACACCGGCGAGGTCCCCTACGATCCCACCGGCTGGCCGTTGGGCGAGATCCAGGCGGTGGAGGGCAAGGGCATCCTGGCGGTGCTCGACACCCCCCAGGGGCCCATCCAGGTGCTCAGGGTGCGCGGCACCCACGCTGAGATGGGGCGGCAGATGGGGGTGCTCATCGGCCCACAGGTCCCGCCCATGTGGGACACCTTCATGGAGGCCCTGACCGCGGAGATGGACATGCCCATCGAGGTGGCCGAAGGCAGCTACGCGCCCCTGATGGGCGATGTCTGGGACCGCATGGTGCCCACCATCCCGCAGCCCTGGCTCGATCTGTCAGCCGCCATGCAGGAGGCCGCGGCCTGGGACAAGGACGTCTGCTACCCCTGCCGCGTCGTGGGCATCTCGAATGTCAGCGATCTGAACTTCGAGGACGAGATCCAGGGGCTGCTGACCATCAACGACGGCACCTCGGAGCAGCTCGACGACTACTACGCCGAGGGCGAGGACGCCGCGGCCATGCCGCGCCCCCACGGCGCCGACCCCGTCCCCAACCCCTTCGCGTCCTGCTCCTTCTTCGGCGCCTGGGGCGAGCGCACCCAGGACGGCCACTACCTCGGCTCGCGCAACCTCGACTGGAACGCCGACACCGGCATCGGCCCCCTGCGCCTGCTCACCATCTACGTGCCCGAGGGCGATGGCGCGGGGCACCCCTTCGCCACCCTGGGCTACACCGGCATGATCGGCGCCCTGGCCGGCATCAGCAGCGCCGGCCTGGCGGTCTCCGAGGTGGGCTCCACCGGGGTGTTGGAGCGCCTGCTCGGCGAGCCCTGGGTGCTGCGCAACATGGACATCCTGGAGCACGCCCAGGACCTGGATGCCGCCCTGGCCTACCACACCAACCAGGCCCCCGACGGCTTCCACCGGCCCCAGACCATCGGCTACAATTTCGGCGTTGGCTATGGCGATCCCGCTGGCGGCGGGGCGGCGGCCGAAGGCGCGGTGGTGGAGGCCAACGGCGCCATGGTCAGCATCTTCCGCGGCGGGGCCGGGGGCGGCGCCGAGGTGCACTGGTTCGACGTGGACGGCGTCCACGAGCGCAGCGCGGTGCTGGGCGATGGCGGGGTCAACGCCGAGGCCGACGCGGTCGAGATCGACGCGGCGGGCCAGGCCCGCACCTTCGCCTATGCGGAGGGGGCTTTCGTGCAGGACGCCCACGGCAACTACGTGGAGGATCCGGAGGGCCTGCCCATGCCCACGGGGCAGCCCCTGGCACAGGCCCTCTTCCGCGGCGACGAGGCCATGTCGCACGCCAACCGCCGCTTCCAGATGGCCGCCCACGGCCCCCAGGACGGCGACGGACTGATGGTCACCTCGGGCAGCTACCGCGATCGATACACCCCGAGCCATGACATGCTTCAGGCCTGGGCCGCGGGCACGGCCTACGAGGACGACGGCGAGGTGTTGATCCCCGACAACGGCGGCATCCCCGTCCCCATCGGGCTGGAGGAGGGCGTCACGCTCACCAGCCACGTGGCCATGGGCTCCAACATCCTGTCCGTGGTCTACGACGCCACCTCGCTGGAGATCATGTTCTCCTACGAGCAGGGCACGGGCGAGACCTGGGAGCCGGCCAGCGCGCAGGAGTACGCCTACGTGGATTTGAAGCCGGCGTTCGAGTTCGAATGATCGCTAGATGAACCTGAACCCGATCTGGAACCCCGGCCACGCATAGGTGTGGATCTCGCCGCTGTCGTCGAGGATCTCCACCTTGCGCCCCTCCGGCGCCCCGCAGCCCGTGGTCAGCACGTTCCAGGACGGCCCTCCGAAGACCGCCACGTGGGGCGCGAGCTGCCAGGCGGCCACCGCGCGCAGGGTCTGCTGGAAGTTGAGGGTCCCGGGCTCCACGCCCTGGACGCGGTTCCAGCGCAGCAGGCCGTCCACGTCGGCGTAGATGGGGCCGAACAGGTCGAAGTGGACGCCGAAGCCGGCGGTGGCGGACAGATCCAGCGGCCGCACCGGGTTGAAGCCCAGGGCGTAGAGGTTGTGGAAGCGGCGGCTGCCGTGCTCGATGCCCTGGGAGAGCTGCGCGGTCTCGTCCATCCAGGCGTCCACGTGCAGGCGCCCGTGGGGGTAGATGTTCACCAGGCCGATGGGGAGCCCGTGGACGTCGTCGGCCACGTTGATGATGCCGATCTGCACGCCGCTGACCGTGCCCGAGTCCACGTTGAGCAGGCCCGCCTGGATCCCGTGGACGTCCCCGGCTACCACGTTGAAGACCCCGGCCGCCTGCACCCCGTAGACATCGCCGTCCACCACGTTGAACACCCCCGCGCCCTGCACGCCGGAGGAGGGGCCGTCCACGGCGTTGAACACGCCCGCGCCCTGCACCCCGCTGCGGGGGCCGTCCACCACGTTGAAGACCCCCGCGGCCTGCACCCCGTGGGCGAAGTCGCTGTGCAGGTTGAAGACACCGCCCACCTCCGCCCCGGTCAGGCCCGCGGAGAGCCCGCCGATGGCGTTGACCGACAGCACCCGCACCTGGTGCGCGTAGTCGTCGTTGGAGGAGCCCACCCCGGGCACCAGGTCCACCCCCACCAGGCGCACGTCCCAGGCGGGCTCCTGGGAGGCGTCGAAGGCGTCCAGCATGGCGTCGATGCGGGCGGCGTCGTCCTCCTCGGCGAGGGCGACGGCGGGGAGCAGCAGGGCGAGGGGGGCGAGCAGCCAGCGCATGGGTACCTCCGCGGCGGGGCGCGGGCCCGCCTGGGGAGAGGACACCGGCGGGGAGCGGAGGTGTCACCTCAGCGCGGGGCTCCGCCCGCAACCCAAGGTGATCGCACCCGCCCGCGCTGCCCTTTTTTTTGCCTTGCGGGGGGCTCACCGCCCCCCACCGGCTGCCTCCCCCCGCATCGCTGGCGCTCCCCCCTCCCCGCGCCCTATTGGCGCGCGCGCCTGCGGCGCGTGAACTACTACTCGCGAAATCCTCTCCTGCCGCGCGGACTTTCGCGAGTAGTAGTTCAGGGAGCTCGGTGCTACGGCGTGACCTTGCCCTCTCGGTAGTCCTGGGCTGCGGCCGCGTCGGCCGAGTCGTTGTACTGCTGCACCAGGTTCAGCCAGGCCATCACCAGCTCGCGCTCGGACTTGTCTCCGCCACCCTTCGCCATGCGCTTGAGGCCGCGATCGATGGTGGTCAGGTGCGTGAGGGATCCCTCGATCATCTGGCGCGGCGTGCGGCCGTCGGCGTCCTCCGTGATGGGCTCGTCCATGGCCTCGTCGAGCACCTCGGCCAGGCGCGCGACCGCGGCCTCGGACGCCGCCTGCATGGTCTGGCCGTCCATCTTCGCCTCGCCGCTCGCGACCATCTCCTTCACCGCGGTCTCGGCGATGACCTCGGCCACCTCGTCCACCACCGGTTTCATCTCGTCCTCGAGGGTCGTCCGGTAGCTCGGGATCATGTCCACGGCGGCGCTGGAGGCCGTGCGGGCCAGATCCGGGGCGCCGTCCACGACGACCGTGCGCAGGTGCTGGGTGAGGCCGGGCGCGGCGTCGATGGCCATCCCGGCGGTGGCCTCGGCCAGGTTGGCCGGATCCACCATGGTGCCCAACGCCCAGGAGAGCCACAGCAGGTAGCCGCCGACGACGACGACAAAACCCACCGCCACCATCCCCAGTGACTTGTTTGACTTGCGCTCCTTCTCGAGCTGCAGCTCCAGGCGCGCCTTCAGTTCCTGCAGACCCTTGTCTCCGGTTCCTTCGGGCATGGCTACTCCTCCGACACGCGGGCGTTGAAGATCTCGCCCATCATGAACAGCACGTCCTCCATCTCACGGTCGCCGGTCTTGACCCGATCGGCCGCGGCCTCCCGCTGCAGGCGCTGGACGCTCTCGTTGATGGACTGCAGGAGCGCAATGTGGCGCAGGAAGGTGGTGTCGAGCTGTCCCTGGGCCCACTCACGGGCCGCGGCCTGCAGGTGCTCCATGAGATCGGTGTAGGCCTGGTCGTCCTTGGCGAACTCGGGGAAGGTGGATTTGAGCTCACCCTCGTGGGCGCTCATGGCCGCCGCGAACTTGGCGTCCAACGCGCTCTTGATGTGCTTCCCCATGTTCTCCTGGAACACACCCGCCTCGGCGGTCAGCTTCTCCGAGACCTTGGGCAGCAGCTCGGCGGCCTCGGCCGACATGGCGTTGGACATCGCGGGGACCGCCTCGTCCGCCAGGGACTTGAGCTGCGTCGAGTACACCGGCCAGACCGACGCCGTCGCGTGCTCCTGGAGGTGCACGACGAAGCGGTCTACGTCGAAGTTGGTGATCTTGAAGTACAGGTTTCCGATGAAGATGAGGAAGATGGCGAGGATCGCGGCCGTCAACGCACGCCGCTGCATCCTGCCTTTGGCTCGCTCCTCGTCGATCTGATCGAGAAGCTGTTGGAGTTGGTCGAATTCCGCCATACGGGCACCTCACTGGTTGGGACGGACCATGGGAGCATAGTGGACCCGCCAGGCGCTTTTCAAGCCCGTGTCAAGATCCCGTCAGCGCACCAGGCCGGCCCTCTTCTCGCCCACCTGGGGTGGACCGCACAGAAACATCCCTTTCCAGCCTTCTTTGCGAGCCACTCCCGCATCTCCGGGCGTTCGGTGTGCACGCGACACATCGCGTGTCGGTGTGATCCGGCATGCCCCCTGCCCACGCCCCGCTCGGCGCAGCGTGAGATTTGCCAGGTTTTTCCCGGGCCACTGGCCGGGAATTCATGGTGCCAGGAGCGCCGCCAGCAGGCTCTCCGGGGCCGCGCTGTCGTTCACCACGCCCACCGCGCACCACGCCGTGGGACCGGCCGCCGCCACCGCGCCGAGCCGGTCGAGCGTGATCCCACCGATGGCCACCGTCGGCACGGTCGCCAGGGCGCACAGCGCCGCCAGCCCGTCCAGGCCGATGACCGCCTCCGCGTCGGCCTTGGTGCGGGTGGCGAAGACCGGCCCGACCCCGATGTAGCTGGGCCCCAGCGCGCAGGCGGCCTCGACCTGGGCGGCGGTGTGGGTCGAGAGCCCGATGATGGAGGCGGCCCCAAGCAGGCGCCGCGCCGCGGCATAGGAGCCGTCCCCCTGCCCGAGGTGGACCCCGTCTGCCCCGGCCTGCAGGGCAACGGCGGGGTGATCATTGACGATGAAGAGGCGATCCGGTGGGATCACCGCCCGCACCTGACGCGCGAGGCCCAGCAGCGCCCCCTGCTCCATCCCCTTGGCGCGCAGCTGGATCACCTGGACCCCCTGCGCCACCATCAGCCGCGCCATCGGCACCCAGCCGATGACCGGATCGCTGATGATGCCGTAGAAACCTCGGGGGAAGGGACGCGACATGGGAGCTCCCTGGGGGGATGGGACTATCAAGAAACAGCCCGGGGCAGAAGGATCTCGCGCAAAGACGCCAAGCCGCCAAGATGTCCGTGGCTGGCGGGAATCGCCGAGGCGAGGCGTGGCCTCGCAGGATCTCACGCAGAGGCGCAGAGACGCTGAGAGCCTGCGAGCGGCCTCCCGTCTGACGAGCGGC
>JBDRKM010000365.1:0-6256 GCA_043814015.1 Pseudomonadota bacterium
TCAGCGAGAAGGTGGGCGGGTTGGCCCAGTCCACGCCGTCCACCCGCACCTGGAGGGACGCGAGCGAGGCGGAGAGCTTGTCCACGAGCTGGCGCAGCACAGCGTCGTTGATCCCGAGTGTCTGCGCCTTCCGGTAGGCCACCACGGCCTCCCGGCTCTGCGTGAGGCAACGATAGGCGTCGCCCAGCAAACGGTGCGCATGGGCGTCATCCGGCACGATCTGCACGCGCTCGGCCGCGATGGCGCGCGCCTGCTCGCAGTCGCCCGCCGTCATGGCGTCGCGCACCTTGCCGGCGATGGGGGTGGGTTCCTGCGCCAGGCACAGCGAGGAGAACAAGAGCAAGAGAACAGCGCCCATGACGAACCCCTTTCTCGACGGCGACTCGCGGCGGCTCACCGGGTGGAGCGTAGAGGATACCACGCCGGGGGTTGGCACAGACACGACGGGCAGACGCGAAGCGCCCCGCGCGCGCACGCCCCCCCGAGGTATGTGCCCGATCCCGCTACAGCCCTCGGGGGTATGCCGGCCTTTTCGCTACAAAACCGACTCCCGCGCTGTGAACGCAACCAGCAAACGCCGATTTTCGAGCCGCCCACCCGAGCGGGCGTCCAGATCTGTAGCGAAAACGGGCCCATACCTCGGCACCTTGTGGCGAATTCAGGGGCATACCCCCCGCCCCACCCGCCTCAGCCCTCGACCTCCCAGGCCGCCATCTCCACGAGTCGCTCCCCCCACTGCGCCGGGTCGTGCATGTCCGAGCCGCGGGTCCAGAGGGGCTCCGATGGCAGGTGCCGTGCCACGGCCGCCTGCAGCTCGGCCAGGCCGGCCCGCGCCACCTGCGGCGCGATCCCCTTGGGCCCGTGGCGGTAGGGGTAGACCAGCTCGACCCCGACGCAGCCGGCCGCCGCGCCCGCGGCCACCAGGCGATCGAGGCCGATGGGCCGCGCGTAGTACAGCGGGTGGGCCAGCACGGAGAAGCCACCGGCGGCGCGCACCAGCGCCACCACCTCCTCCAGCGCGGGTTTGACCACGGCGGGCGGCGCGCCCAGGGCGTCGAGGCGGGCCTTGAAGGCCTTGTACTGGCCCTCCCGGTAGACGCCCCGCGCCATCAGCCAGCGGAAGAGGTGCACCTTGATGGGCACGCGGGTGCCGGCGGGCACGACCTCCGCGGCGTCCACCGCCAGCCCCTCGGCGGTCAGCCCGGCACAGAAGAACCGGAAGCGCTCCCAGCGCGCGTCCTGGACCGCCCGCAGGCGCCCGGCCAGGCCCGGGTGCTCCGGGTCGAAGCGGTAGGCCAGGACCTCGGTCTCCGTGTCCCCGAAGGCGCAGTCGATCTCGGCGCCCACCACCACCTCCAGCCCGAGGGAGGCGCCGAGGCGCGCGAGACCTCCACCCAGGTGCGCGTCCAGGCAGTCGTGGTCTGTAATTGCCACGCTGCGCAGGCCGTGGGCGGCGGCCCCGCGGACCACCGCCTCGGGGGCGGCGAAGCCGTCGGAGAAGACGGTGTGCAGGTGCCAGTCGTGGTCGGGGGGGAGCGAGGGGTTCAGCGGCATGGGGCCTCCGCCGGGGCGTCTATCCCGCCCTCACAGCCGCGGGTCCACCGGCTCGGCCTCCAGCGCCAGGATCCCGGCCACGCAGGCGTGGACCTCGCGCAGGGGCCGGCGCTCCACGAAGCGGTGCAGGGCCTCGAGGCCGAGGATCAGCTCGCGGGCGGCCAGGGAGCGCTTGCGCCCGGTGCCGCGGCGGCGCAGGCGGCCGAGGTGCTCGGGGCGGGCGTACTCGGGGCCGTAGATGATGCGCAGGTACTCGCGGCCGCGGCACTTGAGGGCGGGCTGGACAAGCTGGCCGTCGTGCCAGGCCAGGAAGGTGGCGGGCTTGACCACCATGCCCTCGCCACCGGAGGCGGTGTACTCGGCCCACCAGGCCACGGCGGCGGCCACGGAGGCCTCGTCACCCAGCTCCACCGCGCGCCAGGGGGTGGCCAGCAGCAGGGCCGGATCCGCGGCGCAGAGGCGCGCGAGGGTCTCCAGGTGCCAGGCGTGGGTGGCGTCGTCGTGGACCCTGCCCTCGCTGGCGAGGACGTGGAAGGGGGCGAAGCGGTGGTCGTCGAGCCCGGCCACGGGCCAGCAGTAGCGCCGGTAGGCGGCGGTGTAGCGCGCGCAGTCCTCGCGCCGCTCGCGGAAGCGCGCCAGCAGGGGCCCGGCCTCGGGCTGGCGCACGGCGGCCCGCTCCAGCACGGCCACGGCGGCGCCCAGCGCGGTGCGGCCGGCCTGGCCCACCGGGGCGTACTGGGCCTCCAGCAGGGACTGGGCCTTGGCGGACCAGGGCATCAGCTCGCCGTCGATGACCACCCAGTCCGAGCCCAGCGCCTCCCAGAGCCCAGCGGCGTCCATGGCCGCGCCCAGGCGGGCCAGGAAGGCGCGCTCGAGCTCCGGATCGGTGAAGAAGCGCCGGCCGCGGCGGGAGAGGACCACGCCGGTCTCACCGCGCTCCTCGGCCCCGGGCACGCCGAAACGGGCGGCGATGACCGCCGGGCTGCGACCGAGGATCACCACGGCACGGGAGCCCATGTGCTTGGCCTCGCACACCACCTCGCGCACGCCGTGGGCCCGGAAGTAGGCGAAGGCCTCGTCGGGGTGCTCCAGCAGATCGGGCCGGGAGGAGGTCTCGGCCGGCGACATGGTGGGGGGCAGGTGGATGAGCCAGTGGGGGTCCTCGGTGAAGCGGGAGAGCACCTCCAGCGCCGGGGCCACCCGCTCGGGGCGCAGGCCCACGGTCTGCCCGAAGCGGGTGACGATGGGCTCCCCGCCGATGAGGTCGCCCAGATCGAGCAGGTCGTCCCCCGGCTCGGGGGCGGGCGGGGCGAGGGGACGGGCGGGCTCGCAGTACACCCGCCGTGCCGGGACGCTCAGCACCTGGCGCTCGGGCCAGCGCAGGGCGGTCAGCGCCCCGCCGAAGACACAGCCCGTGTCGATGCAGAGGGTGTCGTTGAGCCAGGCCGGCTGGGGCACGGGGGTGTGCCCGTAGACCACCGCGGCCTGGCCGCGGTACTCCTTCGCCCAGGGGTAGCGCACGGGCAGGCCATACTCGTCGGTCTCGCCGGTGGTCTCGCCGTAGAGGGCGAACTCGCGCACGCGGCCCGAGGCGCGGCCGGCGAGCTCGGCGCGCATCCCGGCGTGGGCCACCACCAGGCGGCCGTCGTCCAGCACGAAGTGGCTGATCAGGCGGTCGAGGAAGGCGGCCACCCGGACGCGGAAGGCCTCGGGCTCGCCCGCGAGCTGGGCCAGGGTGAGATCGAGGCCGTGGGCCAGGCGCACGTTGCGGCCCTGCAGGGCCTTGAGCAGCTTGACCTCGTGGTTGCCGGGCAGGCAGGTGGCCACGCCCTGCTCCACCAGGTCCATGGCCAGGCGCAGCACCTCGTGGGCCGCCGGGCCGCGGTCCACGAGATCGCCCAGGAAGACGAGGTGGCGCCCGCCCTCGTGGGCGCCGCTCCAGCGGCGCTCAAGGCCCTCGCCGGCGCAGACCACCCGCCAGCCGAGCTCGTCCAGCAGCGCCAGCAGCTCGTCCAGACAGCCGTGGACGTCGCCGATGATGTCGAAGGGGCCGCGCTGGTCGCGGCGGTCGGTCCAGCCGCGCTCGCGCACGATCTCGACCGCGGCCACCTCCTCGGGGCTCCTGAGGACATGGACGTAGCGGAAGCCCTCCTTCCCGAGCCCCCTGAGGCTGCGGCGCAGGGCGGACGACTGCGTGCGGACCACGTGGGGCCCGAAGTCGCGATGGGGGCGCAGGGCGTTGCGCTCCTGGCAGAGGCGGGCCGGCAGGTCGAGCACGATGGCCACCGGCAGGACGTGGTGCTCGCGGGCCAGGCGCACCCAGAGCTGGCGGTCCTCGGGCCGCACGCTGGTGGCGTCGATGACGGTGAGCAGGCCACGGGCCAGGCGCTTGGCGGCGAGGTACCGCAGGGCGTCGAAGGCGTCGGCGGAGGCGTCGAGCGACTCGGGGTCGTCGCTGACCACGCCGCGGTAGTGGTCCGAGGAGAGCACCTCCCAGGGCGAGAAGTGGGCCGCGGCGAAGCTCGATTTTCCTGCGCCGGAGGGGCCGACGAGGACCACGAGGGAGAGCTGGGGGAGGGTCAGGCGCATCGGTCGAACACTCCCATCTGGGTGGGGGCGCCGTGCTCGGGGTGGGCGACGCCGATCTCGGAGAAGGTGACGCTGTAGCCGTGCTCCTCGGCCACGCGGCCGGCCCAGGCGGCGAACTCGGCGCGGGTCCACTCGAAGCGGTGGTCGGGGTGGCGCAGCTCGCCGGGGGGCAGGCCGGTGAACAGGACGTTGTGCTCGCGGTTGGGGGTGGTCAGCACCACGCGCGCGGGCCGGGCGCAGCCGAACAGGGCGCGCTCGAAGGCGCTCAGGCGCCCCGGGTCGAGGTGCTCCACCACCTCCACCACGGCCGCGGCGTCGAAGCCCTCCAGGCGCGCGTCGCGGTAGGTCAGGCTGCCCTGGATGAGCGTGAGGCGGCGGCCCCAGTGCATGGGGCGGCGGTCGAGGTGCAGCCGGCGCTCGGCGATCTCGAGCGCTCGCAGGGAGACGTCCACGCCCAGGACCCGCTCCCAGCGGCGGTCTTCGAGCAGCGCCACCAGCAGCTTGCCCTCGCCGCAGCCCAGATCCACCACCGAAGCGCGGTTGTCACCAGCCAGGGCCTCCAGCACGGCCTGGCGGCGCTGCTTGTCCAGGCTCAGGGGGCGCTCCATCGCCTCCTCCGGCGCCGCGGCCGGGGCCGGGGCCTCCTCCTCGGCGGTCTCGATCTCGGCCTCGTCCGCCAGGCGCGCCAGGGCCTCCTGGGCCAGGGAGCGCTGCTTCTTGAGGTAGCGGAAGCTGATGAGGCGCTGCTCCGGGTGCCCGGCCAGCCAGCCCTCGCCCTTGGTCAGCAGCTTCTCGACCTCGTCGCCCGCGACCCAGTAGTGCTTGCCGCCGTCCAGCACGGGCAGCAGCACGTAGAGGTGCCGCAGGGCCGCGGACAGGGGCAGGGTGTGCCGCAGGCGCACGCGGTACAGCGCCGAAGCGCCCCAGGCGGGGTTCTCTTCGTCGCGCGGCAGGCGCTCGGCCTCGACGGCGTAGCCGAGGGGGTCGAACAGGCGCTCGATCAGCCCGGAGTGGCCGCGGGCTGGCAGCACCTCGACGCCGATCTCCAGGGGCAGGGGCTGCTCCACGAGCGCGGGCCGCTGGGCGCAGGTGCCGTTGAGCGCGCTGCCGAAGACCCGCGAGAGGGCCACGGACAGGAAGGACGAGGCCACATACGGGCGGTCGTTGACGTACTGGTCGAGGGGCCCGCCCTCCTGGGAGCGCTCCGAGCCGCGCACGAGTGCCACCGGGTCCACGTCGAGCAGCAGCGCCATGGTGGCGCGCTCCGGGCCGGCCTCGGGCCAGACCACGTGGGCCTGGCCGAAGGAGAGGTCGAAGGTCTGGACCCGGTCGGGGTGCTTGTGCAGCAGGTAGCCGAGGTCCGTGGCCGGGGTGTGGGTGGTGGTGATGGTCAGCAGCATGGCGGCCTCCCGGCAGCGGGAGGTGGGAGGGTTGGATGGAGAGGGAGGGTCCCGACGCGGGCGCACGTACCCACCGCGCGGGCAGGGAGCAAGCCTCAATCCGCGTTCTACGCCTCCACCTCCACGACCCGCACTGCGCCGGAGTGCACGGCGCCCTCCTGCTGCGGTCGGCAGCCGCCGTGGCCAGGAACGGACGGCGAGACCACGAGCCACGGCAGCGCATCTGCTATCATCAGCCGCGATGTCTCCCCCCCCTTCGCCGCTCCGGGACCCCAGGCGTCGCGTGGATTGGGCTCTCGGCCCGACGCTCGCGGCTGCGCTGCTGCTGGCGCCGTGGCCCGCCGCGGCGACCGAGAGCGTCTGGCTGCCCAGCGAGGAACAGGGGACCGCCTGGGCCGAAGCCCTCGCCCTGGCCGGCCTGACCCGGGCCCCCGCGCGGGGCGCGAGCATCGAGATCGCCGCCCACGGCCCGTCCTGGCTGCTCACGGTCCGCGACCGGCAGGGGACCCTGCACCAGGTGGAGGTGCGCCGGCCCGAGGGGACGGACGAGCGTCTGGATCTGCTGTACCTGGCGCTGAGCCTGCGGGAGCCGGTGGTCGAAGGGGGCCAGCCCAGCGCAGCGCCGCCTGGGGGGGCGCCGGTCGCGCGGGCCGGGACCGTGCCTCCGCCGGCGGCGGTCGCCCCCCGTGCGCCCACGCCTCGGCCACCACCCC
>JBDRKM010000366.1:0-11696 GCA_043814015.1 Pseudomonadota bacterium
CCCCGCCGGGCAGCCCGGCGGCCGAAGGCGCCGCCCGCGCCGCCGCGCTCGCGGAGGCCGCCGCGAAGGTGCAGCAGGACGCCCTGGCGCTGCAGGCCATGAGCGACCCGGAGCAGGTGGCCGCGGGGGCAGCGCCACCCACGGCGGAGGAGCTGGCGCGCGCGCTCAGGCAGGTGGAGGAGGATGTCGCCGCGAGCCGGGAGGCGCTCAGTGCGGTGGAGGCGGTGGCTCGGCCGGTGGCGGATCCTTGATCAGGGGCGCCAACACATCCCGATGTATCACCCGCAAGTGGGCCTCGATCGCGCGGTAGTCGAGCCGCTCGATCCCATCCGCCGCCGTGCCGGCGAGCGGATCGGGGCCCCCGGTGAACCTGTGTGCGTCGTGCCCGCGCCAGGGCTCCGCGGTGGTGGAGAGGACGGCGCCCGCCAGCGATCCCAGGACCACGACCTCGCCGACCGCAGACCAGGGCAGGGGAGGGGAGGCGTCGAAGGCCGCCCCCGCCTCCGCGTGCAGGTAGCAGAACAGCACCGACGAAGTGGTCTCCAGCCGATCCACCGACTTGGCCAGGGAGACCAGCGACGCCGCCCGCAAGGTGGACTGGCTGACCCCCGGCCCGTCAGTCTGCGCGATCACCAGCAGTGCAGGCCCCGCCTCGCCGTCGTGCCGTCCGCAGGTGGCCCCGCCCTGGCCGTAGTCCCCGTCGAAGGCCGGCTCCAGCCCGACCTCGGCGAAGCGATGCGGCAGCGCCTCCTCGGGGTCCACCAGGTTCCAGGCCCCGGGCGTGAACAGGTAGAGGTCGCGCTGCACGTCCTCCTGGCCGATGGCCGCTTCGCCCCGCGGGGGCAGGGGCACGCCGAGCCGCTCCGCCGGGCAGCCGGTCAGCGCGAGGGCGAGGATCGCGGCCCTAGCAGTACCCATGAGCCCTGAACCAGCGCAGCGCCTCGGCGATGCTGTGCTCGATGGGGGTGCTGGGCAGGCCGAGCTCGCGGCGCGCGCGGCCACCGTCGCGGTAGCGCTCGGCCTGCATGCTCAGCAGCACGCTCGGGTCGAGCCCCGCCTGCCGGCCGGGGAAGAGGCGCTGGACGGCGCCAGCTCCCGCGGACAGGGCGGAGGTGAAGGTGCGGGGGAGGGGGATGCGGGGAGGACGGCGCCCCACCTGGCGGGCGATGGCGGTCATCAGCTCGCGGTAGGAGAGGTTGTGCACGCCCAGCAGGTAGCGCTCGCCGGGCATGCCCTTCTCGAGCGCGAGCACGTGCCCCAGGCCGCAGTCGGCCGCGTCCACGAAGCACTTGCCGCCGCGGGGGTAGACCGGGACCGGGTGCTTGGCCATGGCCACCAGCAGGGCGCCCGAGGTGGGCTTGAGGTCCCAGGCGCCGAGCACGTAGTCGGGGTTCACGATGACCGCGTGCAGGCCGCGCCGGGCGTACTCCCGCACCACCGCCTCGCCCGCGAGCTTGCTCTCGATGTAGGCCCGGTAGGCGCTGTCGCCCCGGCCGTAGACCGCGTCCAGATCGCCCAGCGGCGCCTGTTCGTCGGCGGGCCGGGCGCGCGGCCCCCAGGCCACGGTGGAGCTGGAGGAGCACAGCACCAGGCGGGGTGGGGTGGGCCGCGCCAGAGCGGCCTCGCACAGCAGGCGGGTGGCCTGCACGTGCATCGCGTCCATGCGCGCCCGGCCACCGGGCCCCACGTCGAACGCCCCGGCCAGGTGCTGGACGGCCTCGCAGCCCTCCAGGGCGTGGGCGACGGCGTCGGGGTCGGACAGATCCACCTCGACGCGCTCCACGTCGAGCCCCTCCAGGGTGAGGGAGGGGGAGGTGGGGCGCACGGCGCAGCGCACCCGCCAGCCGCGGGCGAGGTGCGCGCGCACCACATGGGCGCCGAGGAAGCCGGTGCCGCCGGTGACCAGGACCCGCACGGGGCCTCCTCAGCGGGTGGCCAGCTCGCGGGCCACGATCATGCGCTGGATCTGGGAGGTGCCCTCGTAGATCTGGTAGATCTTGGCGTCGCGCATGAGCTTCTCCACCGGGTACTCGGTGTTGAAGCCGTAGCCGCCGAAGATCTGCACGGCATCCGTGGTGACGGCCATGGCTGCATCCGCGGCGAAGGCCTTGGCCATGCTGGCGGCCGCGGTGTTGCGCTCGCCGACATCCGCCATGGCGGCGGCCTTCCAGACCAGCAGGCGCGCGGCCTCCACCTTCATGGCCATCTCGGCCAGCATGAAGCCCACGGCCTGGTGGTTCTCGATGGTGCGGCCGAAGGTGCTGCGCTCGCCCGCGTAGCGCTGGGCGTGCTCCAGGGCGGCCCGCGCCACCCCCACGGCACCGGCGGCCACGGGCGGGCGGGAGCGGTCGAAGGTGCGCATGGCCAGCAGCCAGCCCTGGCCCACCTCGCCCACCACGTTCTCCTCGGGGACCTCGACATCCTCGAAGGTGATGGCGCGGGTATCGGAGCAGCGCTGCCCCATGTTCCACTCCTTCTTACCGACCGTGACACCCTTCCAGCCGCGCTCCACCACGAAGGCGGTCATGCCGCCGCGGGCCTTGCGGGCGGGGTCGGTCACGGCCACCACGAAGAACCAGTCGGCCACGCCGGCGTTGGTGATCCACATCTTCTGGCCGTTGAGGATCCAGCGGTCGCCCTGCTTCTCGGCCCGGGTGCGCAGGGCCTGGACGTCGGAGCCCGCGCCGGGCTCTGTGAGCGCGTAGGCTGCGAGCGAGTAGCGCTCCATCATGGGCGCCACGTAGCGCTCCATGATGGAATCGGAGGCGCCCGCGATGACCGGGTGCAGGGCCAGGCCGTTGGCCTCCATGGCGGTGGCGATGCCGCTGCAGCCCCAGGCCAGCTCCTCGGCGATGAGGCAGGCCTCCATCGTGCCGAGCCCCATGCCACCCCAGCGCTCCGGGATGTGCAGGTTCATCAGGCCCAGGCCGTGGGCCTTCTGGAGCACCTCGTGGGGGAACTCGCCGGTCTGGTCGTGGTGGGCGGAGACAGGGCGCAGCTCGTTCTCGGCGAAGGCGTGGGCCATCTCGATGAAGGCGCGCTGCTCGTCGGTGGGCTGGAAGGAGATCATGGCGCGGACCTGTGCTTCTGGGGGGGAGGATCACCGGATCGGCAGCATAACGGCTCGCGTCGGAGCGCAGCAGGCAATAGTAGGGGCCGCCGCCCGGGCCGCGTTGGCCGGGCGCTCGATGGAGCCACCATGAGCACCGACGCCTCCGAGATCGAGATCCTCTCCACCCCCAACCCCGACGCCCTCATGTTCCGCCTGGCCGAACGTCTCGTGCCGCGCGGCAGCTACGAGTACGCCAGCGTCGAGGCCGCCGCCGGCTCCGCCCTCGCCCGGGCCCTGTTCGCGGTCGACGGCGTCGCCGGGGTGCTCATCGCTCCCACCTTCGTCACCGTCACCCGCACGGTGGGCACGGCCTGGCCGGCCCTGGTGGAGGCCGTGCGCGCGGCCCTGGTCGCCTTCGTGGAGCGCGGGGAGCTGGCCGTGGACGATCTCGACGAGGCCAGGGCCGAGGGCGACGAGGTGGAACAGCTCATCCAGCGCCTGATCGTCGAGTCCATCCAGCCCGCCCTGGAGCACGACGGGGGCGCCATCGACTACGTCGGCTTCGTGGACGGGCATGTCCACGTCCGCCTGCGCGGCGCCTGTGGCACCTGCCCGCATGCCACCGCCACCCTGGCCTACGGCGTGCAGCGCTTCCTGATGCAGCATGTGCCGGAGGTCAAGGGCGTCGTGCGGGTGGACTAGCCCGCCGTGCCCGAGCCCTTCCTCGAGGCGCTCGCCCGGCGCGTGATCCTGTTCGACGGTGCCATGGGCACCGAGATCTACCGGCGCGGCGTCTTCATCAACCGCTCCTACGACGAGGTCAACCTCGCCCAGCCGGGGCTGGTGCGCGAGATCCACGAGGCCTACCTGCGCGCCGGGGCCGAGGTGCTCACCACCAACACCTTCGGGGCCAACCTGCTGCGCCTGCAGCCGCATGGGCTGGCCGATCGCCACGACGACATCAACGCCGCCGCGGCGCGCATCGCCCGCGAGGTGGCGGGGGAGCAGGCCTGGGTGGCCGGCTCCATCGGGCCACTGGGTGCGCGCATGGCGCCCTTCGGGCCGTTGAGCCCGGGCGACACCTTCCAGGTGTTCAGGCGTCAGGCCGAGGTGCTGTGCGAGGCCGGGGTGGATCTGCTGGTCCTGGAGACCTTCAGCCGCCTCCCGGAGCTGTGGCAGGCCTTCCGCGCGGCGCGCTCGGTCTGCGACAAGCCCGTCATCCCCTGCATGACCTTCCAGCGCCGGGGCCCCGGGCGCGAGCAGCCCGACCACGAGACGCCGGCCTGGGCCGCCCGCTCCATCGCCGCGTGGAAGCCCGTGGCCATGGGCACGAACTGCTCCAATGGCCCGCGGGACATGCTGGAGATCGTGGCTGAGCTGGTGGATGCCACCAGCATCCCCATCCTGGCCCAGCCCAACGCCGGGCTGCCCCAGCAGGTGGAGGGCCGCACCATCTACCTCGCCGGTCCCGAGTACATGGCCGAGTACGCGCGGCGCATGGTGCAGAAGGGCGCCGCCATGGTGGGCGGCTGCTGCGGCACCACCCCCGCGGTCATCCGCGAGATGGCCACCTTCCTGCGCTCCATCGCGCCCATGCGTCAGCCGGCCGCCGAGCCGGTCAGGGCCGTGGAGCCCCCCTCCGGTGCGCTGGCGCCCGTGCCGCTGCCCGCCCGCAGCGCCTTCGCCGAGAAGCTCGTCGCCGGACGTTTCTGTGTCAGCGTCGAGCTGGACCCCCCCCGCGGGGTGGATCCGGCCCGCGCGGTGGAGGGCGCGGCCCTGCTCAAGGAGACCGGGGTCGATGTGGTGAACATCGCCGACGGCCCGCGGGCCGTGCCCCGCATGGGGGCGGCCTACCTGGCGCGCCTGGTGCTGGAGCGGCACGGCATCGAGCCCATCGTCCACGTCTGCTGCCGGGATCGGAACGTGCTCGGCCTGCAGATGGACCTGCTCGGTGCCCACGCGCTGGGCATCCGCAACCTGCTGGCCGTCACCGGCGATCCCCCCAAGCTCGGCAGCTACCCCGACGCCACCGCCGTCTTCGACATCGACTCCGTGGGGCTCATCGCCTTCGTGGAGGCCATGAACCGCGGGCTCGACTTCGCGGGCACGCCCATCGGCGGGCAGACCTCCTTCCTCGTGGGGGCCGGCTGCAACCCGGGGCACGTGGACCTCGACCTCGAGGTGGAGCGCTATGGCCGAAAGATCGAGGCGGGCGCCGCCTTCTTCTTCTCCCAGCCCGTGTTCGAGCCCGAGGTGCTGCAGCGCTTCCTCGACCGGGTGGAGGCCTTCCCGCGGGTGCCCTTCCTGGTGGGCATCCTCCCCATCGTGAGCGCCAAGAACGCCGAGTTCCTCCACAACGAGGTCCCGGGGATGCAGATCCCCGCCGAGGTGCGCGCACGCCTGGCCGCGGCGCCCAGCCGCGAGGCCCAGCGCGAGATCGGGATCGAGGTGGCCCAGGAGACCTTGAGGGCCGTGCAGGGCGACGGCCGCATCCAGGGCGCCTACATCTTCCCGCCCTTCGGCTCCTACCGCGCCGTGGCGCGGGTGCTCGAGGCGCTGGATCGTACTTGAGCCGCCGGATTGCGCACTACGCCGGCCTGGTTTAGAGGGGTTCCCCGTCACACGCCCGCCTCGGATGGTGGGCTTCCCCTGAGGAGTCAACATGCGTTCCAAGTTCCTGGTTTCCCTCGCTCTGCTGGGCCTTCTGGCCTTCTCCGGCGCCGCCTTCGCGGGCAAGGACAAGGGCGGCGACGAAGGCGGCAGCGCCGAGCTGGTCATCCTCGACACCCAGGTGCCCGAGGTCGACAGCTTCTACGACAAGGTCGAGGCCCTGATCGGCCAGCTTCAGTCCGCCCGCACCGACATCGACCAGGCCAACGGCAAGCTCGCCGAGGCCCTCGGGCTCGCCACCGACGCCCCCATCGCCACCGCCCTGGCCGATCTGCAGGCCAAGGCCGAGGGCAAGATCACCCTGGCGCTCGAGGGCACCAAGCCCACGCTGCAGGCCTCCGAAGGCGTGCCCGAGAACGTCCAGGCCGGCATCGACGCCGTCAACGGCATGGGCAACCAGCTGGTCCAGGCCCTCGAGACCCTGAAGCAGGTCTCCTCCGAGGTCACGCCCCTGGCCACCCAGGCCGCCGACATGCCGGCCGCCATCACCGGCTCCAGCCTGAACCTCAAGGACAAGGCCGTGGCCACCAAGAACGCCGCCGCCAACCTCAAGGTCACCAAGCAGATCCCGGTCGAGGCCGAGAACCTCACCAAGTCCTGCAACGACACCCTCGAGCTCATCAAGACCACCTTCGGCGGCTGACCTCCCCCTTCGGTGCCGAGGCCCTGCCCGGGCATCCCCCGGGTTGGGCCTTCGCGCTCAGGGGCCCTGCGCAGGCTGCGGCGGAAGCCGATCCATGAAGCGCTGCACGCAGTCCTCGAGCTCATCGCGGGTGCGCCGGAAGCGGCCCTTCCAGCCGCCCAGGGGATCGGCGATCTCGAGCTGGCCGCAGAACGAGCCGAGCAGCAGGACCCGCTCCTCGCAGGCGGGCTCCAGCTCGCGACAGGCCCTGGCGTGGGCCAGCTCCATCACCAGCGTCCAGTCCGCCCACCGGAGCAGCTCCGGGGTGAGGGGCTGGGAGCGGTGCGCTGAGGTGTCGATCCCGATCTCGGCCATCACCTTGGTCACGTTGGGGTGCGCCGGGTGGCCGTCCAGCCCCATGGCGCTGGCGGACCTCACCTCCACCGCTCGCCCCCGCTCCGTGGCGTAGGCGCGGGCCAGGTACTCGGCCATGGGCGAGCGGCAGATGTTGCCGGTGCAGACGAACAGCAGTCGGGAAGGTCGCGTCTCGGCCATCGTGCCTCCGGCGGGCACGCTAACACGGTGCGAGCCCCTGGAGGCTCCTGCGCCTCGGTCCCACCAGGCGCCACCGGCCCCGGGCCCATGCGCGCCCGTCTCAGATCCCCCGCGCCACATGCGACAGGTTACACTGCGCTCGCTCGGCAACGAAACACAAGGCCCCAACGCGGGCCGAGGAGCATCCATGGCCACAAGTCAGCCCCGCAAGTCCAAGCTGGACCCCTTCCTCGCGCAGGTCGGGGTCGTCCCCGACGCGGATGTCGCCGCCCTGGCGGGCGTCTCCGCCGAGAGCGTCCGCACCTACCGCAAGCGCAGAGGCATCCCCGCCGGCTGGCGCGGAGAAGAAGCGCCTCTGACCGCGGAGCAGGCTGCCACCGATGACCTCGTCGCGGTGCCCCTGGATGCCGAGCCCAGGAAGGCCGCCAAGAAGCGCAAGGCATCGAAGCCCAAGGCAAAGAAGGCGGCCGCCAGGACTCCTCGGGCGGAGGAGCCGAAGGTCGAGCCCGTGGTCGAGGCCGAGCCCGCGGTGGAGGAAGCCCCCATCGTCGAGCCTGCGGTGGATGCCGAGCCCGCGGTGGAGGAAGCCCCCATCATCGAGCCTGCGGTGGATGCCGAGCCCGCGGTGGAGGAAGCCCCCATCATCGAGCCTGCGGTGGACGCCGAGCCGACGCCTGAGCCCGTGATCGAGGCAGAGCCCGCCGAGGATCTCCCACCTGAGCCGGAGTCCGCTCCCGCGCCGGCACCGAGGATCAGCTCCACCCGGAAGCCCCGCAAGACCAAGCTCGACCCCTACCTGGACAAGGTGGGGCTGATCCCCGACAAGCAGGTGGCCGAGCTCGCGGGCGTGACCGTCGAGAACGTGCGGGCCTACCGCGTCCGCCGAGGGATTCCCGCTCGTTGGCGTGGTGAGGGTGAGGGTGAGGCTGCCGTGGTCGAGCCCACGCCGGTCGCCGAGGCCAACGTGAAGCCGGCAGAGGGCGCGGTCGCCCGCGTGGGCGGCGCCCGCCGTGGCAAGCTGACCCCCTACATGGGCCAGATCGGCATCGTCCCTGACGCCCGCATCGCCGAGCTGTCCGGCACCACCTCCGCCAACGTGCGCGCCTTCCGGCTGCGTCATGACATCCCGGCCAGGTGGCGCGGCGAGGGCGAGCCGCTCCCCAACGAGGAGGCCATCCTGACGCTGGAGGCGGGCCCGTCGGCGGCGGAGGTCGAGGCCGGTGGGGTCGTGGAGCCCACGGCGCCTGCAGCCCAGGCGGTGGAGCTTCCGTCGGAGTCGGATGGGGCCGCCGTGCCGGTGGCGCGAGGTCCGGCTGCGCTCCTCGAAGCCTACGTGGTCACCATCGAGGGGCCGCAAGGCGCGGTCGAGTACGCCGTGGTGGGCGAGGACATCGTCGAGGCCACCACATCTGCCGTCGCGGGCATGGCGCGCGCGGGGATCGCGGGCAAGCTGGTCGCCACGAGGTTCCTGGCGCGGGTGCTGGGGGGCTGACGACCCTCGGCGGAGAGCCGGGGAGGTCGCGCCCGCTTGCTGCCGGCGCCACGGTGGTGGTCGGGGGCCTCGTGCCTCGCCTGCTGGGAGCGGTCAGCGGTCAGCGGTCAGCGATCAGCTACGAACGAGGTGCGAAGTTCGATACCGAGAAGGCTACGACCGAGGCTGCCGAAACACAGTCCGGGTGCCGGCTGCTTTCGGAGTGGCCAGCGAAAACCGACCGACGTGGCTCCGAGGACAGACCGGAGTCTGGACCGACGGAGCTGCCCTCGCACGTGGCCCGAAGCCTCCAGCCTCAAGCGCCCACCTGCGCTCCTCGCTAGCCGCCAGGGCCATTGGCGCGTGGTAGCGGCGCGGAGCGCCGGCAGCCTCCAGCCTTCAGCCGCGCTGTTTCTGGTTAGGCTTTCCGGCCTTCCCCCGGGAGCCCCCCATGCGCCGCTACGAAGTCCAGGAACGCTTCGGGCTGGAGCACCTCCGCATCGCCCGTGGCCCCGAGCCGGCCCTCGGGCCAGGTATGGTGCGGGTGGGGATGCGGGCATGCAGCCTCAACTACCGCGATCTGCTCATGATCCGCGGCCACTACGACCCCCGGCTGCCCCTGCCGCTCGTGCCGCTGTCTGATGGGGTGGGCGAGGTGCTCGAGGTGGGCCCAGGGGTGAGCCGGCTGGCCCTGGGGCAGCGGGTGATCGCCACCTTCGCCCCCACCTGGATCGCCGGTGAGCCCGACGCCGACGCCGTGCGCCTGACCCGGGGCGGGGTGGTGCCCGGGATGCTGGCGGAGCAGGTGGTGTTGGGCGAGCAGGAGCTAGTGACCGTGCCAGCCCACCTCACCGACGCCGAGGCCGCCACCCTGCCCTGCGCCGCGCTCACCGCGTGGTCGGCCCTGGTCACCTACGGAGGGATCAAGGCCGGCGACACCGTGCTTACCCTGGGCACGGGCGGCGTCTCCATCTTCGCGCTGCAGATCGCGCGCCTGCTGGGCGCCCGCGTCATCGCCACCACCTCCTGCGAGGAGAAGGCCGTGCGCCTGCGGGCGCTGGGCGCGAGCGAGGTGCTGCTCCACCCCGCCGAACCCCGCTGGGGCCGCGCCGTCCGCCGCCTCACCGGCGGGGTGGACCACGTGGTGGAGGTGGGCGGGGCCGGCACCCTGCCCGAGTCGCTCGAGGCGGTGCGGCCAGGCGGCACCGTCTCCCTCATCGGGGTGCTCTCGGGCGTGCGCGAGCCGCTGACCGTCCTGCCCGTGCTGATGAAGCAGGTGCGGGTCCAGGGCATTTTCGTGGGCCACCGCCAGGGCCTGGAGGCCCTCTGCCGTGCGGTGGAGCTGCACATCCTGCGCCCGGTGGTTGACCAGGTCTTCCCCTTCACCGAGGTCCCGGAGGCCTTCGCCCACCTGGCGAGCGGCCGGCACGTGGGCAAAGTCTGTGTCGAGATCGGCTGAGATGCCACCTTCCACCGAGGCCTTCGCGCCGCCTTTCTCCCTCTCGGTCCTCGTGCCCGTCTACAACGAGCACGCCCTGGTGGGCGAGTCCATCCGACGCGTGCTGGCCTTCAGCGATCCCCTCGTGAGCCGTCTGGAGATCATCGCGGTGGACGATGGCTCCACCGACGGCTCCGCCGCCGTGTTGGACGAACTGGCCGCCGCCACCCCGGCGCTGCGGGTCATCCACCATCCGCGCAACCGGGGCAAGGGCGCCGCCATCCGCACCGCACTGGAGCACACCACCGGCGATCTCTGCGTCATCCACGACGCCGACCTCGAGTACGACCCCGCCGACTGGAGCCGCCTGCTGCGGCCCTTCGTCGAGGCCCGGGCCGACGTCGTCTACGGCTCGCGCTTCCTGACCTCGGACTACCGGCGCGTGCTCTACTACCGTCACACCATCGGCAACCGGCTCCTGACCCTCGGGTCCAACCTGATGACGGACCTCAACCTGACGGACATGGAGACCTGCTACAAGATGGTGCGCACCAGCCTGCTGCGCTCCATCCCCATTCGCTCGGACGACTTCGGCTTCGAGCCGGAGATCACGGCCAAGCTGGCCAAGCGCGGTGCCGTGGTGTTCGAGGTGCCGATCCGGTACTCGGGCCGCACCTACCTCGAGGGTAAGAAGATCAACTGGAAGCACGGGGTCAAGGCCTTCCGCGACATCGTGCGCTGGCGCCTGCGGGACGACCTCTACAAAGACGACGAGCACGGCGCCGAGATCCTCTCGAGCCTCACCCGGGTGCAGGCCATCAACGGCTGGATGGCCAGCGTCCTGTTGCCCCACGTGGGCGACCGCGTGCTGGAGATCGGCGCCGGCATCGGCAACATGACCATCCACTTCCTGCCACGCCAGCGCTACGTCGTCTCGGACATCAACCCGCACTACCTGGCCTACCTGCGCAACCTCGCCCGCGGGAAGCCCTACCTCGAGGTCGCACGCACCGACCTGGCCCAACCCGTCGACTTCACCTCTCTCGCCGGGCAGTTCGACACGGTGCTCTGCCTGAACGTCCTGGAGCACGTGGAGGACGAGGCCCAGGCCCTGGCCAACATCCGCGCCGCTCTGGTGCCCGGCGGCCGGGCCATCGTGCTCGTGCCCCAGGGGCCCTGGCTGTACGGATCCCTCGACCGCGTGCTCGAGCACCGGCGGCGGTACTCCCGCGCGTCCCTGCGTGAGGCGGTCCAGGCGGCCGGGTTCGAGCTGCTGGATCTGGTGGACTTCAACAAGGTGGGCGTGCTGGGCTGGTTCGGCAACGGCCGCGTGTTGCACCGCGAGCGCTTCTCAAAGATACATCTGAAAGCGTTCAATACAGCGATTCCACTGATCCGGGGCGTTGACGGGCGCGCCCCCTGGCCTGGCCTGAGCCTGGTGGCCGTAGCCCGCAAGCCGCGCTGAAGGTCACATGGACCCTCCCAGGTCGTCCTGTGGGCCCTTGGCGCCGCATGTGGCTTGCTGCTCGCGGGCGCCGTGTTCTGGGCAGCCTGGCTCGGGGCCCTCGCGCTGCTGCCGCCTTCGAGGACCTGCCCTTCTGATCAGCCAGGCCCCACCCGGCCCGCGCGCCTGACGGCCCGCGGGCCGGCGCGCTTCGGGAGGGGAGCGGCGGGAAGGTGGGACCCAGGCTGATCAGCAGATCCCAGCATCGCTACCGAGAAACCTGGCTGGGATGGACCCGGGAGAAATCGGTGGGATCGGACAGCGAGCACCAGGGGGGCCTGCAGCCGGACGCCGCAGAGCTCCACCGCGAGGCAGGGCGCGCTCATGCCTTCCCGCCGCGCTCGAGGCAGCGCCCCCAGGTGGCGCCGGACAGCGTCACCGGCA
>JBDRKM010000367.1:0-11255 GCA_043814015.1 Pseudomonadota bacterium
GAGGCATCCTCCCCCCGCAAAAAAAGGGCAGCGCGGGTGGGTGCGATCACTTTGGGTTGCGGGCGGAGCCCCGCGCTGAGAGACCCACGAGGCCGCGTAGCCGCCGCGGTGCTCAGCAGTACAGCGCCGCGACCTCCTCGCTGAGCTCGAAGCCCCTCCGCACCGCCTGCACGACCCGATCCACGGGCACGTCGTGGGTGCCGCGGGCGGTCTCGATCAGGGAATCGAGAGCCTGGTCCTCCTCCGCCTCCTCCCCCAGCAGCCCCACCAGGCGCACGGGCAGGGGGGAGGCCAGCTCCGGCTCGTCCGAGCCGTGGTGGCCGCCGATGGCGTAGCCGAGACCCTCGGGGAAGTTCCACTCGCTGGCCACCCAGGAGGCCACCTCCGCGTGGCTCCAGCCGAACTCGCCCCGCTCGAGCGCGGAGAGCGAGCCCCCATCGCCCACCCAGGCCTCGAGCACGGGGCCGTACTGCTCGTTGCGATGGGTGGCCAGCAGGGGCACGGCCATGTCCTGGAGCAGGCCGGCGGTGAAGGCGACGGAGCGGGAGGCCGGGTGGAGCAGGTCCGCCAGGGCGAGCGCCGTGGTCGCGCGCCGGGCCGCCGCGCGCCAGAAGCGCCGGGGGCAGAAGCCCCGGACCGCGCGCGAGGGCAGGGCCTGGGCGACCGCCACGGACAGCACCACGGACTCGAGCCGGCCCGCGCCCAGCAGGCTCACGGCGTGGGCGACCGAGTCCACCCGCCGCTTGAGGCCGAAACCCGCGCTGTTGACCGTGCTGAGCACCTTGGTGCTCAGGCCCGGATCCCGCATCACCAGGTCACCGATGCGGTTCAGCGGGGTGTCCACCTGGCGCAGCTCCCGCAGCACCTGCATCTGGATGGCCGGGAACGACGGCAAGGCAGCGCCCCCCAACGCGCCGGCCAGCTCCCTCCGGGGGTCCACCTGCTTGCGCCGAAAGAAGCTGAACATGGAGCCCCCTAGTCGGCCCTGCGGGCCATCTTGTTCGCGAAGATGCTGAGCAGCCCACCGAGCATCACGTAGCCCAGGATCACCTCCACCATGGCGACGCACTGCGCCCACCCCGAGGCAGGCAGCACGTCGCCGTAGCCGAGCGTCGTCAGCGTCACGACGCTGAAGTACAGCGGCGTCAACACGGTCTCGTGGGCGCCCGCGTCCAGCTCCAGGACGCTGTAGAGCCCGGCGAAGACCGCCGCGAGGCAGAGGGTCCAGAGACCCCAGCGCACGAAGCTGCGGCCGCAGTCCGAGGTGACCCACCACAGCCGGTACAGGGCCTCGTGCATGGGGCTCTCGGCGCGGAACTCCGCCAGGAAGTTCTGGTCCAGGGCGAAGCGTCGCAGCAGGTAGGCGCCGTTGAAGCACACGTCCCGGAAGTCCACGCCCACCCAGTCGGCGCTGGCGTAGCCGCCCACGTCGCGCAGCTGGGCCCCGCGCAAGTCCGCGTCACGCAGGACGGCGCGATCCAGACGAGTGGAGCCCAGGTCCACCCGGGTCAGGACCGCACCCGTCAGGTCCGCGCCCACCAGCTTGGCATCGCGGATTCGGGCGCCGTCGAGCTTGACCGCACGCGCGTCCACGCCGGTCAGGTCCGCGCCCGTGAGGACTGCGCCGCTCAGGTCCGCATCAAAGAGACTTGCTCCGCGCAGATCGCATCGTCCGAAGCCTACTTTCTGCGCGTTGCAGCGCTCCAGGCGGGCTCCGCGCAGGCTCGCGCCGATGAGCTCGGCGTTCTCCAGCCGGGTCTCGAACAGGGTCGCCTCATCCAGGCAGGCTCGGGCGAGCCCGGCCCCCCGCAGGTCCGCCCGGCTGAGGTCCGCGCCCCTCAGGTCGTAGCCACCGAGGTCCAGCCCGCGAAGGTCCGCCTCCACGAGCCAGGCCCCCGCGAGGGAGATGGGGCTCGGGCGCGCCCCCTCGGCGGCCCGCAGGGCCCGCAGGTGCTCCTCGATGAACTCGCGCCCCAACGGAGGCGTTCGGAATTCGTCCGCCATGACAGATCTCGAGGGGTGTACGGGCCGGGAGCCGTCCAGACCCGCCCCCTCCTCGGCTGGCGAGAGCCTGGCTTGAGCCTTTTCCCGCTCCGGACCGGCGGGCAGGTCGCGACACCCGAGGGCGGGCCCCGGGACGGGGGCTACTCCTCTGGCTCCGCGGGCCGCAGCCGCACCAGCACCCCATCCTCCCGCGCCAGCTTGCGCAGGGCGGTCATGTCCACGCCCTCGAGGTTCTCCAGCACGTGCTCCAGGCGGCCGGTGGAGCCGTCGAGCTTCTGGATCAGGGCGCGGCCGTCCGCCACGGCGGCCTGGGTCTCGGCGATCAGCGCGGGCGCCTGGGCGCTGGCGTCCGCCAGGGGGCCGGAGGCCCGCTCGAGGCTGGTGAGGACGGCCTCGCCGCGGGCGATGAGGGGTTGCATCCGGGCGTTGGTGGCCCGTAACTCCGCCACGGCCTGGCGCCCCTCGCCCACCAGGGCCGGGGCGTCCTCCGAGGCGACCCGCAGGTTGTGCAGCAGGGCCTCGGTGTCTCCGAGCATCCGCTCGAGGCGCTCGGGATCCTTGTTCAACGCCGCGGAGAGCGTGGAGAGCAGCGCGTCCACCTGCTCGGGATGGACCGCCTGCAGCAGGGGGCCCATGGCGTTGACCATCTCGTCGATCTCCACCTGGACCTCGGTATTCGAGATGACGTCGCCCTCCTTCAGGGGCGCGGAGGCCACGCCAGGCAGCAGCTGGACGTACTTCTCGCCGAGCACCGACCGGGCCCGGATGGCGGCGCGGGTGTCGCGCGAGACCTGGGTGTCTTCCCCGATGGACAGGGCCATGTGCGCCTGGCCGTCCTGCACCCAGAGGCGATCCACCGTGCCCACGTCCACCCCGGCCAGGCTCACCACCGCGCCCGTGGTGACCCCGCCGGCGTGCTCGAAGACCGCCTCCACGTCGTAGCTGCCGGCCTCGATCCGCAGCGCGCCCACGGCCACGGCCAGGTAGGCCAGAATCCCGAGCGCCACGAGCAGCAGGGCGCCCACCGCGATCTCGTGCCGGCGCTGGCTCACGGCGCGTCATCCGGGCCGAGCCGGGCGGCCAGCCATGAGGTGTCGAGGTTCCGGCGCAGGAATGTGGAGACCACGGGGTTCTCCGAGGCCACGAGCTGCCGCGTCGGGCCGAACTCCACGAGGCGCCCCTCGTATAGCATCCCCACGTGATCCGCGACCTTGACCGTCCCGACGATGTCGTGGCTGATGATCACGAAGGTGATGCCCAGGCGGGCCTTCATGTCGAGGATCAGCTCGTCGATGGCGTCGGAGGTGAAGGGGTCGAGGCCGGAGTTGGGCTCGTCGAACAGCAGGATCTCGGGCTCCATGACGATGGCCCGGGCCAGACCCACGCGCTTGCGCTGCCCGCCCGAGAGCGAGGCGATGCCGCGGTCGGCGAAGCCCGGCAGCCCGACCCACTCCAGCTTCTCCTCCACGGCCTCGCGCCTGGCCGCCGCGCCCAGCTCCCGGCGGTGGTGCGCCAGGGGGAAGGCCACGTTCTCCCCCACCGTGAGGGAGTCGAACAGCGCCCCGTCCTGGAACAGCACCCCCATGCGGCGCCGCACGGCGTACAGCTCGCGGCCCGAGGCGCGGGCCATGTCGGTGCCGAACACCAGCACCCGGCCGCGATCGGGCCTGAGCAGGCCGATGACGATCTTCATCAGGACCGACTTGCCCGTCCCCGACGGCCCGATGATGGCGGTGGTCGCCTGGGCGGGGATGGCCAGGCCCACGTCCTGGAGCACCTCGGCCTCGCCGAAGGCCTTGCTGACGCCCTCCAGCGCGATGATCGCGGCGCCCACCGCCGGCTCAGCCATAGAAGACCTCGGACATCAGGTAGTTGAGGAACACCACCACCACGGAGACGGTCACCACCGCGCCGTTGGTGGCCCGGCCCACACCCTCGGGCCCGTGCCCCGCGGTGAAGCCGAAGAAGCAGGATCCCAGGGCGATGATCACGCCGAAGGCGAGGCCCTTGAGCATGCAGTAGAGGAAGTCGATCCCGTGGATGCCCTGGCGCGCGAACTCCACGAACACGGCCCCGTTGAGCCCGAGCTGCCAGACCGTGACCGCGTAGGAGGAGGCCAGGGTCACGAAGATGGCGATGATGGTCAGCGCCGGCAGCACCAGCACGATGCCCAGCAGCCGCGGGAGGATGAGGTACCACAGCGGATCCACAGCCATGGCCTCCATGGCGTCGATCTGCTCGCGGATGCGCATGACCGCGATCTGCGAGGCCATCTCGGTGCCGGCCTTGGCCGCGATCATGGAGGCCGCGATGACCGGCGCCATCTCGCGTATCCCGGCCGTGGCCACGAACATCCCCACCAGCCGCTGCCCGCCGATGGGCGCGAAGGCCTTGTAGCCCTGCAGCGCGAGGTTGGTGCCCACGAAGGCCGCGATGATGATGAGCACCGGGAGGCTCTTGACCCCGATGCGGTAGGCCTCCTCCATCACCCGCCCCGGCGGCGGTGGGTGGCGCCAGGAGGAGCGCACGAAGGCCCCCATGAAGAGCCCGAAGCGCCCCACGGCGGCCAGGAAGCTCACGCGCCACCGCCCAGCAGGAACGAGGTGAGCAGGTAGTTGGCCGCGATGAAGGCCAGGATGGAGTAGACCACCGTGTCGTTCACGGCCCGGCCCACCCCCGCCGCGCCGCCCTGCGTGGTGTAGCCGAGCCAGCAGGCCAGCACGCCGATGATGGCGCCGAAGATGGTGGTCTTGAGGACCGTGCCCCACACGTCGGCGGGCACGGTGAGGTTCCACATCTCGGAGAGGAACAGGCCGCCGGGCTCGCCCTTGATCCAGACCGCCGAGACGTAGCCGCCGGCGATGCCGGAGACGCAGCCCATCAGGTTGAGGATCGGAGCCGCCAGGGTGAGGGCCAGCACGCGCGGAGCGGCGTGGTAGGCCAGGCTGTCCACCGCCATCACGTCCGTGGCGTCGAGCTCCTCCTTGATGCGCATCGCGCCCAGCTCCGCCGCCATGGAGGCGCCGCCCTGGGCCGCCACCAGGGTGCAGGCCAGCACCGGCGAGAGCTCGCGGACGATGGCCGCCGCCACGAAGGGCGAGAGCAGCCGCTGGCTGCCGTACAGGGCGAAGATCTGCAGCCCCTGCAGCGAGAGCACCATGCCGAAGGGGAAGACCACCGCCATGACGGGCAGCATGCAGCGCAGCACCACGGTCTGCAGCTGGGCCAGGAAGACCTGCAGCGGCACCCGCCCCTGCACCGTCGCCGACAGCACCTTGCCGGCGAAGAGCGCGACGCGCCCGAGGGTTTGCAGGGTGGACAGCATGGAGGCCCTGGCGCAGCCGGGCCCGGGTCCGAGGTACGCCCCGGCGGTCGCGCGCGCGCCACCCGGTTAATCGCCCCCGTCACCGCGGGCGAGAAGCCCTCCCGGAGCTCCCATGCACCTGCGCCTGCTGCCCCTCCTCCTCCTCCTCGTACCGGGTCTGGCCTGGGCCGAAGACGCCTGGGTCCTGCGCGCCATCGAGGCCCAGCGCTGGCCCGACGCCCCGAAGGTCTCCATGTCGCTGGCCGCCGGCGATCAGGTCACCGTCATCTACCGGGATGCAGGCCTCACCCGCGTGCGCAAGGAGGGCAAGTACGGCTGGGTCCCGGATGATGCGCTGTCGAGCGCGGCGCCGGTGGTGGCGGGCGAGGAAGCCCCAGCTCCCGCGGTGCCGCCCGAAGCACCCTAGGGCAGCCCGAAGATCGTCACCCCCACCGACGTTCCATCCGCCCCACGGCTGGTCCAGACCACCACCAGGTCGGGAGCGCCGTCGGGCTGGACCTCAGCCACGAGGCCGCGGCAGGGCTGGGCCGAGACCGGCAGGTGTCCCACGGCCAGCAGCTGCGCGTCGCGCTGGACGCGCACCTCGGGGGCGGTGGTGGCGGCCGCGCGCTGGACGGTAACCTCCTCGATCCGGCCGTCGCCGCCGAGGTCGCCGCGGGTCAGCACGCTGGGCGCCACGCCCGGCACGGGCTCCTCGGGCTGCGCGCAGCCAGCGCTGAGGTCCTCGAACTCACCGGCCTCGACCGGGAAGGTGGCGGCTCGATCGTCAGCCAGAGGGCGCACCGCGGGCCTCCCGGGCAGACCGGGGTTGCCCACCAGCAGCTCCCCCGGGCGAAACCAGACCGCGCCGTCCTGCACGGTCACGGTGGCGCGCACCTCCAGGGCCGCGGGGGGCTCCGCGCGAGCTGCGGCAGACGCGAGGGCGATCCCCAGCGCCAGGACGCTCGAGTACCAGAAGAGCCGCACCATGGAAGGCACCCGGGGGTGAGCCGCGTGTTCAACACGCGAGCTGCCAGCCATATCCCGCCCTGTCCCGATGGGCAGTGGACCCGCGCGCCGCCTCAGCCGATCGGGCGGAACATGGCGAAGGCGATGGCGATCGCCACGACCGCGCCTACGATCAATTCGATCATACCGGGCATGGGCACTCCTGCGCGTTTGAAGTACGATGGCACCGGTTCGCGCGGCCCGCAAGGTTTTTTGCGTTTTTTTGTTCTCTCCCCTTTTCGCGGACCCGCACGGTCCGCGGTGCGCTCCAGCGGAGGGGGCCCCTTTTCTACTCTGTGATCCGCCGCACAGCGCGCCCCCGTTGCTCGATGCCCGCGCTCCGGCGCCAGGATACGGGGGGAGCCCCGCAGCCCTCACGAGGGAGCGCCCGTGGTACAGCCCGAGGATCGCGACCAGCGCGTCACGAGTCCAGGAGCGACGTTGAGCGTGTGCGTGCTCGCATCGGGCTCCAAGGGCAACTGCACCTACGTGGGCGACGGGCAGCATGGGGTCCTCGTGGACGCCGGCATCAGCGCCCGCCAGATCCTCGATCGGCTCGCGGCCGCGGGGCTGGAGGACGCCCCCATCGACGCGGTGCTGCTCACCCACGAGCACCGCGACCACGTCCAGGGTGCTCGCGTCCTGGCCGACCGCCTGGTCCGGCGTGCCAGCCGGCCGGTGGACTTCTGGGCCTCCGGCGGGACCGCCGCCGGCATCCCGGTCGAGGCCCGCCCGGCCGGGCTGCGGTCGCTGCCGGCTGCGCGCTCCCTCGCCTTCGGCGCGCTCCGTGTCCAGCCCTTCTCCATCCTGCACGACACCAACGACCCGGTCGGCTTCCGCATCGACGTCGGCCCCCTGAGCATGGCCATCGCCACCGACCTCGGGCGGCCCACGACCGTGGTGGAGCACTTCCTCTCCGGGCTCGATCTGGCCATCCTCGAGTTCAACCACGACGAGGAGCTGCTGATGGAGGGGCGCTACCCGTGGTGGCTCAAGCAGCGCGTGCGCGGCTCCCACGGCCACCTCTCCAACGACCAGGCGGCGGCCCTGGTCGAGCGCATCGCCAGCCCCCGGCTCCGCCACCTGGTGCTCGGCCACCTCTCGCAAGAGAACAACCGCCCCGCGAGGGCGCGCACCGCCGCCCTGGCCGCGCTGCAGCGCTCGTCCGCCCACCGGGAGGTCCAGGTCACCGCCGCCGAGCAGGACCGCGCCAGCCCGCTCTTCGAATTGGAGGTACCGTGAACGTCGTCGCCATCGTAGGTTCCCTGCGTGAAATCTCCACGTCGCGCTACGCCTTGCGCTGCGCCGCCCTGGGCGCCACCCGGGCCGGGGCCCAGGTGGACTGGCTCGACCTGCGTGACTACCACCTGCCGCTGTGCGACGGCCGCGCCGAGCAGGCGAGCTACGGCCCCGACTTCCAGCGGATGCGCGCCCTGGTCCTGCAGGCCGATGCCCTGCTGGTGGGCTCCCCGGAGTACCACGGGTCCATGTCCGGCGCGCTGAAGAACGCCCTCGACCTGCTCGGCGAGGAACCAATTCGCGGCAAGCTCGTGGGCCTCTGCGCGGTGGCGCGGGGCGACGCGGGCGCCATGAACACCCTCAACCACCTGCGCCACGTGCTGCGCTGGATGGGCGCCTGGGTGCTCCCCACCCAGGTCTCGGTCCCCCGCGCGCGCGAGGCCTTCGACGCGATGGGAGATCCCATCCGCCCAGGCCTGGGGACGGAGCTCGAGCTGCTCGGCGCCGAGACCATCCGCTACGCCGGCCTGCTCGCCAGCGGCGCCGGCGCCGACACGAAGAGGAGATGACAACCATGGACGAGCAACAGCGCGAGAAGAAGAACACCATCGCCCAGTGGGCCTTCGACACCCGCCCCATCCTCGGCCGCTTCCACCTGTGGCTGGAAGATGTGGACGTGCGGTGGAGCCGGGGGGAACCCGCCGCCGAGTTCACGCGCGAGATCTCGTTCCTGCCGGGACAGATGGAGCGCCTGTTCGCCATGATGGGCGCGGTCACCGCGCTGGGCACCCGCCTCTTCGGCCGCTTCGGCGAGGGTGCGGGCCTGCCCAAGGCCGGGCTCAACCAGGTCAAGAAGGACGCCGACGCGATCTCAGCCTACGCCATGAGCGAATGTCTATGGTATCTTTCGCGGCATCTTCCTGAGAATCACGCGATCATGGTCAGCCTGGGCGAGGGCCTGATGCCCAAGGCGGGCGAGACCCCGGAGATGGGCTCCAACCCCCAGCTCGGCTTCGGCAGGGTCTACGCGCGGCCCGAGGTCGCGCGCAAGCTGGATCGCTGGGTCGTGCGCCTGTTGAACGACCCGTCCTACGGCTGGGACGCCTTCTACACCGACGTCAAGGGCTCGAACATCACCGTCTGGGGCGCGGCCATCGACACCCTGGAGAACACCTCGCGGTTCGCGAAGGGCAACGAGTCCGGCGCGTTGACCGTCATCCACCTCTTCGACCAGCCCCTCAAGATCTCCCGGCCCTACGAGGGCTACGTGGGCAACCTGATCCTCCCGGCCGAGATCGTCCACCGGGCGGCCGAACGCTCCGTCCTGGTCAACTTCCGCACCCCCAGGGCGCTGGTGATGGAGATGATCCGGCTGTGCTACCCGGACATCGAGCCCGAGCGTATGCACGTCTGGTGCCTGCGCGGCAAGAGCCGCGAGGGGCGCATCGGGGGCCTCTGGCAGGAGTGGGAGGCCACCGGCGCCCACGTGGTGGACGACGGCTGGATCCTGCCCTCGGGGATCGCGGCCTTCTCCGAGTCGGGCACCTACGCGCCGACCTACCGCATCGGCACCTGGGTGGATGACGCGGGGCAGCGCCACCTCTTCCTCGTGGACGGCTACGCCGCTTCGGCGGAGGCCATGCAGGCCGCCAGCCTCGCGCCCATGCTGGGGCTCGAGGCCTCCCTGTGCGTCTTCACCTCCACCTTCAAGCTCCCCTATGATCGTGAGGCCCAGGTGATGCGGCTCGACCCCGAGGCCGCCGACTTCGCCGGCGCGCTGCACGAGGTGATGGGTTCCCCCCCCGACGCCGCCACCGTCGCCGCATACCAGGCCATGATCCGCGAAGCCCGGGACGCCGGCCTGGACCTCGTCCGGCCCACCATCGTGGCCGACGACTTCTTCCCCGAGAAGCGCTGGGACGTGCTCGCCGTGCTCGGGCACATGTGCCCGGACCCCTACTCCGGCGCCGATGGGGTCGAGCAGGTCGGGGATCACAGCTGGGCCGTCACGGTCCGCCTGGCCACGCCGCGGGGTGACAAGCGCATCCGCTTCGTGCTGCGCCTGATGAAGGACCACGAGGAGAGCCGCCTGGTGTTCAACCCCCTGCTGATCCGCTTCTTCTCCGGCGAAGACTACGAGAACCGGGCGGTGAAGATCTCGGACTCCGGGCGCATCCGCAACGAGCTGCAGACCCTGTGCCTCGAGGCGCTGGAGTTCATCGGCAGCGACCGCATCCGCGTGCACTTCGATCACATCCTGCCCGAGGTCATCCGCGTCGAGCACCAGCGCGTGCTGCTGGACGTGCTGACCTGGTACAAGGCCAACCACCCCCGCTGGTTCGCGTGGCTGGAGATCGCGCCTCCGAGCAGCAGCAGCGTTTCTGGTTAGGTAGGGCGCTCACCGGCGTCTCCGTCGCCAGACGTGGAGCCGTCGCCCCGCCCGTTGGAGGTTCGTATGCTGGTCAAATTTCTCTCCTACCTCGGGAAAGAAGGCTTCGGAGAGCAGTTCCAAGGTGAGTACGAGCTGAACGGGGTGGCCGCCCCCTGCACCATCCGCTGGGCGGTGGAGCCGCGCGGCCAGGCCGGCAAGGACAACCCCCTCGCCCGCGTACGAGATGCGGGCCTGCTCATGCAGACCTACCCCGATCCCCTGGTCCCCCGCGTGCTCGCGGTGGTGCCCTGCTGGAACGGGCTGGCGGTGGTGTCCGAAGCGCCTGCCGGGCTGAGGCTCTCGGAGATCGAGGATCGCCCGCTGCCGGAGCCCGTGATCCTCGAGGTCGTGCGGCAGGTCTGCCTCATGCTGGATCGCGTCTACACCCGCAAGGACGACAACACGGGTGAGATGCTGCGCACCCTGCACCGGGCCATCTCCACCGAGTGCATCTTCCTGCGGCCCGACGGCGGGATCCGCGTCACCGGCTTCGAGAAGATGTCCACGGTGTGGTCCGCCCGTGCCGCCGAGACCTCCGCCCTGGCCACCCACCCTGGCGCCCGCCTGGCCCCGGAGCAGATGGCCGGCGAGGTCTTCCACGCCACCGACGTCTACCTGGCCGGGCTCGTGGCGGTGGATCTGCTGGTCAACCCCGAGCGCGCCTCCCAGGCGGCCCGCATGCTGGCCATGTGCATCTGCGATCCCGAGGGCTTCGAGGAGATCCGCGAGGGCGTGCTGGCGGACCCAGCGGTCCAGGCCTCGGAGAACCTGCGCGGGCTGCTGCGATCCATGCTGCAGGAGGATCCCAAGTCGCGCCCCTCGGGCCACATCGTGGCCAGCATGGCCGGCGCCATCGGCGCCAGCGAGGGCTCCCTGGCGGCGTTCGCCAGCGCGCTGGAGGTGCCACCGCCGGCCGAGGGGCTCTTCCACCAGTTCGTGGGCCGCACCCTCGAGCTGCCCGATCCGCACCTCCGCCCAATGGTCTCAGAAGATGGGGAGGTCGAAGAGGACGACGAGGGCTGCACCGACGAGCAGGCGGAGAACCCGGCCGCTCCGACAGCGCGCCTCGGCGCTCCCGAGCCCGCCACCGCGGCCATCGCGGCTCCGGCGCCCGTGGCGGCCCCCGCGCCCGGGCCCGAGCTCGACGAACCCGAAGTGGTAGAGGCCGAGGAGCCCGAGCCTCCCGAGCCGCAGCCGGCCGCGCCCGCCCCGCGCCCCGCGGCCGTGCCGCCGGTGCCGCCCCCCATCGCCTCCGTCACCCCGCGCTCG
>JBDRKM010000368.1:0-15093 GCA_043814015.1 Pseudomonadota bacterium
GCGCCGGCGTGGCGCTGGGCGCCTTCGGCTGGACGGGCATGCGCCTGGGGAGCGCCGCGCGCCGGCTCGCCGGGCCGGGCGCAGCGACCCCCGGAGCCATGACGGCGGGCCTGCTCGCGTTGACGGGAATTCGCTGGGCGCTGGCCGGGATCCTGCTGTGGGGCCTGCTGGGCCACGCCCACCCTCTCGCCGTTGTGGCCGGCCTTAGCTGCGTGCCCGCCGCGATCTGGCTACTATCGCTGCTCGCTCTGCTGCGCGCCCCGCACGAACCCTCAGCCGGAGCCCCGCCGTGATCGCGTCCCTGTTCCGGTCCCTCCTGCCCAGCCTGCCCAGCCTGCCGGATCTCGGCGGCGTGCTGCAGGCCTCCGGTGGCTTCTCCTGGTACCACCTCCTGCCGGGGGTGGCCGACGACTCCCTCATCCCGGGCATGCTCCAGCGCAACGAGACCTGGGCCATCCCGGCGGCGTGGGCCGCCTGCGGGGTGATCATCCTGCTGGCCTGGTTCGCGCGCCGCGGCCTCGATCGCGCCCGGGCTCGGGGTGGCGTCGAGGCCCTCGTGCCAGACAGCACCCTCACCCCCCGAAACGCGCTGGAGATCGTCGTCGAGGCCCTCTACGAACTCGCGGAGAGCACGCTCGGCCCGAAGGACGCCAAGATCTTCTTCCCCTTCCTGGGCTCCATCTTCGTCTATGTGCTCATCTCCAACCTGATGGGCCTGATCCCTGGCTTTTTGCCGCACACCTCCTGCGTGTCCAGCAACCTGGCCCTGGCGGTCGTCGTCTTCTTGACCTTCAACGGCGTGGGCCTGGTGCGCAACGGCTTCGGCTACATCAAGCACCTGGGCGGCCCCATCATCTACCTGGCCTGGTTCTTCTTCCCCATCGAGACGGTCGGGCTCTTCGTCAGGCCCCTGTCGCTCACCCTGCGGCTCGCGGGCAACATGTTCGGCGATCACACCGTGTTCGGCATCATGTCGGATCTCGTGCCGCCGCTGCTGCCCGCCATCCTGCTCGCCCTGGGGATGTTCGTCTCCTTCATCCAGGCCCTGGTCTTCATGCTGCTCACCACCGTCTACATCTCGCTCGCGGCGGCCCACGACGAGGGCCACTGATCCGGGCGAACACCCTGCTTTTCCTGCTCTTGGAGGAACCATGATGTCGAGATGGACCAAGCTGGCCGCGCTGATGGTCGCGGCGATGTTGCCCGCGGTCGCCTTCGCCCAGGAGCATGGGCAGGCGGCCGCCGAGCATCCCTGGAACTACGCCGTGGGCGCTGGCATCGCCATGGGCCTGGCCATCCTGGGTGCCGGCCTCGGCCAGGGAATCCTGGCTGCCCGCGCCATGGAGGGCATGGCCCGCAATCCGCAGGCCGGCGGTCGCATCCAGATCGCCATGCTGCTGGCCCTGGCCTTCCCCGAGTCCCTGGTGCTCTTCGGGCTGGTCATCGCCTACATGCTGGTGAGCAAGGGCGTCATCGGCTTGGCCTCCGGCCTGATCATGGGCCTGGCCATTCTGGGCGCCGGCCTCGGCCAGGGGCTGTTGGCCCGCTCCGCCATGGACGGCATGGCCCGCAACCCCCAGGCGGGTGGTCGCATCCAGATCGCCATGCTGCTGGCACTGGCCTTCCCCGAGTCCCTGGTGCTCTTCGGGCTGGTCATCGCTTACATGGGCATCTAGCAACGGCCCTCCTCAGCGCGCCCGGCACGCCCCCTGGCGTGCGGTCGCGGCGTGGATCGGCTAGACCGAACCTCCCTCGGGTGTTCTGCACGCGCAACCAGGAGGAACCCATGAACCGCACCCTCACGCTCGTCGCGCTCTCGGCCCTGATCGTCAGCGTCGCCTACGCCAAGAAGAAGGCCCCGCCCGCGCCGCCTCCCGTGGGCTGGCACACGGTCGAGGCCACCAAGAAAGCGCCAGGCTGGCGTGGCTCCTGCTACTACGCCCCCGCCTGGGACAAGCTCCCCGAGACCGATCGCCGCATCGCGCGGCAGCAGGCCCTGCAGGCCATGAAGGCCCAGTGGCTCGGCCAGCGCGAGGAGTTCGTCTCCTTCTCCGCCATCATGGTCGAGGATCTGGAGACCACCCTGCTGGGCCGTCCCGAGAAGATCGAGATGGTCACCACCAAGAACGCCGAGTACTGCCAGAAGGTGATGGCCGAGGGCGCCGACACCGCCTCCTGGAGCACCTGGCTCTCCGGCCTGCCGGCGCGGCTCACCGCCGGCGAGTGCAACACCCCGCTGGACTACCAGCTGATCCAGTACCTCGACATCAACCGCGACTGGCAGGAGCAGGTGCCCTTCTGCAAGGGCAACCGCGCCATCATCGAGGCCAGCGTGAGCGACCAGTACCGCGTCGAGAAGGGGGGCGAGTGGATCAACGCCGATGGCGATCTCTCCCAGCCCGCCTCGGATCCGGCCATGCCCTGCAACTTCGAGGGCTGCTACGTCGGGCAGCTGGTGGGCCGCTTCGTGACCGACGACGGTGTGGTCTCCATCTTCCCCGTCGGCGTGAGCAAGGAGTTCGAGGCGCCCGAGAACGGCACCTTCAGCTTCATGATCAACGACACCACCTTCTACGACAACGACTGGCGCAGCCAGGGCACCATCACCGACCACACGGCGGTGACCGTCTCGCCGGCCGATTGAGCCCCGCTGGCCCGCGCCACGCGGCCTCAATAGGGAGCGAGGTACACCCCCTCCCGGGACCCGCGTGAAGCTCCGCCGCCGCCTCGCCTTCAGCCTCATCCCCCTGCTGCTGCTGGTGGCAGGGGGGGAGGTCGCCCTGTGGGTGGCCGACTGGCCGAAGGCCCGGACCGACCTCACCTTCGAGCACAACCAGTCCTACTGGGTCGCGGATCCTGGCCTCGACCACCACCCCTACCCCCATCGCGAGACCGGCGGCGCCTTCACCGTCTCCACCGATCAGCAGGGGCTGCGCTACCCGCTGCACCCGCTCGAGCCCTCGGCGGGGGCCGATCCCTTCCGGGTCATGTTCCTGGGCTGCTCCACCACCTTCGGCTGGGGCGTGGATGATGAGCAGACCTACCCGGCCCGGGTCCAGGCCTCGTTGGACGCCCAGGGTCGCAGGGGCATCGAGGTGTTCAACGCGGGCCAGCCCGGCCACACCTCGTTCCAGGGCCTGTGGTTCTACCAGAACGCTCTGCGCGCCTACCACCCGGACCTCGTCTTCTTCGGCTACGTCGTCCAGGACGCCCGCCTCGCGGCCTACTCCGACGCCTCCCAGGCCCTGCTGCAGCAGGACGCCCGCTTCCTCAAGCAGACCCTCCTGTACCACTCCCACCTCTACCTGGGCCTGCGCACCCTGATCGACGCCTGGCGCATCCGCAGCAAGGAGCGCGACGAGAGCGGCCACGAGGGGGTCTACCGCGTGTCCCGCGAGGACTACGTCGAGAACATCCGCGCCTTCGCCCGCCTCACCGCCCGGGACGACGCCCGGCTCGTGCTGTTCGACTTCCCCCTGGAGCGGGCCGGCTACACCCGCGAGCACCGCCGCCTGGTGCGCATCGCCGCCGAGGAGCTGGATCTCCCCCACCTCGACATCCAGGCCGAGGTCGAGGAGGCCAGCCGCAGCCAGGAGCTCTACTTCCCGAAGGACCCTGGCCACGCCAACGCCGAAGGGCACGCCTTCATCGCCGATCGCGTCCTGGGGTTCCTGCAAGCAGAGAGCCTCCTCCCCCGCTGAGTTGGAGCCGCTGTGCCCCGTGATGCCACCATCGTCCTGCTCACCCTGAACGAGATCGACGGCCTGCGCCAGCTCATGGACCGCATCCCGGTGGCGGAGTTCGCCGAGACCATCTGCATCGACGGGGGCAGCACCGACGGCACCCGCGAGCTCTGCCACGAGCGCGGCATCCCGGTCTACGACCAGCCCATCCCGGGCCGCGGCGTGGCCTTCCGCGTGGCCGCCGACGTGGCGAAGGGCGAGCGGCTCATCTTCTTCAGCCCCGACGGCAACGAGGACCCGGAAGACATCGTCCGGCTCGACGAGCTGCTGGTGGGCGGCGCGCGCCTGGCCATCGCGGCCCGCTTCGGGCCTGGCGCCCAGAACGAGGAGGACGGCGAGTGGCTGAGGGCCCGCGCGCGGGTCAACCAGGCCCTGACCTGGCTCGCCAACCGCCTCTTCAACCGGGGCCCCTGGGTCTACGACACCATCAACGGCTTCCGCGCCCTGCGCAGGGCCGACCTGCTCGAGCTCGATACCACGGTCAAGCGCTTCCCCATCGAGTACCAGATCTCGCTGCGCGCCATGGCCCGGGGCTGGCCCATCGCCGAGCTGCCCACGAAGGAGCTGCCGCGGGCCGGGGGCGAGTCCAAGTGCCTGTCCTGGCCCGTGGGAAAAGACCACCTCAAGGTGCTCTTGACCGAGCTGCCCCACTGCCGGCCGCTGCGGCGGTAGACCGCGACCCTACGAGGTGATCACCCGGCTGAAGTTCAGCCAGCGGTGGACGAGGGTGGGGGTCATCTCGCCGCGCACCAGCAGATCCGCCGCGGCGACGCCGAGCTTCAGGTAGTTGGCGCCGTGGGCCACCTGGATCAGCGGCCAGGGGTGGCGCTTCAAGAAGGCGGAGCGGGTCAGGGCGCGCACCGCCGGGCGCGGCACGAAGCGCTTGGAGAGCAGCTGGATCAAGCTGATCCAGAAGGTCTCCTCCACGCGGCGCGGGTACGCCAGGTTGACCCGGTGCTGGTAGAAGGTGCGCGCGTTGTCGGCGCCCTCGATCTCGTAGTGGGAGAGCCGGCCATCCGCCAGGAGCTTCTTGGAGATCTCCGAGCCCGGGAAGTAGGTGATGGAGAAGAGGTAGAGGTCGAAGGGCGGGGGGAAGCTGGCCACGAGATCGAACAGGGCGCGCAGGTCGTCCTCGGTGGTCTCCGGGTCGTCGAAGATGAGCTGGTAGTGGGGGTAGATGCCGTGGCGGTGGAAGACGCGCGCCACCTCGGCCACGCGCTCGTCTTTGTCGTAGCGGTCGTACAGATCCGCGTTGACCCGCGCGGTGGCCTGGACCCCCATGTAGACCCCGGTGAGCCCGGCCCGCTTCAGCGCCCCGATGCGCTCGTCGGTGACCAGCTTGGGCTCGACGAAGATCTCGAAGGGCAGCCCGATCTCCCGCGGGTAGCGCTCGCAGAACTCCTTGAACCAGGCCTTGTTGAAGATGAAGACCTCGTCGTCGAAGCGGATGCGCTTGATGTCGCGATGCTTCATCACCGCCTCGAGTTCGTCCAGGGCGCTCTGGACGCTGCGGTGGCGGTACCAGCGCTGGCCCTTGTAGATCTCCTTCTTGAAGGTGGAGTTGTAGCAGTAGGCGCAGCGGTAGAGGCAGCCCCGGCTGGCCATCATCTGGAAGACGGGATCCTGCCGCATGGGATCGCCGCGATGCACCTTGCGCCCGAGGATCAGGAACTTCAGGTCGTGGGTGTGGAAGTCCCGGAAGGGGAGGGTGTCGAGGTGGTGGACCAGCGGCCGCAGGGGGTTCTCGGTGGGTGGGGCGTCGCCGTTGTTCACCCAGAGGTTCTGCACGTCCGTGAAAGGCTCGCCCGCGGCCAGGCGCCGGCAGAGCTCGTCGATGGCCAGATCGCCCTCGCCGCGCAGCAGCAGATCGGCGTGGGGGATGCACTCCTCGGGCACCAGCGTGGGGTGCGTGCCGCCCCACATGACCGCCAGGCCGTGCTGCCGGTGGATGTGCTCGGTGAGGCGCCGCGCCACGTTGAAGTAGGCCGAGGCCCGCACGGAGAGCGCCACGAGCTGCACGCGCTGCTCGGTGAGCAGGCGGCTCAGGCTGGCGAGATCGGCAGGGGTGGGGGGCGCGAGGTGGTTGGAGATCCAGTCCTTGAAGTAGATCTCCACCGCATGCCAGCCGGCCTGGCGCAGGATGGCGGCCAGCAGGCGCACGGCGTTGTTCTCCACGTCGTACAGTGAGACCAGCGCGATGCGCGGCCCCTCGCTGCGGGCGCTGGCGGCGAGCCTGGTCAGCCTCTCGTTCACGGGGACAGCTCCTGGGTGGTCGGCAGCGTAACCGGGGTCGCGCTGGGAGTCCGGGGCAGCCCAGCGCAGCACCACGGGACGCTGCTGGAGCACCTGGGTCCGCGCGGCGGTGTGCGCGGGTTGCGGCGCCCCCGACCGGCTATGCTGCCCTCGCCGGAGCCGGGGAACCTCGCGCCCGGCGTGGCGGGCTGGCCGCCAGGCGTGCTCGGGAGTCACCGCCATGAAGCTCCTCTCCTTCGGGCTGATCGCGCTCGCCAGCGAGGGACCATGAGCACCCGCGGCTACACCCTGGTGGAGCTGATGATCACCGTGGCGATCATCGGCATCTCCTCCGGCATCGTGGCGGGTTCGGCGCGCCAGGCCCGCCTGGTGGCCCTCGGCGAGCTGCAGCGCGAGCGCGCCCTGCTCTTGCTGGAGTACGAGGCGGGCTGTGTCGAGCGCGGCCGCCTGCCCGACCCCCGCGTCCTGGCCCGGCTCCAGGAGTCCCTGCCCGACGCCGAGGTGGGCTCCGAGCGCACCGGCGACCTCACCACCCTCACGGTCCACTGGCGCCCCCCCTCCGGCCTGCGCCAGCAGCGCTCCCTGACCGTCTTCGCGGGGGGCACGCCATGAGCCGCCGGGGCTTCACCATCATGGAGATGGCCATCAACCTCTCGATCCTCGGGCTGCTCCTGCCCTTGATCTACGCGGGCGCGCTGGCCCTGGAGGAGACCCACGCCATCGCCCTGTGGCACCTGCAGACCGCCGCCGAGCTGCGCACCGTGGCCGACGAGCTGCACCGCGATGTGCGCTGGGGGCGCCCCCTCGCGGACGAGCCCCTCGGCTGGTCCCGCGACGACTGCGCTGTGCGCTACCGCCTGGAGGCAGGCGCCGTGCTGCGGGTGGGGGAGGGCAGCTGCGAAGGCCGTCAGGCCCTGGCCACGGGGGTGACCGCGCTGCGGCGCGAGGTGGACGGGGTCGTGATCGAGAAGGGCCTCCCCCTGCGTCCGGGCCTGACCCAGCGCGACCGCGTCTTCATCCCCCTGGAGACGCCATGAGCCGCCGGGGCCACACCCTCCTCCTCATCATGGTGGTCCTCGGCCTGGCCGCCGCGGCCGCCGGGGTCTTTCTCACGCGCCTGTCCGCGCAGCAGACCGGCTGGCGGCGCGAGGAGGTCCGCGTCCAGGCCCTCTGGCTGGCCAGGAGCGCGCTCACGACGGGGATCGCAGGCCGCCGCGAGGTCGCCACGCCGCTGGGCCCCGCCCTGGTGAACGTGGCCCCGGACGGTGGCTCGGTCGAGGTGCGGCTCCAGGGCGGACGCGCCGTGGTGACCCGGGAGCCCTGGAACGAGGGGTGGGTGGCGGGCGAGGGGCGCTGACCGCATCTCTCCGCGGCCAGGGCCCCCCCCAACCTACCATTCTGCGATCAGGACCAGGTCGAACCTACCACCAGCCCCTCGCCTGGGCAGTGGAACCTCGCGCACAGACCAACCAACGCCGCTTTTCAAAGCGCGGCTCTTCCCAGCCGGCGCTGGTGGTAGGTCCAGGGGGATCCTGCCCGCAGATCGGTAGGTTCAGGTGAGGGCTGCCCGCAGCACGCCCCTTGTCCTCGCCGTCCAGCCGGGTGACGTCCCCTGGACAGGAGGTGTCCATGCCCGCTCCCGCTCCCGCCGCCCTGCGCCAGGCCATCATCGACGGCGATGAGGCCCAGGCCCGCGCCCTGGCCGCCGCCGTGCTGGCCGCGGGCGCCGATCCGCTGGCCGCCATCGAGGAGGGCTTCGCCGAGGGCCTGCGCGAGGTCGGCCGCCTCTGGGAGGGGGGCGAGTACTTCCTGCCCGAGCTGATCATGGGCGCCGAGGCCATGAAGGCCGCCATGGCCGTGCTGGCGCCGGCCCTGCGAACGGGCGGGCCCGCGCGGCGCGGTGCCGTGGTGATCGGCACCGTACAGGGCGACCTGCACGACATCGGCAAGTCCCTGGTGGCCACGCTGCTGGCCGCCCACGGCTTCGAGGTCCACGATCTCGGGGCCGACGTGCCCGTGGAAGCCTTCGTCGCCCGCGCCCGGGAGGTGGGGGCCGATCTGGTGGCCGCCTCGGCCCTGCTCACCACCACCATGCCCGTCCAGGCGCGGCTGGTTGCGGCCCTGCGCGCCGCGGGCCTGGCCGCGCCCGTGCTGGTGGGCGGCGCCCCGGCCACCGCGGGCTGGGCCGCCGAGATCGGCGCGCACTTCGCGGAGAACGCCCAGCGGGCGGTGGAGGCGGCGGGGAGGTTGTGCGCGAGGGATTCCGGTTAGTTCCCTCCGCCCACCTCGCTGGCCGAGGAACCCGATGATCTCCCGCGCCCACCTCTCCGCCCTGCTCCCGCTGCTGCTCGCGGCCTGCTCCACCCCCGCCCCGCAGGCCCCTCCGCCCGCCGCCATCCAGGTGGTCGACGCCGCGGGCCAGGCCCTTGCCCTCGGTGGCCCACCCGCGCGGGTGGTGGCCGCGGGCAAGGGCCTCTACATGCCGGTGCATGTCTTCGCCATGTTCCCCGGCGCGCTGGGCCGCCTGGCCGCGGTGGAGGCGCGTGGCGATGCCACGAGCTTCATCTCCCAGCTGGATCCTGGCCCCGACGGCTGGGTGGATCTGGCGCACGATCCCGGGGTCGAGGCCATCGCGGCCCTGCACCCGGATCTCGTGCTCGCCAAGGGGACGGTCGAGGACGAGCACAGCACCACCCTGGCGCGCGTGGGCATCCCCACCCTGCACCTCGGCCTGGAGACCCCGGAGCGCTTCCTCCAGGATGTCGCCCTGCTGGGCCAGGTCCTGGGGGAGCCCGCCCGCGCCGAGGCCATCTCCGCCTTCTACTCCCAGCGCCTGGAGCGCATCGCGGCCGCGGTCGGCCCCCTGGCCGAGGCGGCGCGCCCGCGGGTGCTGGTGCTCGGCATGCACGCCCGCGGCGGCAAGATCGCGGTCAAGGTGCCGGCGAAGGCCTGGATGCAGACCCAGCAGGTGGCGCTGGCGGGCGGGCGCCCGGTCTGGCTGGAGGAGGCCACGGTCACCGATGGCTGGACCATCGTGGGGTTCGAGCAGATCGCCGCCTGGGACCCGGACGTGCTGGTGGTCTGCATCCCCCACGACATGGAAGAGGCCGCGGTGATGGCCGATCTCGCCTCCGACGAGCGCTGGGGGCACCTGCAAGCCGTGCAGAACGACCGCCTGCTGCGCTTCCCCCACGACCTGTACGACTGGAACAGCCCCGATCCCCGCTGGCTGCTCGGCCTGATCTGGCTGGCTGGCCAGCTGCACCCCCGATCTCCTCCCGAGGCTGGACATGGCCGCCGAGCTGCGCGCCTTCTACGGCGAATTGTATGGGATCGAGCCCGCGCGGGTGGACGCCTGGATCCTGCCTGAGGCCGGGCTCGACGGTGCCTGAGCGCCCGCGGGCCGCCCTGCGCTGGGCGCTGCTGGCCCTCGGCGTGCTCGCGGTGCTGGCGCTCTCCCTGTTCCTCGGGCGCTACCCCGAGGCGGGCTTCACCTCCCCCTCCGCCCTGGCCCACGATCCGCTGGCCCGGAGCGTCATGCTGGAGCTGCGGGCGCCCCGCGTGCTGTTGGCCTTCCTGACCGGCATGGCCCTGGCCGGGGCCGGGGCCGTGTTCCAGATGGTGTTCCGCAACCCGCTGGTGGAGTCGGGCTTCCTGGGGGTCTCCCAGGGCGCGGCCTTCGGGGCCTGCCTGGCCATCGTGGCGCTCGGTGGTGGCCCCCTCGTGGTGCAGGGCTCCGCCGCGCTGTTCGCCCTGGCCGGCCTGGGCGCCGCCGCCCTGCTGGCCGCGCGGCTGCGCGTGGGCGACCCGGTGCTGCGCCTCGTGCTGGCGGGCATCGCCATCTCGGCCCTCTTCTCCGCGGGCACCGGCGTGCTCAAGGTCATGGCCGACCCCCTGGATCAGCTCCCCGATCTGACCTTCTGGCTGCTCGGTGGCCTGTGGGGCGCCTCCTGGACCGACATGCTCCACGTGGCGCCGGTGGTCCTGCCGGCCCTCGTGGTGCTGCTGGCCATGCGCTGGCGCCTCAACCTGCTCTCCCTGCGCGATGAGACAGCGCTCTCGCTGGGCGCCAACCTGGTGGTGGAGCGCCTGGTGGTGCTGCTGGCGGCGGTGCTGGCCACCGCCGCGGTGGTCTCGAAGGCCGGGCTGGTGGGCTGGGTCGGCCTGATCGTGCCCCACCTGGCCCGCGGGCTGCTGGGCGCCGACGCGCAGCGCGCCCTGCCCGGGGCCATGCTCATGGGCGGGATCTTCACCCTGCTGTGCGACGACGTGGCGCGCGCGGCCACCGCCGGCGAGCTGCCGCTGGGCATCCTCACCTCGCTGGCGGGCGCCGGGCTGTTCGTGGTGCTCATGCTGCGCTGGCGCGGGGGGTGGCGGCGATGAAGCCTGAAGCACCGCTGGTCCGGCTGCAGGGGGTCGGCTTCCGCTACCCCGGGGCCGCGCGTGAAGCCCTGCAGGGCCTCGATCTCGACCTGCCTCCCGGCCGGATCACCGCGGTCCTCGGGCCCAACGGCTCGGGCAAGACCACGCTCCTGCACCTGCTGCTGGGCCTCTACGACCCGACGGCCGGCGAGGCCGCGCTGGAGGGCCGCCCCTGGGGCGAGGTGAGCCGCCGCGCGCGCGCGCGCCTGCTGTGCCTGGTGCCCCAGGAGGAGCCCATCTCCTTCCCCATCTCCGTGGGCGAGTACGCCCTGCTCGGCCGCGCGCCCCACCTCGGCCTCCTGGCCCAGCCCGGCCCCGAGGACCGCGCCGCCGCGCTCCGGGCCCTGGAGGACGCCGGCATCGCCCACCTGAAGGACCGCTCCATGATGGAGCTATCAGGCGGCGAACGACAGCTCTGCACCGTGGCCCGCGCCCTGGCCCAGCAGACGCGCCTGGTGTTGATGGACGAGCCCACCTCCCACCTGGACCTCGGCAACACCCGCCGGGTGCTCGATCTGATGGCCCGCGTGCGCGCCTCGGGCCGGGCCGTGGTGTTCACCACCCACGATCCCAACGCCGCCCTGGCCGTGGCCGAGAAGGCCATGCTGCTCAAGCACGGCCGCATGGTCGCCTGTGGCCACGCCCGCGACGTGCTCACGGCCGAGGCCCTGGGCGAGACCTTCGGGGTGGACGTCACCTTGCTGGAGCACGAGCGGCGCCGCGTGGTGGTGGTCTGCGGGCAGGGTGAGGGCGGCTGAGCCAGCCCGCTCCTACCCGCAGCCTGCCCCGGGGTACACGAGGGGGTCGTGGTCGTCGCAGTCCCAGCCCCCGAAGGGATCGTCCTCGGGGTCGTAGGGGCCCGGGTGCCACCAGGCGGGGAACCCATCGCCGTCCAGATCCCAGTCACCCGCTCCAGGGCCGCCGAAGGGGCCGAGGTCCGCGGGCCCGGCGTCCGGGTCGGCGTCGCCCTCGGGGCCGGCGTCCCGCAACGCGGAACCCACGGCGAGGTGCACGTCCCAGGCCCAGGGATCGTCGCCGGAGAGGTCGAGCAGGTCGGGCGCGACGCCGAGATCCTCGGCGGAGGACAGCGTGCCCAGGCCCTCGGTCTCGGTGGGCAGATCGCCCCACAGATCGCATGCGTTCAGTGTCAGATCCTCGTGCTCGTCGAACAGGTGCAGCGCCCCGCCCCCCTCGGAGGCCTCATTCTCCAGGAAGATGGTGCTCTCCAGCGTGGCGTCGGCCCAGTCGATGAGCACCAGCCCGCCGCCGGTGCCCTCGGTCCGGTTGCGGGCGAACAGCCCATGCGTGAGCTGCAGGCTGCCGCCGAACAGCTCCATACCGGCGGCGCCCCAGGCGGCGCTGTTGCCGGCCACGACGACGTTGTTCAGGATGAACGCGCTGTCCGTGCCGTAGATCCCGCCCCCCCAGTCCGTGGAGCTGTTGCCCGAGATCCAGAGCTGGTCCGCGGCGATGGTGGACTGCCAGGCGTACAGGCCGCCCCCGTAGCCGGTGGCCGCGTTGTCGCGCAGGGAGACCGAGCGCAGGGTGAGCCCGTCGGTGTCGCTCACGTCGAGCCCGGCCCCCCGGCTGGCGGTGTTGCCCGTGAAGCTGCTGGACACCACCTCCACCAGCGTGGCGCCGTCGGCCCGCAGCCCGCCGCCGGAGCAGCCGTAGGCGCAGACCACATCGTTGCCGGTGACGCTGACCCCCCGGATGGTCAGGGTGGCCGTGCCGGTGACGTAGATCCCGCCGCCGGCGTAGTTGGCGCTGTTGCCGCGCAGCGTGGAGTCCGAGACGTCCACCGCCCCCGCCTGGACCGCCAGGCCCCCGCCGCGGACGTCCGAGGAGCAGTCCTCGATCACCACATCACGTAGAGCGGCGTTGCCCGCGCTCACCCGCACGCCGCCGCCATCCCCGGAGGCGTGACCGTTCCGGATCCGCAGCCCGACCAGCTCCGGGCGGACGCGGCCCTCGACCGCGATCTGCACCACGGGCCCCTCGCCGTCCCCATCGAGCACCGTGAGCACCGGGCCCGCCACCCCCACGATGTGGACCTCCTTCTCGCTGAAGCTCAGCCGCTCCCGGTACTCCCCGGGGGCGACGCAGACGACCCCGCCGCTGGGCGCGGCGTCCATGGCCCCGGCGATGGTGGTGTAGTTCTCGGGCACGTCCACGTTGCAGTGCACCGCGTCGTCGTCCACCACGCCGTCGCAGTCGTCGTCCTCGCCGTCGTCGAGCTCCACGGCCTGGGGGCTCCTCAGCTCGTCGTCGTCATCGCAGTCGCCGTCGCAGATGCTCCAGCCGTCCAGATCGCCGTCGCCGTCCTCGTCGGTGCCCGGATCGCAGTCGTTGTCGAGGCCGTCGCAGACCTCGTCGGCGCCGGGGAAGACGCCCGCGTCCGTGTCGTCGCAGTCGCCGCCGCAGGGGCCGATCCCGTCGCCGTCGCCGTCCGCGTCCTCGTCGGTGGCGGCGTCGCAGTCGTCGTCCACGCCGTCGTTGCAGATCTCGGTCGCGCCCGGGTGCACCGCGGGGTCGGTGTCGTCGCAGTCGGTGGCGTCACCGACATAGCCGGAGGGCCCGCCCTCGCAGGAGGCCTCCACGGTGGCGAGGGGATCGCCGAAGCCGTCGCCGTCCGCGTCGGCGTACCAGGTGCAGCCCGGCGCCTCGGTGTCGCGGCCCGAGTCATCCGGCGGCCTGCGGCTGTCGATGGGGCCGGGTTCGGGGATGCAGCCGGCCAGGAGCAGCAGCGGGAGCAGCGCGCGCATGGGGTTCCTCCCTTGGGGGAATCAGGGCACAGGGTAACCGGAGATCGCGCCGGCCAGCTGCCCGATCTCCTCCTCCCCCACCGGCGCCTCCACCCGCGCGGCGGGCGGCCCGAGCGCCTCGATCACGGCGGGTACCGCCAGATCGCGCACCGCCAGCACCCAGGCGCGGGCGCGCTCGCCGGGCACGGGCGCCAGCAGGGCCGGCAGGTGCCCGCTCCCGGCGGCCTCCAGGCGGCCGATCTCATCCACCAGCAGCACGTCCGCCCCGCGGCGGGCGGCCTGGATGCGGGCGGCGGCCCAGGGCCAGCCCGCCTCGTCGAAGGCGAAGGCCCCGTGCCCCCCGCCGACGGTCGGGCGGCGGCGGGCGAACGGGAGCGTCTCTTCCGTGGCGATGTCCACCAGGTCGTACCCGGCGCGCCGGCCCAGCCCCTCCAGCGGCCGCTGCAGGATGCCTCCCACCGTGAGCCCCCGGACGCGCAGCGCGCCCGCGAGCCGGTCCACCGCCGTGGTCTTGCCGCGCCCGGGAGCCGACACGATCAGGAACAGGGGCGCCACGATGCGCTACACGCCCAGCAGCTTGGCCAGCTTGCGCCTGAGCGGCGCGTTGAACTCGGAGATCAGGGCCGCCGCTCCCTCTCGCGAGGCGTTCTTGGCCTTCGGATCCGCGCCGGCGGCCAGCAGGCGCTCCACCAGCGCGACCCGCCCGCTGGCCGCGGCCTCGAGCAGGGGGGTGTTGCCGTAGGCGAGCTTCAGCTCCACGGGCATGCCGCCCGCGAGGAGGAGGTCGAGGATCGCCCCCCGATCCTTGAAGATGGCGCGGGAGACGGCCTGCTTGAGGTCGGGGTCGTCCCAGGACACGCCCGCCTCGAGGGCCGCTCGGAGGCCCCCGGCGTCGTTGCCGTTCACCAGGGCCATGAAGTCCACCGCCGCGGCGCCGTGGCCGCCCGCGACCTCGCCCTCGAGCCACTCCTGCAGCCCAGGATGCTCCGCCTCGGACTTCTTCATGATGGCCGCGGGCTTGCCCTTGGGCAGCGACAGGCCCACGGTGTCCGCGAGCCACGCGCGGTAGGCCTCCAGCGCCTCCCTGGCCTCGTCGGGGACCTTGCCCAGCGCGGCCGGATCGGGCTGGCCGAAGGCCAGGATCAGCAGGAACTCCTCGGCGTTGCGGGCGAGCACCCGGTTCTCGGAGCCGTCGGCGTCCAGGTACACCACCGGGGCCTGCTCCAGGGGCTGGCCCGTCGTGGCCCACAGGCCCAGCTCGCAGCCCGCGCTGGTGGCGGCGAAGCGCAGGAAGGAGCGGCGTTCATCGGCCACGGTCCAGGTCTTCAGGACGTCGGAGTCGCCCTCCACCAGCTCCAGGTCCCAGGGCCAGGGGCCCTCGGGTTGGGCGGCGAGGTGCTCGAGGTGCGTGAGGGCGGGGGGCAGCGTGGGCATGGCGACGATCTCCGCGTGGGGGGCGGCTCTCATCGCCTGGCACGGGGCGGATGGCAAGGGGGGAACTGGGCTCGGGCGGGGCTGGTGGCGGCGCAGCGCGGCGGCCAGCGCGGGCCCCGGGCGCTCAGGGTACCCCGTAAGTTGCCAGAAAACGCCCAGGGTACCCTGTAAGTTGCCATTCGAGGGGTGGGACGCCATGACGCCCTCCGAAACGGTACGTTGGCCGGTGGGCGATGGGCGTGGGGGATACCGAGTGGCAACTTCGCAGGGGTCCTGGGCGCAATGTGGCAACTTCACGGGGGCCTTGGGCGCCGCCTGCTCTCCTCCACCAGCGCCGGGGGACCGGCCTCGACAGCCCAAGCGGGAGGGGGTGAACCCCCCCGCGGTGGCGCTCGCGGGACGGTGACCTGGGCGTCCGGGCCCTGGGTCAGGTCCCGCCGCGCGGCCGCACGGCCGGGCCGGTGGGCGGGCTCGTC